>VGHO01000017.1 GCA_016868175.1 Betaproteobacteria bacterium
CGGTCGGCGGCTGGACAGGCTGCGATCGAGATGATCGTGATGCTGATCCTCGGCACAGCGTTGCTTGGTTCCGTTCTGATCTTTCACAGGATTGCGTCGGAAGACGAGGAACTGCTTGCGGATAGCCGCTGGATCGCCTATCAGTGCGCGTTCCACGGCGAGCGCTGCGCTAACGCAGTTGAACCGCACTCGCCAGTCCTGGCGCAGGTGAAAGGCCGGGTGCAGGGCGACGATGCTCGCACGCACTCGCGAAGAGTTTGGCTTGAGCGGATCGATTCCGGGCCGTCGGTGCTCGCGAGCCGATCGCTCGACAACTGGAGCCTTGAAGATCCGGGCACTGTGGCCGGCCGCTTCGGCCTCGACGTCGACGCGGGGCTGGTGGGTGCCTCAACCAGCATGCGGCGAGGCGCCACACCCACTGAGGCCTCCTTTGGTCTTCCCGGAACCATGAGTTTCGCAAGCCGTCGGATCGCCACGCTCAGAGACACCTGGTCGCAGGATCCGCATGCCGATCACGATCCGGGAACGCTTCAGAGGGTGCGAGAGGCGATCGAGATCCCGGCGCAGGTGGCGGTCGACCCCGTCCTCACGGTAACCGAGCTCATGCAACGCACACTCGCCTGGCTGGGCCTCGAGACCTACACGGCAAACTGGTCCGATCGACCGATACGCCCTCTTCGCAAGGGGCCCCAAGAACCGGGCTGCGCCGACTGTTCTGAGCTTCCAACCAGCGACTAGGGCGAATCTGTGATGCTGATCTCGATCAATCACCGCAGGTCGCAAGCCCTTCGTATCCACGGCCGCTCCAGCGAATCCCGCTCGGCACTCTGCAAAGGCGCAGCGTGCCGAGCCTGTCTTCACATCTGCCGTTTGCACGACCCGCGTTCCACGCACTGCTCTGCTCGCGCCTGTTTCGCACGCAAGGGAGATTCGCATCCAAGATCCGCTGCGCGGTTGCTTGCTCGATTCCTCGTGTTGTCGCTCACGACCACGCTGCCCCCGGCAACACAGGCCCAACATCCCGCCACAGGGCAAGCGTTGCCGCAATCCGCGATGGCGTCTGTGTCGAATCGCTTTGGCGCCGCAACCGATCAGCAGTCCATTCTTCAATTGGGGATCGAAGGTCACTGGCTGCTTCGGGAGTCGCTCAACGCGGGAGCGCGAGGAGCGGGCGACTCGATCGCGATGAATACGGTCGACCAAACCAGCCCTGGAGCGGGCGTCAGGGCGTGGCCGGACGGGACCCGGGCTGCTCCACAACAGCGGCCGCGCCATGCCATGGGCTCTGGCTGTCCGGGACGTCTGCGGAAACTTTTCGGCGCCTCCGGGGTTGCCGCCCTCGCGATCGAGTGGCGGATTGGCAACCGTTGCGTGAGCGACTGGCATCCCACGGGCGAAAGTCAGTTGCAGGCGATCCAGAGACTCGCACGGAACCTGCGCGCAGAGGGGTTTGCCGCATCGGCAAGCAGCCCGCAGAGCCTTGCCGGTGGGATTTCCACCTTCCATCGCGAGGTTGGTGGCTATGCGGCACAACTCTGGGTGCATTGCTTGCAGAAGACCTGCAGGGTTTTCGCCTCTGAAACGACTCTCCTCTGAGGCGCATCGATGCTTGCGCACCAGTCCTCTCTTGCAGGTCGCCTCGCGCTGCTGTCCTTGCGCTGGTCGCCTCGCGCTGATTCTCCCCCTCCTGGTCTATCGCCTCTGCGCTGGTCAACAACGAACAGGGTATCCAGATGTTGAATGCCAATCGTGAACAACTCTCCTCGCGCCGCAGTCGCTTCGCTCCGCTGATTGTTTGGGTCGGAAGCCTGCTGAACAAGCCGGTCTTTATCAGCGCGCGCAATGCAGTACGGGCATTCTGGCGCGCACCGGGTCAATTTCGCCTGCCGCTCTTTCTGATCGCGCTGGGCTGCGGGATCGCAAGCGCCTACAGCCTTGTTGCGCCCTTTGAGGAGAGGCCAAGCCCTGCGGCCCCGCAGGAAAGTGTGGAGGTGCTGGTCGCAAAGCGCAATCTCCAGGCTGGCGAGGTGGCCTCGCGGGAAACGCTGGCCGTTCGAAAATTGCCGGCGGCCTACGCGGCCGAGGCGATGCTACCCCCGGAGCGGATCGACGAAATCGAGGGATCCCTTCTGCGACAGTATCTCGCTGCGGGTGAGCCTTTGCTGCGCTCTCAAATCGAGGATGCGTCGCAGCGCATACGCCATCCGAGCCTTGGCATGCGGCTGGTTCAGGTTGTCGTCGAGGACCGCTTTGGTCTGCAGAATCTGCCCTCTCCCGGGGATCATGTCGACCTCTTCTGGCAGGATCCGCCAGGCATGCACCGCAGTGGCAGCCTTGGCGGAGGCGGGATCTATCTGCTGGAAGACATTGCTGTCAAGTCGATCCGCCGCCTGAAGGCGGAGGCCGGCTCTGCCCTCAGTCGCCGCAGCGGCGCCTCGGGCGTGGTTCAGCTGGAGGTGGAAGTCACTCCGGAGCACGCGATCCAACTGGTCCGGGCCTCGTCGAACGGTCTGCTTCAGATGACCTTGCGCCACCCCGCCGATCGCGGGTTGCTCCCGCTGGCTGGGAAGCCCGAGTATCCGGTCGGGCGACAAGCCCCGGCTTCACTCAGGGCCGACCGTTCGAAACCCGACGCTGCCGGCACTGGGGCAACCCCCTCAGCTGCTCCCCCTTCGGTTCCTCCGGCGCCCGCGATCCACACGCCCTCGACCGCGCACCCTCCAGTGCATACGCCGAAGCCTTCCACACATCGGAGCGAGACATCCGCAGATCGATTTCCTCAGGTTCTAGGGGGCTCGCAGAGGTCGGAGGGGTCAGGCGTTGAAGTGATTCGTGGTGGACAAAGAACCATGCAGGAAAGCGGATTCCCAGCCTTGCCAGTGCTGGGGCACGTGCAAGGGCAGTCTCAAGGGCAGGGTCAGTCTCAAGGGCAGTGGCAGAGCACAAACCACATCAGAGCCGACGCTGGGGTTTCTGCGCCTGTGGATTTACGCGCATCGACGCTCAGTGCGACGCGCCCGCACCCGGAGGTTGACGCCACCGCTCAGAGGCCCCGGTCATCCTTCGAATCGGCTGGTGAAGGTGATCGCCGGGATCTTACCGAGCTCTTGCGAGGGGCGATGACTCCCCCACCGGCAGAGCCGCGGATCGTTCGATAGACCGAAAAGAGCTGCGG
Source organism: Betaproteobacteria bacterium (assembly GCA_016868175.1). Classification (GTDB taxonomy): domain Bacteria; phylum Pseudomonadota; class Gammaproteobacteria; order Burkholderiales; family Burkholderiaceae_E; genus UBA3064. The sequence goes on from VGHO01000017.1 coordinate 3,176, forward strand.
GTCACTTTATGAGGATGATGCGATGACATTTCTTCCACTCCCGAATCTTCGCCTGCCCGCAAGCGCGCGCCTGGTCGCTGGGGCCCTGCTGATCTTCAGCGTTTCTGCTACAGGGGTCACCCCTTCCCTGGCGAGGGATGAGGCGCCTTCGGCAAACGCCACGATCGTGCAAAGAGTCCGGCTCCATGCTGACCTGCAAAGCACCGCAGTCGATGCAGGCCCCGCCCACGGCAGCCCTGCCAACGCCTCGGGAGTTCCGCACCATTCGAGCCCTCCCGGCCCAGCCAGCGCCTTGGGCGCGCCAGGTTCCCGCTCAAGCAGCGGCGAGACGGGCGCGGCGGGCGACAGAGGCGCCGACTCCCCGATTGCAGAACCCCGGGCGCAAACAGGTCCGCAGAGCGACGCCCAGCAAGCCGCGCGCCTGGACCTGCTGGTGGGCGACGCGATCGTGGTTAATACAAAGGGTATGTATCGCGTCTCCGTTGGTAACGCGAAGGCAATTCAAGTGGTTGCAATCGATCGGTCGCAGCTCCTCCTGATCGGGGAAACCCCGGGTTACTCCAAGGTTCACGTTTGGGAGCAGGCCGGGATGCGGAGCATTGATGTGCTCGTTACCTCCACCATCCTTGCGCGGCTTGAACGGGAGGCAAGCGCAGCGCGCGACCGCGACTCTTCCCTCACGGTACGGCGAGAAGCGGATCGCATCATCGTCCACGGACCTTCCCTCTCGAGCGCCGAGCGGATGCGCTTTGCAGAGCTGTCAAGGAAGTATCCGGAATTGAGTGTGCTTGCCCACGACAGCACCGCAGAGGCAACTGTGGTGGTTGATCTCTTCTTTGTGGAAGTGAAAACCGAGCGCGTGAACCAGCTGGGTATCCGGTGGTCCTCCGGGGCGCAAGGGCCGTCGGCGTCGGTATCGGTGGATCGTTTCAATCCCTTAAGTTGGACCCTGGGTCTCGCCTCGCAGTTCACCTCCATGCTGCAGTTCCTGCAGAACGATGGAGACGCGGTCCTTCTGGCGCGCCCCAGCCTCACCTCAAAAGTTGGCGGATCCGCCCGTTTCGTGGCGGGTGGCGAGTTGCCGATCCCGGTGAGCAGTGCACTTGGGCAGGGCTCGGTCCTCTTCAAGGAATACGGTGTCCGGATCGAGATTGCCCCCACGGTTGCAACCGCAGACATCCTCAACATCCGGCTCACCGCAGAGATATCCTCCATCAACTTCGAGGCGCAGGTGAAGGATATCCCTGGCATCGCCAAGCGGCGAACCGAGTCCGAGGTTCAGGTGCGTTCTGGCGATACCCTCGTGGTCGCTGGACTGATCACCGATGATGTCGCAAAGAGTTTCGAGCGGGTGCCCGGGATCGGCGACGTCCCCGGAATCGGGGGCCTTTTCAGGTCGCGTCAGTTCCGCGACCGAAACAGCGAATTGCTGCTGTTTGTGTCGCCCCGCCTGGTCAAGCCCTCGTCAATCGCGGCGCACTCTTCCGGGGCTCCCCCGGGCCGCGCGGGTTCGGGATCCGTCGCCCCCCATCCGGGAGCGATCACGCCCCTCCCGGCGGCACTTCGATGAGCACGATCTGGGTGTGCTGGGCTCATGAAGGAGACCCGTCGCACGAAACAAAGCACTTTGTCAACGACACGCTGAGCCTCGGGAGGGACCTGTCGTGCGAAATCCGCCTGAAGGGTTGGGGTATTGCACGTCACCATGCCGAACTTCGAACGGTTGACGGACAGGTTTTTGTTCACGACTGTGGAAGCTTTAGCGGCCTCAAGGTCAACGATGAGCGGGTTCGCAACTTTGGGCCGCTGATCGAGCAGGATCTTGTACAAATCGGTACTTATCGTCTGTGGATCGAAAGAGATCCGAACCGCGCGGGTCGATCGCCCGTTTTCGATGCCGCAATACACACGGCCGCGGCGGAAGTTCGGTCGGTTCGCGCTCCGACCCACCTTCCCGGAGAGCCCAGGCTCCCATCGGCAAGCGTCCTTCTTCCGGAAAGGCAGCCAACCCTTGCCAACCTTGATCTGGATCGCGCACTCCCGCTCCTTCCGGCGGTCGGCGCATATCGCCTGGTGAGGAAGGAGCCGATACTTGGCGATGGGGCAGGGCCTGGCGACCTCTGTGACGATGGTCCGGGAGGCGATGGTCCCAGGGCGCCAGCATGCGTACATTCAACCACGCCTACCGTTGCAGGTTGGGTTGCTCTCGAGACCTTCGATCCGGTAGCTCCTGGAAGCCTCGATCCGGAAGCTTCTGCCACCCTTGATCCGGTAGCTTCTGCCACCCTTGATCCGGAAGCTCCTGGAAGCCTCTGTCCACCGGGTCTGGCGACTGCAGTTTCGGCCCTACGCGATACCGCGCCCGCCCAGGTCGAACCGGCATGGGCACCTTCGCCGCAGTCGGTGGGGTGGCTTCGGGCTGCGGCCTTCTCGGAACTCGACCGACGGGGCCTGCGGCTTGGCGATCAGGGCGTTGGCGAACTTGCCGGCATCCTGCGCGACATCTGCCGCGCAATCCTGACCTCGGCGGCCGCGCGTAATGCGCTGTCCACAAAGCTCACCGCAGACCAGGAAGAAGTTCTGGTGAGGATTACCCTCGAGGAATGCCTTGGATTTGGTCCTATTCAACCTTTAATGGACGATGCGTCTGTCGACGAAATCATGGTGAATGGCCCGGCACAGATCTTCGTCGAGCGGGGCGGAGTCCTTGAGCGCTGCGATCAACAGTTCTCTTCGGAATCTGCCTTGCGGCTGATCGCCGAGCGGATCGCATCGCGCGCTGGAAAGCGGCTCGACACCGCAGCACCAACGATGGACGCGCGACTTCCGGACGGCTCGCGCGTGAATCTGGTGATCCCGCCGCTCGCCCTGCGAGGCACGCACATGACGATACGCAAATTCTCGCGGCGCATCCTGAGCTTTGAGCACCTGGTCGACAAGGGTTCTGCCTCCACCGCGCTTTGCGCCTTTCTCCAGTGGGCTGTCGAGGCCCGCCTCAACATTCTTGTGTCGGGAGGAACCGGCAGTGGCAAGACAACTCTTCTCAACATTCTGGGGAGCCAGATTTCGCCCTTCCAGCGCATCATCACGATCGAAGATGCGGCCGAACTTGCCCTCGGCCACCCGCATTGCGTGGGTCTTGAGGCTCGGCTTGCCGGCTATGAGGGGGTTGGCGAAATCAGCATCCGTGAGTTGTTGCGCAACGCGCTTCGCATGCGTCCCGACCGCATCATCATCGGGGAGTGCCGCGGAGGGGAGGCACTCGATCTACTTCAGGCGCTCAACACCGGGCACGCCGGATCTATGTCGACGATCCATGCCAATTCGCCCCGTGATGCGCTTGCCCGCCTTGAAGTTCTGACGCTCTTGTCCGGGATCGAAATCCCGATTTCAGCGATCCGGTCGCAGATCGCCTCCGCCTTCAATCTTGTTGTGCAGATTGTTCGATCCGATGAAGGGAAACGAACGATCAGTGCGGTGAGCGAACTCAGCGGACTCGAGGGCGGCAGTTTCCGCATGCAGGACATCTTCCTGCTCGACGCAGCGAAGGAGAGGGGCGCCCCGCGCTACGCACTCTGCACAGGCGTGCCTGCCTGTCTTCGGGATCGCGCATCGCAGGGGTCCGATCACATCCTGCAGATCTTCTCCCATCCCGAGGGTGCCCGAGCGATGCATGCGGTGCCTCGCGCTGTGCGTGCATCTCCGGGCCTGTGACCGGTTCTTCAACCCAGCATCCGGAAGTACGGCGGCAACCTCGCGTCCGGTGATGGATTCCGGCTGACTCAAGGAGCATCCTGAGCCATGGAACTGAACAACGTCGCTACGTGGGCGATCCTCCTGCTGTCGCTTGCCCTGGTCTGGATCCAGATCCTTCCCGGTCTGTTACACGTGGTTCGTGCTGCCGAGGAGTGGTGGGCATTCCGCCTTTCGTCGACTGCAGGGGTTGCACCAAGGCCTGCGCGTTCAACCGATCCCAGCGCTGCAGGACAGTGGATGGCGACAGTGTCGCGCTGGCGTTATGTCTACCTCGGGGTCGTCGTGACCCTTGGTCTTGTGCTCTTTCCGCTGCACCCGTGGCTGTGGTTTGTGTTTCTCGCCTGCCTGCTCGGGTTGCCCCTTGTGGTGCAACATCGCCTGTCACTCCAGGAGCGAGGCGCGATGGAGCGAGCGCTGCCCGACACCATTCTGAAGACTGCCGGGCTCCTGCGCTCAGGCCAGGCGCTCCATCAGGCGGTTGGGCATCTCGCAGAGGTGGTTGACGATGCACTCCTGCCATGCTTTGAGACGGTCCGAACGGATCTGCGCATCGGGATTTCGCTGTCTGACGCGCTTCGTCGTCAGGAGTCAAGGTTGGCGCTGGATGAGTTCAGTCTGTTCAGCAACTGTCTCAGACTCGGGATCGTGTCGGGCGGTACGCTTGCGCCCACCCTCGAACAACTCGCCCGAGACATTCAGTCACGAATCAATCTGCGGGCGAAATTGCGTGTGCTCACGGTGCAGGCGCGAGGCCAGGCGTGGGTGATGTCGAGCATGCCGGGTGGACTGGTTGCCGTGCTCTACCTCGTCGACCCCGACGGACTTGCCCCACTCTTCGAAACGCTGCCCGGAAAGCTTGCGCTTGCCGCAGCCTTTCTCATGAATCTCGCTGGCGCGATCTGGGTTCGCCGCCTCGCATTGCCCTCGTTTGATTGACGGTTCAGGGACCCGGGCCCCGCGGTACTGCATGCGCCTTACCCACCGCACGAAAGGCTGGTTGTGCCCGTCGGTGCTTCGGCGTGCTGAGAGGCCGCGCCCGAGGTGACCGATCCCGGGACAAAGATTCCTCGGCCAAGCTCCCCTCGGTTCTCTTCTGTCCATATTGCTTTTGCGAAAGGAGTTTTCCATGGTGACAGAGGTTGCTATTGGATTGACCGTCGCGCTGGTCGTCTTTCTGGTTGTGTTCCTTGGCGGAGCCGCACTGGCTCGCCTCCTGGGCTCAACCTTCGACCAAGCGTCGGCAGATGGTCGCGGTGTTCGAATTCGGATCCGGGACCTTGTGCAGCGCGAACTCGTCGGCCACGCAGTGGTGTGGCTCGGCGGCCGCGTGTTGTTGCTTGTCACCCCCGCAACGCTGGAGCGCCTGGGCGACGCTTCGAGGCTTTGTCAGGACCTTTTTCTGCGCCGTTCCATCGATTCGAAGGCCTGGATCGGGGGCCGTTGGCTGCTCTTCATGGCTCTTGCGGGAATACTCGCGGTCTTGCTCTTGATGGGGCACAACAGCTCGCGCGCGTTGGTTCAGGCACTCGCCGGTTTGACCATCTTCGGGTTGCTCCTAGCGATCGTGTTGCCACAGCTTTTGCTCGCAGACCTTCGAGCGCTCCTTGAGCGCTACCGGAAACGGCTTCTGGTTCGGCTCCCTGGCATCGTTGACCTCTGGGCAATCGGGCTCGAGTCGGGTCAGTCGGTGGGCGCTGCCTTTGTTCAGGCGGCGTCACAGCTCACCGACCCCCTTACAAAGCCTGTTCAACTCCGGGTGATCCGAGACATGCAAAGCGGCATGAGTCTGAGCGAGTCGCTCAACCGACTTGGCCGGGGACTCGGGATCAAGCCAATCTCGCAGTTGGGAATCATGGTGTCGCTCTCCCTCGCGCAGGGCACACCCCTTGCCGAGCCCATGAAAAACTTCGCATTGCAATTGCGACAGGACCTGTATCTGGCAGCGGAGAACCACGCGATGAAGGCGCCGCTTCGCTTGCTGGTGCCATTGGTGCTTCTTATCTTTCCGTCGACCTTCATAGTCCTACTCTTTCCGGTGCTCTTTCGGGTGCAACAGGAGTTTGCGCGATGAACCAGACCCGACCAAGTGCCTCGAGGCATCCGGGCGGGGCCTTGATCCACAACGCGCACGACCCCCTTGATCGTGTGATGATCGGGCGGCATTTCCAGCCGCCTGAAGGCGTCAGGCTCGAGAGCTTTCTGTCGAGATTGGTGGGGATGAGTCCGTTTGGTAGGCTTGCCAGGTCCAAGCCCTGCGTCTGGGCGTATCTCGACCGTTGCTCAACCATCCACACCCTCACGATGACGCGTCGGCTCGATCTGGTCTGGGTTGACGCTGAGGGCCGGGTGTTGAGGCTTGATCGGGCAGTGCCGCCCTTACGAATGCGTCGTTGCCCCGGAGCACGAGGCGTTTGGGAGCGCCTTCATCAAGGCCCTTCGCAAGGCCGCCAGAAGGGCTTCCCGTCAGGTTTTGGCGCCTTCGAGGCAACAAGGGGCTCTGTTCCCTGCCGAGCGGGTCTCGGCATTCTCCAGCCGTCGCCCGGCACGGCCGATCCGCAAACACGCGGCACGGCCGATCCGCAGTTGCGCGATCCGGCGGTGAATCGGCAGTCGGGTTGGGGCACCCTCGAGACCCTCCTCGCGCTGCCCATCCTCATGCTGCTTTTTGCCCTGATCTTTCAGGTGGCATTTCTCGGGATTGCGCGACTTCATCTCGGGCACGCCATGCGGGAAGGGCTGCGGCACGCCTCGACTCCCCCCGAACCCGGTCTGGATTCGCGTGCGGGCTCGACAGGTCAAGACCCAGGTAGCCGCTTCGCAAGCGGACTTGCGGACGGATTGGAGGCGTGGGCCCGGTTTTATGGCGACCGTGTCCGCTCCATCCCTACGCATTCGGGCCACTTTACAGGGGGGTCGGGCTGGACCGGACGACTCGACGCTCCAGTGCGTGTCGTCTGGAAGCTTGTCCCGGGCAGACTCTCCTCGGCGCAATTCTCGGCGTCGACCGAGGCGTATGCGGGCGACGGTGCTGCGGCAGCCGACCCATCGGCGCAGCGCGAAGCGACTCTGGGCACGCGCTCGTTCTGGGATGGTGGGTCGCGTCCGGGTACCGACGCGGACAGCCCGGATCACCTTTCTGCGTCGGTGAGCTACGCGGTGCCGCTCAAGGTTCCTCTGGTTGGGGCTGCATTCGCGCGAGCCCTTGGCGCACATCTCGGATGTGATCAGATCTTTCAGGGATCTCAAGGAGCTGGAGGGTGGGGGGCTGATGCGCAGATCGCCGGAGCACCGATCGGGTGGGCCGGGGTTGCCAGAGAGGGCCCTTTTGCTTCCAACAGTTCGGTGCAGCGCAGCTGGGGCTCGCAGGGGCTTTGCTCCGAGGGTGGGCGGTGGCACTGGGTGCTCGGTACCGGGGGGCGGATGGCTGTTCCGCCGAGTCTGTTCTCCCGACGCGATGGGGATAGCGCCGATTCGGGTAGGCTGCCCTCCCCCAGCGTGGGTCAATCGTCAGCATCGGGAGCGGCCTGGGGGGTTGGATCTGCGTCAATCGCCGCATCGCCGTTGAACCTGCCGCCCAACGGTTCCCTGAAGCACGAGGGGTTTCTGGGTTTGACAATGCCCCAGAACGCCTCACCTGTATCGCTCTCGAGTGCGCTGACAGAAGGTGGGGGACTTCGATCCCCTGAGGTGCTTCACCGGCAGTCCATCGGAGGGATCCGCAGTAGCGCCCGAGGCGGCGCTGCGGGAGGAAACACGCCCGTCGGCAGGGTATCGGACTCGATCCGGGCGCTGCTCACCGAGGCTGCTCCGGCTGGGGCCGGGGCGGTTCACTGCCCCCTACAATCCGGTTGAACCGGCTTCGACTTTGATCGGCAGGCGCGATGAAAATTTCAATGATTGGTGCGGGATACGTGGGGCTTGTGACGGGCGCCTGTCTTTCGGACATGGGCAACGAGGTGTTGTGTGTGGACGTGGATGAGGCAAAGATCAATCGCCTCAACAGCGGGGAAATCCCGATCCACGAGCCAGGGCTTGATCAGGTCGTGCAGCGCAATGTTGCCGCCGGACGCTTGCGCTTCAGCGCAGTCCCCGCCGAGGGGGCGCAGTTTGGTGAGATCCAGATGATTGCGGTGGGCACGCCACCCGACGAAGACGGTTCCGCAGACCTCAAGTATGTCCTTGATGCGGCCGCGTGTGTTGCGCAACACATGGATGGCTACCGGTGCATCGTCGACAAGTCCACGGTGCCGGTGGGTACTGGAGATCGTGTCGAGCAGAGGGTGCGCGAGACGCTTTTGCGGCGGGGCGTGGATCACCCCTTCTCGGTCGCCTCAAACCCGGAGTTTCTCAAGGAAGGCGCAGCCGTCGAGGACTTCATGAAACCGGACCGGATCGTGCTCGGTGTGGAGGATGCGCACGCCGAACGCCTGCTGCGGGAGTTGTACGCGCCGTTCCAACGCAACCACGACCGAACGATCCTGATGTCCCGCCGCGCGGCAGAACTCACCAAGTATGCAGCCAACGCAATGCTTGCAACCAGAATTTCTTTCATGAACGAGGTGTCGAGGCTTGCGGACCGGGTTGGGGTGGACATCGAGCAGGTGAGGATTGGCATTGGGTCTGATGCGCGGATCGGGTACAGCTTTCTGTACGCAGGTGCAGGATACGGCGGTTCGTGCTTTCCGAAGGACATCAAGGCGCTGATCCGCACCAGCGAGGATCATGGCTTGCAGCCCTCGCTATTGAACGCCGTTGAGCGCGTGAACGATACCCAGAAACTCGTGTTGGTAAACAAGGCCAGGGCGCGTTTCGGGAGTTTGCGTGGCTTGCGCATCGCGCTCTGGGGACTGTCATTCAAGCCAAACACCGACGACATGCGCGAGGCGGCCTCGCGCACCATCATGGAGGCGCTCTGGGCTGAGGGTGCTTCGGTTGCGGCTTACGATCCGGTTGCCATCGACGAGTGTCGAAGGATCTACGGCGACCGGGATGATCTGGTGCTTGCAGCATCGCCGCTGGAGGCCGTTCGCGGGGCGGATGCCCTGATGCTGGTCACCGAGTGGAAGGAGTTCCGTTCGCCAAACTTCCACGAAATCAAGGCACGGCTGCGTCAACCGTTGATCCTGGACGGAAGGAACCTGTATGACCCTGTTGCCGTTCGCGCAAGGGGTCTCGAGTATTTGGGCATCGGCCGAGGACAGTGACGACGGGGCCCGTGGATTCGGGAGTCTTGTTGCGCTGAATGACGATGGCGCTCACCTTCGAGACGCTGCCCGAGGCGTTTCTGCGACTCGTCGGCAACGAGAGAACGTCTTCGGGGGAGTCGATCGTTTCCCACTGCCGTGAAACGCTCAGGATCCTGGCTGACCTGGGGTTTTCTGGAGCAGGGGAGGGGGCAGGATCAGGCAGAGGTTTGGGGGCGGGGCGTAATACTGGAGCCGGAACCGAAGGCGATCCCGGATCAGAACCCGAGGCGGTGTTTGCGCCGCTCCAAAATGCCGACCTGGCAGGGGAATTCGAAAGAGGGCGGCCGCTTTCGCTGCTGATGTGGGTGGCAGGGGCACTACCTGTGGTGGGAGCGGCGCTCGTGGAGCGCCATGCTGGCTCGAAGTTGCTGGAGCTGGCAACCTCGTTGAGATCACTCCTCCAGTTGCAGTCGCTCAAGCTGAGCGACGGCAAGGCTGCGCTGGCCGAGCGGGAGTTGGTCCGGCAGATGTTCTTCGAGATGAGCAGGGACCCTCGCCTGGTCCTGCTCAGCCTCGCTTCAAGGCTTCAGACCCTTCGCTTTCATGCCGCCTCCGGGATCACACCGGATCCCGACGCGTGTCGGTTCACGCTGCAGATCCTCGCTCCACTCGCCAACCGGCTCGGGCTTGGTCGACTCAAGTGGGAGTTGGAGGATCTGGCGTTTCGCTTTTCCTCGCCACAGCGCTACCGCGAGATTGCGGCCAGCCTCGACGAGAAGCGCAGTCAGCGCGAGGCCTTTGTGGATGGACTGGTGCAGGAGTTGCGGCGAGGCTTGCGAGGCCTCGGTCTGGACCCGCAGGTTAGTGGAAGACCCAAGAACATCTACAGCATCCACCAGAAAATGACGACGAAGTCGGTGGGGTTCGATCGGCTGCTCGATCTCCGAGCCTGCCGTGTAATCGTGGGGAGCGTCGACGGATGCTACACGGCGCTCGACTGGATTCATCAGCGTTTCACGCCACTGCTGGCCGAATTTGATGACTATATCGCCCGGCCAAAGCCCAACGGGTATCGCTCGTTGCATACCGTGGTGTTGCATGACGATGGTCGACCCTTCGAGGTGCAAATCCGCACGCAGGCGATGGATCGCGAGGCCGAGTTTGGCGTGGCCTCGCACTGGGACTACAAGGAGATGAGCACAGGGCTGCGTCGCGATTCGCGGACCGGGCCCGATCGCGACCAGATCTCGTTTGTGCGGAGACTGCTTGCATGGCAGCAGGAAATTGCCCAGGATCCCCTCGAGGGCCCGGCACGGCGAACGATCTTTGTTCTCACGCCGATGGGAAAGGTGCTCGAGTTGCCCCTTGGTGCCACCCCTCTGGACTTTGCCTACTCGATTCACACCGAACTTGGCCATCGTTGCCGCGGTGCACGGGTCGATGAGGTGATGGTGCCGCTCAACACTGCGCTGCGTTCAGGGCAGACGGTTGAGATCGTTGCAGCGCGGCATGTGTCGCAGCGGGTGGAGGCCGCCCCTCCCCGGTCTGCTCCTGGGGTTGCAACGGGTGAGCGGAGAGGCGATCCTGCCGACACTTTCCGGGACACTGGGCAGCAGGTGGGCGCCGGTCTGCGCGGCCCGGGCAACCCGGCAAGGGTGGCGGGATCTGCGGCTGGGGGGGCTGCGGTGCGCCAGGGCGAAAGGCTCGGACCCTCCAGAGATTGGCTCAATCCCCGGCTTGGCTTTTTGAAGACCTCGCGCGCTCGCGCCAAGGTGAGGCAGTGGTTTCACGCGCTCGACGAGGATCGTGACCAGGCGGTGGGTCGCGCACGCCTGATTCGGCTGATGCGCCGTGAGTCTGCGATGGGCGTGTCGCTCGACGAACTTGCGCGCCGGCTCAGGTTTGTCCAGCCGCGAGACCTTTGCATCGCCTTTGCCCGGGATGAGTTGGGCGCGAGGGCCGTTGAACTGTGCCTGCGCCAGGTGAAGGGCGAAGCCTGCTCAGACGTCCCGCGCCTCCAGGAGACCGGCCCTGCATGCGGCCTGGGGCATGGGAAAGTGCGTACCCGTCGCAAGGCTTCAGGGGGAGATGGCGAGGGTAGTGTCAGGGCAGGGATGCTGCACAAGCCCTCCGGGGTGCTGGTCGAAGGGGTTGGCTCACTCATGACGCAAGTGGCACGGTGTTGCAGGCCCGCCCCGCCGGAGGCCATCGTTGGCTTTGTGACCCGGGGAAACGGGGTGTCGGTACACCGTTGCGACTGCCTGACGTTTCGGCGGCTCTTTGAGCGCCATCCGGAAAGACAGATCGGGACGCAGTGGGCCGACCGCTAGGTACTCAGGATGCCCGCTTTCCTGGTCTGAAGGCGGCACAAACGGCTGGATCCGTGTCGACGAAGGGGGCGCCGATCAGGTCGAGGCAGTAGGGCACTGCGGCGAAGACGCCCGGGACAAGGATGCTCCCGTTGGCGTCACGAAGTCCCTCCAGTGTTTCGGCAATAGCCTTGGGCTGACCGGGCAGGTTGACGATCAGGCACGTGTGTCCATCGGGTAACTCGCGCAGACCGGCAAACTGCCTGGACAGGATCGCAGTGGGTACGAAACGCAGGCTGATCTGACGCATCTGTTCGCCAAAGCCCGGCATTTCACGGGTGCACACGCCAGCAGTTGCTTCCGGGGTCACATCACGGCGCGCCGGACCGGTGCCGCCTGTGGTGAGAACAAGGTGGCAACGCAGCGCATCGCAAAACTTCCGCAGCGTGGATTGGATCGTGTCGAGGTCGTCTGGGATCAGTGCGGTTTCAAAAGTGCGTGGGCCGATCAGGCAACGCTCGAGCCATTCCTTGAGTGCTGGAAGGCCCCGGTCGGTGTAGACGCCCTGGCTTGCCCTGTCACTGACCGAAATCAGTCCGATGCGCAGCAACCGGATCGGTTGCGCAGGCGCTGGCGCGGCTTCGCGGGGCTCGTCGTTGCGATCTTCGTGTGACATGTTGGGCTCCTCAGTGCGCTGTTGCAGCAAGCCTAAGGTACTCCGGCGCGAAACGGCATTGTTACGCGGAGCACTGCCTCGAGCAGCTTCTACGGGTCTGCAGGATGCGAAGCACCTCCCCGAACCGGAAGGGTCGAAACCTTGGAACGCTTGCGTGTTTGCGACGATCTTGGCGGCAGCATCTGTTGGAGTGCTTCGGCGACCGGAGTGGGATCAATGCCTCGCATCAGCTTTCCGATGAGTTGCAGCTGGCGCCGTCGCGCCTCCCGCTGACGTATGTGCTGGCAGGCGAGGATTGCGTCGCTGAGCCTTTCGGGCAACCCCAGCCTGCGGATCTGCTCCTCTCGGAGTTCCACGATGCGCGCACCGAGATCCTGAAGCGCATGCATCGCAGCCTTGCGGAAGGTTTTGCTGGGCTTGACCGGATTCCAACCTTCGATGCTCATGCGGCGGTCCTCGGCAGGCAGGCTATGCTGGGTGTGATCAGCTTCGGAGCTTCGATGGTCATGCGGCGGTCCTCGGCAGGCAGGCTATGCTGGGTGTGATCAGCTTCGGAGCTTCGATGCTCATGCGGCGGAGGTCTTCAGTTGGCGGGCCCTTGGGATATCCTCGGGTGGCTGTTTGTTGACGTTGATCCTGGAAGGATCATCGGCTTGGTCGACCACGCCGAAACCTTGCCGAAACCTCGCAGCCAACGTTAACAGGCCTCGGGCAGGACTTTTCATCGAAGCCGAGGCGTTTCGATTGCCGCGCCGCCCGCTCTTTGCCGACCGCGCGGCGATCGGCGGCCCATTGACCATGGAAGGAAGAGGGAGAACCCGAAGTGTTCCAGTACACGAAGGACGAGTTCGAGAGTCTCGCAGGTGATGCGCTGGCGATGGCCCGCGGACTTGGAGCGAGCGACTGCGCGGTCGATCTCACGGAGAGTTACGGACTTACTGTGAATGTGCGGATGCGCAAGCTCGAAACCGTTGAGCAGACGCGCGACAAGAGCCTTGGCGTCACGGTCTACCTGGGAAAGCGCAAAGGACATGCGAGCACCGGCGATTTCTCCTCTCAGGCGCTCGAGCAGACCGTCCGTGCCGCCTACGACATTGCCCGGTACACCGGTGATGATGCGGCCGCGGGCCTGCCCGAAGCCGACACGCTCGCCCAGGCGCAGCACATCAGGGACCTCGATCTCTACCACCCGTGGGACCTGAGCGTGGAAGAGGCCAAGGCTCTCGCCCTGCGGTGTGAGACTGCGGCTTTTGAGGTTGATCGCGCGATCCGCAACAGCGAAGGCGCTTCGGTGAGCACCTCATCGGGGCACTTCCTGGCGGCGAATTCGGCTGGATTCATGGGGGGCTACCCCTTTTCGCGCCACTCGCTCGGCGTTGCGCCGATTGCCAAGCAGCGCGGCAGCATGCAGCGCGACGCCTGGTATGTGAGCAAGCGCGCTGCGGGGGAACTGGCCGGCGCCGAAGCGATTGGGCGCTACGCGGCGCAGCGTACGCTTGCGAGGCTCGGTGCGCGGCCGATCCCGACCGAGAAGGTTCCGGTCCTTTTCGAAGCGCCGCTCGCCTGCGGACTGCTCGGAAATCTGGCGCACGCCATCTCGGGGGGCACGCTTTACCGGCAGGCGTCGTTTCTCGTGGATTCACTTGGCAAACAGATCTTTCCAGCGCATGTTCAGGTGGACGACGACCCGACGCGCATGCGCGAGTTCGGCAGTTCAAGTTTCGACGACGAGGGCGTGCGCACGAGAAAGCGCCGGATCGTACGCAACGGAGTGATCGAAGGCTACTTGCTCTCAACCTACACAGCGCGCAAGCTCGGGATGCAGACCACTGGAAATGCCGGGGGCAGTCATGCCATGCGGATCAGCAGCACAAGGACACGTCGGGCCGACGATCTGCCGAAGATGCTTCGTCGCCTGCATCGCGGTCTTTTTCTGACCGACGTCCTCGGCAGCGATGTCAACTACGTTACCGGCGACTACTCGCGCGGCGCAAGCGGATTCTGGGTGGAAGGAGGCGAGATCCAGTTTCCGGTGGAAGAAATCACGATCGCCGGAAACTTGCGGGAAATGTTCAGCCAGATCGTTGCCGTGGGGGCCGACGAGATCCAGCGAGGCACGAAGCGAAGCGGGTCGATCTTGCTGGAAAGCATGCAGGTGGGTGGGCTGTGACGCAGTGTTGCAGCCAACAGGACAGAAACGAGGGATCACTCTGGAGACCTCCGGGGTAGGGGCGACGCGCCCGTGGGAAGTCAGGGGACCTCGGGGTAAGGGCGCAGCAATGGTGAGTGGGTAGGAGGGCGGGGCAGTATGAACAAGGCTTTCGTGAGGGAGGCCGATGGCGAGGCGCTTGGTGCCGAGCCCGAAGACGACACGCCCGGCGGAGGACTGCCGGGAGGGTCAAAGAACTACATGACGCCTCAGGGGCACGCGCGGCTCAAGGCCGAGCTCCTTGAACTCATCGATCGGGTACGGCCGGAGGTGGTGAGGGTGGTGGCCTGGGCTGCTTCGAACGGCGATCGGTCTGAAAACGGTGATTACATCTACGGCAAGCGCAGGCTGAGGGAGATCGACCGCAGGATACGCTTTCTCGGAAAGCGGCTCGACGCGGCCGAGGTTGTCGATCCGGCGTGTCAACTCGGAAACGAAAGGGTTTACTTTGGCGCCTGTGTGAAGTACTTGCGCGAAGGAGCTTGCGAGGAGGAGGTCACGATCGTGGGGGTTGACGAAGTCGATCCCGGACGGCGGCATGTGAGCTGGATCTCGCCAATCGCAAGGGCGCTTCTCAGGGCCGTTCGGGGAGATGTGGTCACGCTCCACAGTCCTGCGGGTCCGATCGAACTCGAGATTCTCGATGTCGACTATGCGTGGACTACGCGGGCAGTGGCCTGAGTCGGCGTTGCCGGTTTCGGAGGGAGTGGACTACGCGGGCAGTGGCCTGAGTCGGCGTTGCCGGTTTCGGAGGCTCGGCGGCACCCGACAGGTGCGAGCCCCGGCAAACCAGGAGGGTGAGCCCGCGGGCGCCTGCGGCTCAACTACGCTCAACGCGAGCAACCTCCGGCAGCTTGCGCAGGCGCCTCAGAAGGTTGGCGAGTTGCACGCGGTTGAGCACATTGACCGTGAAGTGCATCGTTGCCATGCCGTCCGAGGTGGATTCGGTGTTGACCTGCGAGATGTTGATGTCCTCGGAGGCTATCTCGGCCGCAACCTTGCCGAGCACGCCGCGTCCGTCATGCACCGTTGCCCGCACCTCGGTCCGGAAGAGGCCGCTGATCGGTTCAGCCCATTCGGCGTCGACCCAGCGCTCGCTGTCCTTCACCCGCGAGCGGATGGCAACACCGCAGTCGCTGCGATGGATCACGAGCCCGTGGCCTCCCCGGAGGTGCCCGAGGATGGTGTCGCCCGGAATCGGGTGACAGCACGCGGAGAAGCTCAGCGCTGAGCCTTCTGTGCCGTGCACTTCGATCGGTGCGGCGTTGGCCGCGGCAAGCATTGCTGCGGTTGCACCGCGGTGGCCCGCCATGAGGGCGATGCTGCGTGCCACCGCAGGCGCGAGCTGGATTCCCAGACCAACCTTCGCGTAGAGTTCGTCGAGGTCTTGTGCGCCCACGTCGCGCGCGCCCTGCTCAAGCGCCGAAGGGTCGATCTCGTCCAGGGAAAGCTTGAGAGCCTGCATCGAGTGCTCGAGCAGCCGTCGCCCGAGATCGATGGATTCGCGATGGTTCATGGTGCGCAGGTAGTGGCGGATTTCGGCGCGCGCCTTGCCGGTCCGCACGAAGGTGAGCCACACCGGGTCGGGCCGGGAAGCAGGGTCGGTGTTGACGTGGATCCGGTCTCCGCTCCGGAGAACCGTGCTCAGCGGCGCAACCTCTCCATTCACCAGTGCCCCCACCGCGAAGTTGCCAATGTCGGTGTGGACCGAATACGCAAAGTCGACAACCGTCGAGCCCTTCGGCAGCGCCTTGATCTGACCCTTCGGGGTGAAGATGTAGACCGAATCCGGGAAAAGGTCGACCTTGACATGCTCAATGAATTCAAGGGGGTCGCCGGTATTGCTCTGGATGTCGAGAAGCGACTTGAGCCACTGGTGCGTCTGCCGCTGCAAGTCCGAGAAGCTCTCGTGCCTGGCCTTGTAGAGCCAGTGGGAGGCCACACCGGTTTCAGCAATGCGCTGCATCTCGCGGGTGCGGATCTGGAATTCGATCGGGGTGCCGAAAGGACCGATGAGCGTGGTGTGAATCGACTGGTAGCCGTTGACTTTCGGAATCGCGATGTAGTCCTTGAACCGACCCAGCACCGGCTTGAAGGTCGCGTGGAGCGCGCCCAGCGCCTTGTAGCAGTCCCCCACGTTGTCGACGACGAGGCGGAAGCCATAGATGTCGAGGACCTGCGAGAAGCTCAGGTGCTTGTCCTTCATCTTGCGATAGATCCCGTAGAGCGATTTTTCGCGCCCGGAAATCTCGCCTTGAACGCCCCACTCGGGTAACGCGCGCCTGGTGCCCTCGAGAATCCTGCTGAGGACCTCGCGACGGTTTCCCCGCGCAGCAAGGACTGCCTTGCGCAGTATCTGGTAACGGCGCGGGTACTGGTGGCGAAAACTCAGGTCGAGCATTTCGAGAAAGATGCTGTGCAAGCCGAGTCGATTGGCGATCGGGGCGTAGATTTCCAGGGTCTCGTCAGCGGTTCGCCTGGCCTTGTCGGGCGACACCGCATCAAGCGTGCGCATGTTGTGGAGCCGGTCGGCCAGCTTGATCAGGATGACACGCACATCCCGCGCCATGGCAAGCAGCATCTTGCGAAAGGATTCAGCCTGGGCATGCGCACGGGTTGCGAACTCCATGCGGTCGAGCTTGGACAGTCCGTCGACGAGGTCGGCGACCTGAGCGCCAAAGCGCTCGGTGAGTTGATCCTTGCGCAGCCCGCTGTCTTCCAGCGTGTCGTGAAGCAGGGCGGCGATGAGGGCGTCGGCATCGAGCCGCCAACCGGCGCAGAGTTCGGCAACCGCAACCGGGTGGGAGATGTATGGTTCCCCGCTGCTGCGGAACTGCCCAAGGTGCGCTTCGTCGGCGAAACGGTAGGCCTCACGGACCTTGCGCAGGTCTGCGGCAGGGAGGTACCCGCTCAGCTTTTCGCTGAGCGATCCGATCGAGGCAGTGGCCTTGAGGTCTGGGGCAAGGAAGAACCCTTCCTCGCTCAGACCCCAGTCTGGGCTGCGCTCGGACGCGGGTGCAGCTTTGGCAGCCGGATCAATGACCGCGCCATGTCGAGACCGGCGGCGGGCCGCGGTTTTGGCGGAATCCGAGCCGGGGCTGCTGAGCGTGGGTGCACCAGGAGCGTGGGAACGCTGGTCCGGCAGACGCGTTGCAGTGTTCGGGGGCCAACTGCCGTCGGGCGCGTCCTGTGGCGCGGAACTGTGAACCTGCGTAGGGTTTGCAGTGTGAGAACGGAGTTCAGGTTGGGACACGTCGAAGCATCTCGCGGCCGACCTTTTCCAGGGCAATCTCGCGCAGTGCGGCAACCGTGGGCTTGTCCTTGGTTTCGATCCTGGGAGCATGCCCCTGGGCAAGCATGCGCGCCCGGTAGGTGGCCGCAAGCGTGAGTTCGAAACGGTTGGGAATGTGTTTGAGACAGTCCTCGACGGTGATTCGTGCCATGCTGTGTTCTCCGGTGGCCTCGTTGCGCGCTCTTCAGTCGCGCCGACGTTGAGCGGAAGTGTAAGGGATCGGTGTGGATCCGGGCTGCAGGCGCAGGGCATGGGCAAGCGCGGGACTTTGCGCGTAGCGCAGCCGGTACCTGAGGGCTGCAGTGTCAACGATCAGCGTCAACTCCCGGAGCGCTCTGTCGAAGTCGTCGTTGATGATCAGATAGTCGGCCTCGTGTGCGCGGGCCAGCTCGCCTTGCGCTCCCCGGATGCGCCGCTCGATCGTTTCGGGATCGTCCTGGGCGCGGCCCTGCAGACGCTCGCGCAAGGCATCCACCGAAGGGGGGGCGACGAAGATGGTGATCGCGTCCTGAAAGAGCGATCGGACCTGCGCAGCCCCCTGGCAGTCGATTTCAAGGAGCAGGTCGTTCCCGCCAGTCAGCGCGGCCATGACCACGGCGCGGCTCGTGCCGTAGTAGTTGCCGTGTACTTCAGCCCACTCGAGAAAGCAGCCCTCGTCGCGCATGTGCTCGAAACGGCTGCGGGATACGAAGTAGTAGTCGACACCCTCGCGTTCAGCCGGACGCGCAAGGCGCGTGGTGGTGGAGATCGACAGGCAAAGGGTCGGTCGCGAGCGCAGGAGCGCGCGAACCAGCGTGGTCTTGCCCGCACCCGAAGGTGCCACGACAACGAACAGGGAGGCCTTGGGGAGGGATTCGAGGCCGGACATCATTCGATGTTCTGGACCTGCTCGCGCATCTGCTCGATCCACACCTTGAGATCAATCGAAGCATGGGACTGTTTCAGCGTGGAAGACTTGGAACCGATCGTGTTGGCCTCGCGGTGCAGCTCCTGCATGAGAAAGTCGAGCCGTTTACCGCAGGCCCCCCCGCGCGCGAGGACCCCCAGCACTTCCTCGAGGTGGCTCTGGAGCCGCGAGATTTCTTCGGCGATGTCGATGCGCATACCGTGGATGCTGACCTCGAGCGCAATGCGCTGGGCGAACTCCGTGGGGTTCAGCGCTCTTGCGGCTTCCTCGGCAACGAGCGTGATCCGCTCGCGGAGGCGTCGCTCGTAGGAGGCGCTGAACTCCCGGGCGCACTGCTGAAGTTCCGCCAGCGCTGCACTCATCCAGCGCAGACGTTCGCGCAGAAACTGATCGATCTTCAGCCCTTCGTCGCGTCGGGCCTGTCGAAGCGACTCCAGCGCCTGCTGTGCACAAGCTGCCACGCGTTCGAGCAGGGCGTGCTGGTCGGTGTCGTTCGTCTCGTTGAGCACGCCCGGAAAGCGCAGCAGTTCGAGCGGTGCCGGCGCACGGTGCTCGGTCATGTCCCATGGCAGCTGGTTGATCAGGTGGTGCAGTTGCGTGATTGCGGCCAGGTTGATGCTGAGCGGCGCAGGCGTGTTGCTGTCGCGGCGCAGCGTGATGCGCATCTCCACTTTGCCACGATGCACTACCCTGCTCACCGCTTCCCGGAGGACGGGTTCGAGTGCCCGCACCTCATCTGGGCAGCGGAGGGAAAAGTCGACGAAGCGACCGTTGACACTGCGGGCGTCGACGAGGATCGACCACCCTTCCCAGCGCTCGCTGGCACTGCCGAATCCGGTCATGCTGTGGCAGTGGCCCGGGACCAAATCCGGTTCCTTGCCCTGGCTCTGCCCTTGACCCAGTCCGTGGCCCTGTTGATGACCCCGGTCCTTCCCTGCGACCGTGGCGATGGTGCCGCCTTCGAGTGGGCGGGACGTGGCCTCGGAGGTTTCAGCCCCGTAGACGGGCGGTTGCTGTGGGGGGTGCTTCATGCAATGGGCGGGACTGACACTTGGTGGACCTTCGCCGGCACTCGGGTTGACTGGGACAACAGCGAGGCCGCCTTCCGATGGACCGGGACGGCAGAGGGTTGCCTTCCGATAGACCGGGACGGCAAGGGGTTGCCTTCCGATGGACCGGGACGGCAGAGGCTTGCCGCGCGTTCATGCGATTATGCAGGGGTTTTGCCTCGGATCGGTGGCTGCCGCGCCATGGCGGCTTCGTTGCCGGTGAGGCGCTGCGCTGAGAGGACCAGCGG
>VGHO01000018.1 GCA_016868175.1 Betaproteobacteria bacterium
CTCGTTGCTTGCGAATTTCCTCGGGATGATAACGAACTTGTGCGACGCGAACCCTGCTGACGACGCCCTGGCTGCCCCAGTCAGGCGCCAAAGAGAAGCGCGGTGAGCAGGAAGTCCGCGCCCAGCACTGCGAGCGACGAGGCCACAACCCCCCGGGTTGTGGCCTCGGAGACGCCCTCGGGAGTTGCGCGTGCCATCCATCCGGTGTAGAGCGCCGTGGCACCGCACACCCATCCAAAAATCGCGCTCTTGATCACGCCGCTGCCGATGTCTTTCACCACGTCCACCCCTGACTGCATCTGCGCCCAGAAGGCCCCGCTGTCGACGCCGATCAGCATAACGCCGACGAGGTAGCCCCCACCGATACCCACCGCCGAGAAAAGCGCGGCGAGCAGCGGCATGGCGATCAGCGCTGCGGCAAAACGCGGGGCAAGCACCCGGCGCAAGGGGTCGATGCCCATCATCGCGATCGCATCGAGTTGCTCGCCCGCCTTCATCAATCCCACCTCCGCAGTGAGCGAGGTGCCTGCCCGACCCGCAAAGAGAAGCGCTGCCACCACCGGGCCGAGTTCGCGCACCAGCGAGAGCGCAACCAGAAGCCCCAGCGCCTGCTCCGAGCCATAACGACTCAGCGTGTAGTAACCCTGCAGTCCGAGTACGAATCCCACGAAGAGCCCCGACACCGCAGTGATCGCAAGCGAGCGGTTCCCGACAAAATGCAGCCGCGCGATCACCTCCGCAGGATCCTTCAGCGCGGCCAGCGCCGCAGCGGTGAGACGAAGGTAGAAACCCGCCCCTGCGCCGAGTTGCGCAAGAAAGCAACGACTCCCGGCGCCAAGATGGCGTACCTGATCCACTCCGCGCGCGCCCCGGCTCGAAGGCCGGTCCCGGGGTGTCCTATCGGCCATCGTGTCGTGTTCCCGAGGCCTTGCCGGCGGACCCCAACGCTTGCGCCTCGCGAAGCGCACCGGGGTCTGCGGGGCTGGTCTCCTCGAGCGCGGGCGGCAGCCCCAGCAACTCCCTCAGAGGCGCTCCGGGGGCGTGGAAGGGAACCGGACCGTCTTCGCGCCCGTCGATGAATTGCCGCACGAAGGGGTCGTGGGCCTTGCGCATCTGCGCGGGCGTGCCACTTGCAAGGATCCGACCCTCGGCAAGGAGCACGATGCGATCGGCAATGGCAAGGCTCTCCTCCACATCATGGGTAACGAGGAGGGTGGTGAGGCCGAGGGTGTCGGTGAGCCGTCGCAGAAGTCTTGCCACGGTGCCCAGGGAGATCGGATCGAGCCCGGCAAAGGGCTCGTCGCACATCAGGATCGGAGGGTCGAGCGCAATCGCGCGCGCAAGCGCGACCCGCCGCGCCATGCCCCCGGACAATTGCGACGGCATCTTCGCTGCCGCTGCGTGGAGCCCCACGGCGTGCAGCTTCATCAGGACCAGGTCCCGGAGCATCGTCTGCGGAAGCCTTGCGTGTTCACGCAAGGGATAGGCAACATTGTCGAAAACGCTCAGATCGGTGAAAAGTGCACCCGCCTGAAAGAGCATGCCCATGTGGCGACGCAATGCATGCAGCGCTTCGGGCGCCAGAGCGGCAACGTCCCTACCCTCGACCATCACACGGCCCCGGCTCGGCCGCACAAGCCCGCCGATGAGGCGCAGCACCGTTGTCTTGCCGCTGCCCGACCCCCCCATGATCGCGAGCAACTCTCCGCGCCCCACGCTCAGGCTCAGCTGGTGCAGGATCAATCGACGGTCGTAGCCGAAGTCAACTGCCTCGAAGGCGATCACCGGCCCGCCAGCCCCGCCCCTGGAAGACCCCGAACGATCATGCGGGTCGTTCATCGCGGTGCGGGATTCAGGCTGAGGGACCTTCGAGCAAGCGGGTCTCGGCCTCCTCGAGGTCCTCGTTGCGGCCGGTGAGAATCAGGAGATCGCGCGACTTGAGCACTCCCGCCTGCGCGGCCGAAAGGCGCTGTCCTTCGCGAATGAGTCCCATCAACCGTACCCGCTCACCAATCGCAAGCAGCGATTCGCGACCATTCCAGCCGGAGTCCTCCGGCAGCTCAACGCTGCGAAGCATCACCGCATCGTGTTCGATCACATCCTCGCGAAGATCGTCGGCCCCCTCGAAGTAGCCCTGAAGCATCTGGTAGCGGTCCTCGCGCACCTCGCGAACCCGGCGAAACACCTTGGGAAGCGACACGCCCGCGAGCGCCAGCACGTGCGACCCCATCATCAGGCTTCCTTCGATGATCTCCGGAATCACTTCGGTGGCACCCGCTGCGCGCAGACGGGCAATGTCGGCCTCGTGCGCAGTGCGCACCAGCACCGGCAGAAGGGGCGCGATCTGCCGCACCTGATGAAGCAGCTTCTCGGCGGTCGGTGTGTCGTCGAAAGTTATGGCAAGCGCCGAGGCTCGCTGCAGGCCCGCAGCCAGGAGCGCCTCACGTTTGACGCCGTCGGCGTAGACCACCGGTTCGCCACCCTTGCTGGCCGATCGGACCCGGTCCGGATCGGTGTCGAGCGCCACATAGGCCACGCCCTCGGCGCGCAGCAGCCGTGCAAGGCTCTGCCCGCAACGCCCGAATCCGCAGATCACCACATGGCGATTGCGTCCGAATGCCTTGGCCGTGATCTCCTGGAGCCGCACCGACTGCATCATCCAGTCGTGGGGCGAAAGGCGGGTGGCAAGCCAGTCGGCGCGCTGAATCAGAAGCGGTGCCGCCAGCATCGAAAGCAGCATCGAAGCGAGCATCACCTGCATCGTGGAGGCCGGAAAATAGCCTGCGGACAAGCCAAGCCCGAGAAGGACGAAGCCGAATTCGCCGGCCTGCGCCAACCACAGCGCGCTGCGGATCGAGGTGCCGTCGCTTGCCCCGAGGAGTCTCACGAGACCCGCGATGAGCAGCGCCTTGAGCGGAATGATGAAGGCCAGCAGCACGGCCACCTCGGCCCAGATCGCAGGCAGTTCGCGCAGATCCAGCTTCATCCCGATCGTGATGAAGAAGAGCCCGAGCAGCAGGTCGCGGAAGGGCTTGATGTCGTCTTCCACCTGAACCCGGAACTCGGTCTCGGCGATCAGCATCCCCGCCACAAAGGCGCCGAGCTCCATCGAAAGGCCCGCTGCGTGGGTAAGCCAGGCAAAAAAGAGACTCGAGAGCAGGACGTTGAGCGTGAAGAGTTCGTGGGAGCGCTGCCGGGCCACCATGCGGAACCAGTGCCGCATCAGCCTCGGGCCGAGCTTGAGCAGCACCGCGAGCAGCACCACCGCCTTGAGCAAGGCAATCCCGAGGGCGCCGGCGAGGTTCCCGTCACCTCCGAGGGCCGGAATCACGATCAGGAGCGGGATCACCGCAAGGTCCTGAAAGAGCAGCACGCCAAAGGCGCGACGCCCGTGCTCGGTCTCGAGTTCCCTGCGCTCGGCAAGAAGCTTGGTGATCAGCGCTGTGGACGACATCGCAAGTGCCGCACCGATCACGAATCCTGTCTTCCAGTCGGCTTCAGCGGGAAGGAGCCCGCGCAGCAGCGCTGCAGGAAGCAGCAGCAGCATCAGCACCGAGCCAAGGAGGGTGAGGCCCACCTGAAGCGAGCCAAGCACGAACACATGGTGACGCATCGAGCGGAGCTTGGCCAGGTTGAACTCGAGACCCAGGGTGAACATCAGCAGCACCACGCCGAGTTCGCCCATGTGCCGCACGGTGTCCTCATCGTCGAGAAAGCGCGTGACCCAGGGCCCCAGCAGCACACCCACGAAGAGGTAGGCCACCAGCGGCGGTTGGCCGAAGCGACGCAGGATCACCACAGCGGCGGTTACCGCAGCCATCAGCGCCAGGGCAAGCTCGAAGCTTCCAGGATTTGTATACTCAGGCATATGGGCATTCTAAGGTGGCATCCGCATTCAGCCTCGCAGCACCTTCCCGAGGGACCGTATGCGAAGATGGCCTGAGTGCGGGCTTGCAAGGTGCGCGTGGTGATCGCTGCTCGCGCGATCGAAACCGCACAGCGCGCACTGGAGATCGAGGCGGAGGCGGTTTACCGGCTTCGCCAGCGCCTCGGCGGCAATCCGCCGGAGTCCACCGCAGACAACGCCAGCCTGCGCCAGCAATTCCTGCGGGCCTGCCAGCTGATGTTCGGGTGCACCGGACGGGTCATCGTCACCGGCATTGGAAAGTCGGGGCACATCGCCAACAAGATCGCGTCTACGCTCGCATCCACGGGAACCCCCGCCTTCTTCCTCCACCCGGCAGAGGCGAGCCACGGCGACCTGGGTATGGTGACCGGCAGCGACGTGGTGCTTGCCTTGTCGCATTCGGGGCAGACCGAGGAGATCCTGCGCATCCTCCCGCTCATCAAGCGGCGCGGTGCGGGGCTTGTTGCAATGACCGGCGACAGCGCCTCGCCTCTTGCGCAACAGGCCGATGCGCATCTGCACATCGACGTGGATCGCGAGGCCTGCCCGCTGAATCTTGCGCCCACGGCAAGTACGACCGCGGCGCTCGCCATGGGTGATGCCATCGCGGTCACGCTCCTCGATGCGCGTGGTTTCGATGCCGAGCAGTTTGCACTCTCGCATCCTGGGGGAGCCCTCGGTCGGCGGCTTCTCACACTGGTCGAGGATCTGATGCGCACCGGCGATGCCGTCCCACGGGTGCGGCCGGAGGCCGGGTTGCGCGAGGCAATCGTGGAAATGACCCGCAAGCGGCTGGGCATGACCGCAGTGATCGACGCGCAGGGAAGGGCCGTGGGCATTTTCACCGACGGCGATCTGCGACGCACCTTCGAGCAACGCCGCGACGCCGATCACCTCACGATGCACGAACTGATGCGGCCCGCGCCGGTCAGCCTGCGTCCGCAGGCGCTCGCGAGCGAGGCCGCGCGCCTGATGCAGGCCCGCAGGATCACGCAGGTTCTGGTGAGCGATGCCGACGGAGTGCTGGTGGGCGCGCTCAATGTGCACGACCTGCTTCAGGCCGGAGTGATGTGAGATGCCGTTTCAGAGGCTGCTCCAGCTCTGGCCACAGTTGAGCTTTCTCGCGGTGCTGCTTCTCGGTGCGCTTGCGAGCGCCTATCTTGCTGTGCAGCTTGCTCTGAGGCAGGAGAGGGCTGCCACACCGCTTCGACCCGGTGAGGCCGACTTCTACGCGAGCGGCGTGCACCTCCTGCGGTACGACCGCGACGGGCAGGTCTCGGTGCAGATGCGTGCCGAACGCCTCGAGCATATCCCCTCCGAGCAAGGGCTGGAGCTCAGCTCGCCGGTGTTCTGGATCTCGCAGCACAACGGTGGCACCATGGTTGCCTCATCACGCAGGGGTGTTGGGAGCGACGATGCACAATCGGCCCGGCTCGAGGGCGAGGTACGACTGGTGAGGCGCTCAGCCAACGGAGAAACCATGGAGATTCGCAGCGAACTCGCCCTGATCGAGGAAGGCGGCACGCTGATCCGCATGCCGGACCGGGTGCGGATCGAGCAGGGGGGCGCGCGCCTGGAGGGCGCAGAGCTCGTGGTGGACGACAACCGCAAGACGCTGAGCCTTGGCCCGCGGGTGAACGCTTTCTTTCCATCATCCAACGGATCCCCAAAATCGGCATCGCCCACGGGCCCTTCGCGATGAAGCCGTCCCTGGCACCTGCCCTTTCTCCCGCACCGGTTGTCGCGTTTCTTGCGAGCCTTTTTCTCGCGCTGACTGCGGCGGGTGTCGCCGCACCTGCGTGGGCGGAGCGCGCCGACCGCGACAAACCCACCAACATCGAAGCGGATCACCTCGTCCATGACCAGGCAAAGCGCACAAGCCGCTTTCGCGGGCAGGTGATCCTCACCAAGGGCACCCTGCAGATCCGCGCCGACGACCTCGAGGTGATCGAGGACGACGCGGGTTTTCAGTCGGCCAGCGCTCTGGGCAAGCCAGTTCGCTTTCGCCAGAAACTCGAAGGCCGTAACGAATTCATCGAAGGCCAGTCGCTGCGCCTCAACTACGATGGCCGTAACGAGGTCGTGCGCCTGCAGCAGCAGGCCGAAGTCCGTCGCATGGTGGATGGAAAGTCGGCCGACCTGATGCAGGGCGACCTGATCGTCTACGACGCGCGAAGCGATCAGTACGAGGTAAACCGCGGAGCGCCGGGTTCGGCCCCCGGCCCAACCGCGGAGAACCCCACCGGGCGGGTTCGGGTGGTGATTCAACCCAAGGCTCCCCCGCCCTCCCGATGAGCGACCAGGCTGCCGCTCCGACGCGGGCTGACAGCAGCCTCGCCGGCGGGGCGATGCGCCTTGCTGCAAGCGGTCTTTCAAAGTCGTATCGGCGCCGGCGGGTGGTGGATCAGGTCTCGCTCGAAGTCAGGGCAGGCGAAGTGGTAGGTCTCCTGGGGCCCAACGGGGCGGGCAAGACCACGTGTTTCTACATGCTCGTGGGGCTGATTGCTCGCGACGCTGGCGAGATCACGCTCAACGGCGAGCCGATCGGTCATCTGCCGATTCACCGCCGCGCCCGGCTCGGACTTTCCTACCTTCCACAGGAGAACTCGGTATTCCGCCAACTCACGGTGGAGGAGAACATCCTTGCGGTACTGCAGATCACCGAGCCCGGCCGAACCGGAATTCAGCGCGAGCGGCTCGAAGGGCTTCTCGAGGAACTGCAGATCGCGGCACTGCGCAAGCAGCCTGCGCTTGCGCTTTCGGGGGGTGAGCGACGCCGGGTGGAGATTGCCCGCGCGCTTGCGACGGCGCCGCGCTTCATCCTGCTCGATGAGCCATTCGCCGGCGTGGACCCGATCGCGGTGATCGAGATCCAGCGTATCGTGGGCTTTCTGCGGGAGCGGGGCATCGGGGTGTTGATCACCGATCACAATGTGCGCGAGACGCTCGGAATCTGCGAACGCGCCTACATTCTCAGTGAAGGCCGGGTGCTCGCCGACGGGCGACCCGAGGCACTGGTGGCCAACGAACTGGTCCGCAAGGTGTATCTTGGCGAACACTTTCGGATGTAAGCTGAACAAAACCTCCGGAAAGGTCGGCCTGGGTCTGCGACCCTCCGGGGCACGACCAAGGGCGGGCCCCCTTCCCGAATGATGAAACCCACGCTCCAGTTCCGGATCGCACAGCAGCTGACACTTACGCCACAGCTCCAGCAGGCCATACGCATGCTGCAGCTCTCCACGGTGGAATTGGCGCAGGAAGTGGAACAGGCGCTTCGCGACAACCCTCTCCTCGAGCGGATCGACGAGTCGGTCGACAGCCTCGGCACTGGTGATTTTCAGCGGTCAGGCGCATTGCCGCACGAGTATGCGGGTAGCGAGGGAGAGGCCCACACCGGAATCGACGCAAGCTCTGCGATGAACGGGCATTTATCGGCCTCGTCCTGGGACCTGGCAGCCTCGCCCAACGGCAGTCTTCACCCTGCTGACGGCAACCTGAAGCCTGCCACGCCCGAGGACATGCAAAGGTCCGCCCCCGGCGTTGAGGAACCCTGGGACGCTCAGGCCCGGGATACACAAGCCCGGGACGCAGAAGCCCGGGATGGAGAAGCCCGGGACGCAGAAGCCTGGGATGCGGCAGGCTGGGATCCGCCAGCCCCCGATTCGGCGGCCTGGGACACTGGCCGGCGCCAGGATGGCGATGAGGATCCTGCGAGTCGCGACTGGCGGGGTGCCGAGTACCGCCTTGCCGAGCACCTCGAGATGCAACTGATGGGCTGCCATGTCTCCGAGCGCGACAAGGCGCTCGTGGAATGGCTCATCAACGCACTCGACGAAGACGGCCTGCTCCGTGAACCGATGGAAACCCTGATCGCCGGCTTCCCGGCCCAGGCCGAGGTGCAGATCGACGAGTTGCACACTGCGCTGAAACTGCTGCAAAGCTTTGACCCACCTGGGGTGGCAGCAAGGAGCGCGCAGGAATGCCTGAGCATCCAGTTGCAGCAAAGGCCGGAGTCCGAAGCCTCGCATCTTGCCCAGCGCATCGTGAACCAGCATCTTTCCTCGCTGGCGCAGCGCGATTTTGCCCGGCTGAGGCGTCAATTGGGCTGCAACGAGGCGATCCTGCGGGAAGCGCACGCGATGATTCTGTCGCTCAACCCGCGGCCAGCCTCGGGCTTTCAGGGCGGCGACCCGATGCCTTACGTGGTCCCCGACGTTGTGGTGAAGCTCGTAGGTCGCCGCTGGCAGGCCTTCGCCTTGCGCGGCGGGCTGCCTGACATCCGCCTCAACGAGCGCTATGTGCGCCTTCTCAAGACTTCGCGCGAGACCCGGACGGAAGGGGCGGGCCTGAGCGAGCAGATTCAGTCGGCCCGCTGGCTGGTGAAGAACCTTCGCCAGCGCGGCGAGACGATCCTGCGGGTTGCGCGCTTCATCGTTGTCCATCAACAGCGTTTTTTCAGCGAGGGCGCAGTAGCGATGCTTCCGCTGGCCATGCGCACCGTGGCCGAGGCGCTTGGACTCCACGAGTCCACGATCTCGCGTGTGACCACCCAGAAATTCATGCTCACGCCGCTTGGCACCTTCGAGCTCAAATACTTCTTCACCGGCCAGGTCGGTGGCGAAGCGCCAGGCGAAGGTGCGCATTCGAGCACCGCCATCCGGGCGCGTGTGAAGCAGATCATCGCTTCCGAGTCGGCAGAACGGCCGATGTCGGATTCGCACATTGCCGAGATCCTATCGGCCGAAGGCACCCAGGTGGCCCGCAGAACCGTGGCGAAGTATCGGGAGTTGCTGAGAATTCCGCCCACCTCGCAGCGGCGCAAGCAGCGATTCTGATGTATCGTTTCAGGGTCTTTGCGTAGGAGGTCAGACCGGTGAGCGGGTTGGGCGCAACGCTCATCGCGGACAGAGCAGGTGGAACCATGCAAACCAGGGCAGGCAGTCTGTTTTTCCGAAAGGAGCGCGTATGAACCTCTCGATTCACGGTCACCATGTCGATGTCACACCATCCCTCAGGAGCTACCTCACAGGCAAGCTCGAGCGTATTCACCGGCATTTCGATCAGGTGGTCGACGTCGATGTCTTCATGTCGGTCGACAAGCTCGAGCAAAAGATCGAGATCCACCTGCATGTCAAGGGAAAGGAACTGTTTGCGGAGTGCATCGACGAGGACCTGTATGCGGCGATCGACCGCGTTCTCGACAAGCTCGACAGGCAGGTCCTCAGGTACAAGGAACGGCGACAATCGCATCAGGCTGTCGGTGTCGGGCGTCAGTCAGCGATGATGTAGCCCGCTGATCCCGCCTGTCTTCGCCCATCGCCCATGAACAAGATCAGCCAGCTCATTCCCGAACGCAACCTCCTCCTCAACCTCGAGGCAAGCAGCAAGAAGCGCCTCTTCGAACAAACCGGACTGATGTTCGAGAACCATCACGGTCTGGCGAGCAGCAAGGTCTTCGAATCGCTTTTTGCGCGTGAGCGACTCGGATCAACCGGCCTGGGTTCGGGTGTGGCAATACCCCATGGCAGGATCAGGGGCCTCAAGCATGCACTTGGCGCCTTCGTGCGGCTTGCCAGGCCACTTCCCTTCGATGCGCCCGACGGTCAGCCCGTCAGCCTCGTCTTCTTCCTCCTGGTGCCGGAAAACGCCAACCAGGAGCACCTTGAACTCCTCTCCGAGCTTGCAGAAATGCTGTCGGACGAAGACTTCCGCAGCGGACTCAACTCGGCAAACGACAGCGCGCAGGCCCACCGCCTCATGCAGGGCTGGCAGTCAGGACATGGCAGTCACGGTCGGTCAGCTCTTTGCTGAAGTCTCCGATTCGCTGAGCCTGAGATGGGTCGATGGCCAGGGCGGCCATGCCCGGGGCTTCCGGGATGAATTGCGTGAACCCGCCGACATGGTCGGTTACCTCAATCTCATCCATCCCAACCGACTGCATGTCATCGGCTCCAATGAGGTGGCCTACTACGAACGTCTCGACCCGGAGCGCAGAAGGGCATTCTTCCTCGAACTCCTCGATGGACACCCCCCGGCTGTCGTGATGGCCGAGGCGCTCGCGCCGCCCGAGGAGTTGCGCCATCTGACGAAGGCTGTTGCATTCCCGAGCACCCGAGCAGGCATTGGGCCGGATCAAGGCGCCCACCACCCGCAGTCCGTCAACGACGGGGAACTTCCCCTATGGATCTCGCCCCTGCCTGCAGCCAGAGTGATCGAACGGCTGCGACAGCATCTCGGCAAGGCAATGGCCGAGCACACCACGGTGCACGGAGTGCTCATGGATGTGCTTGGACTCGGTGTGCTCCTGCAAGGCGAATCGGGACTCGGCAAGAGCGAACTCGGGCTTGAGTTGATCAGCCGGGGGCACGGACTCGTCGCCGATGATGTCGTGGAGCTGGCTCGGGTCTCACCGGTGCTGGTGGAGGGCAAATGTCCGCCGTTGTTGCAGAACATGCTCGAGGTGCGGGGGCTCGGCCTTCTCGACATCCGAACGATCTTTGGCGAGGCTGCAGTGCGCCGCAAGATCCGGCTCAGGCTCATCGTGCATCTGATGCGTCGCAGCACGATGGAGCAGGAATACGAGCGGCTGCCGTTGCAGGCGATCCATCAGGAGATTCTGGGCATTCCAATGCCGAAGGTTGTGATACCGGTGGCCGAAGGTCGCAACCTCGCGGTACTTACCGAAGCGGCGGTACGCTCGACGATTCTCAAGCTGCGCGGGATCGACTCGATGCAGGCATTCTTCGAGCGCCAACGTCAATTGATGGATCAGGAATCGATGCAGACACTCGATCCGCTGCGCGGGGTAGCCTGATGTTTTCGGATCGTTCGCTTCGGCTGGAACGCCAATGCGGCTTGTGCTGGTAACCGGCCTTTCGGGCTCGGGCAAGTCGGTTGCGATCCGCGAACTCGAAGACAGCGGGTACTTCTGCATCGACAATCTCCCGGCTCGCTTCCTGCGCGAGGTCTGCGCCTCACTCCAGGAGGAAGGACACGAGCGGGTCGCAGTGGCCATCGACTCGCGCAGTCCCACCTCGCTTGCCACGTTGCCGGAGGTTCTCGGCAGCCTGGTCGGTCGGGGTATCCACGCGCAGGTGGTCTTTCTGCAAGCGCGCGACCACGAACTCCTGCAGCGATTCTCCGAAACAAGGAGGCGCCATCCCCTGGCTCCGGCAGCCGAGGGCGTGGCCGAGCACGGACTTCTCGAGGCCATTGCCCGTGAGCGCGCATTGCTGGAGGTGTTGCATGAGGGCGCGGTCACGCTCGACACCACTGGGGTTGCCCCGCGCCAGTTGCGAAGCTGGGTGCGCGAGCTGGCCAGCGCACAGCACCTCGGGCTCACCCTCAGCCTCGAATCGTTTGCCTTCAGGCATGGGGTGCCCGAACACGCCGATCTGGTCTTCGATGCACGGTGCCTGCCGAATCCGCACTACGAAAAGGCGCTGCGCCCGCTCAGCGGCAAGGATGAGGCGGTCGACGCATACCTTCAGGCAAGCGAACAGGGCCCGGCATTCGTGGCGTGCATCGAGGGCTGGCTCCGGCGCTGGATCCCGCAATACCGCCACGACCAGCGCGCCTACCTCACGGTCGCCATCGGCTGCACTGGCGGACAACACCGTTCGGTATGGGCTGTCGAGCAACTCGTGCAACGGCTCGACGATATGGGCGTGATTGCACGGCATCGCGCCATCGAGCGCACGGCCTGAGCGTGGTTGGGATTTGGAATGGGCGTTGAATGGGCCCGCAACGAGCGAACGCTCCAACCGGGTGAACGCAATGAATGACCTGCCGATCTTCCCGCTCGGCATGCCGCTTTTTGCGGGAGGCGTCTTGCCGCTGCAGATTTTCGAAGCCCGCTACCTCGACATGGTGAGCGAGTGCAGTCGGCATGACAAGCCTTTCGGGGTCTGCATGATCACCCGCGGCGGCGAGGCCGGGAAGGCTGCCGAACACGCGCAGGTTGGGACGCTCGCCACGATCCGCGATTTCGACCAGACCGAGGCAGGCCTGCTCTATATCCGCACGCTCGGCAGCGAACGCTTCCGCATCCTGCGCCGATGGATCCAGGACAACGGACTGATCCGCGCTGAAGTCCTCGTGCTCGATGACCGGGATGACCTTGCCCAGAGCACGCTGGAAAGCTCTTTTGCACCGCTTGCCGCGTTGCTGAAACAACTCCACGGCCAACTCAAGCAGCAGCACCCTGAGGCCTTCGAGAAGGTGCTCGAGAAGCCGCTGCGCTACACCGAGCCCGCCTGGGTCACCAACAGACTGATCGAACTGCTCCAGGTGAGCAATCTGCAAAAGCAGCAATGGCTCGAACTCAGCGCCGGGCACCGGCAGCACGCGGTGCACAGCTTCCTCGAGGAGCAGCAGGCAGTCTAGCGTCGAGGCAACAACCTGCCCTCTCGACCTCGCCGCCTACCCTGCTGCTTCGAGGAGTCTGCGCAGCGCAGCAGGTATACCCATCGCAAGAGCCTCGTGGCGATTCACCCAGCACCAGTCAATCGCAGACGGATCCAGCGTGGAAATTGCGCTCCGGAACCGGGGCTCCGAGGCAAAGGCAGGATGCAGGCGGCCAAGGGATGCAGGTCTCGGGCCCGGCGATGAAAGGCAGACCTGCGGCTTGGCGTGTCCGGGGATTTCAACCTGCAGGACTGGCGCATGCAAGCGAAAGTGGCTGAAGGATTGCTCCACGGTCAAGCCTTCGGAGAGTGCAAACTCGGCATCGGGACCAGGGATCAGGCCAGTGAACACCAGCCAGTTGCGCACCGCATGCCCGCCCGGCGGGCTCGATTCGGATGCCGCAGACGGCGGCAACTCCGGCAGACTCCAGAGCGAAGCCCATACCCCGCAGTCCGGCCTTTTCTGCAGGAGAATCTGGTCGCGCCACCGCACAAGCAGGAAAACCCATCGCCGGGTCGGCAAGCGTGGCCGGGTTCGCGGCTCCGGGAAGCGCGTGGGCTCACCGCTTGCGTAGGCTTTGCAGGCGGTTACCAGTGGGCATGCTTTGCAGACGGGCCGCCTCGGAAGGCAGCGGGTTGCACCAAGGTCCATCAGTGCCTGGGTGTAGGTGACCACTTCCGGACTTTCGCGAGCCTCGGAAAGGCTGGGCGCCGGGGGAACCAGCGACTCTGCAAGTTCCCAGAGCAGCCTTTCGATGTGTGAGCCGGGCGGCGTGGGGTGGAGCGCGAAATACCTCGAGAGCACGCGCCTGACATTGCCGTCCAGAATCGCTGCGCGCCGTCCAAAGGCGAAGACTGCAATCGCTGCCGCAGTCGAGCGACCGATTCCAGGCAGTTTCCGCAGGACGTCCGGATGATCGGGAAAGCTGCCTCCGTAGCTTCGGCAGACCTCGATCGCGCACGCATGCAACAGCCGGGCGCGGCGGTAGTAGCCCAAACCGCTCCAGAGCGCAAGCACCTCGTCAAGCGACGCTCCGGCGAGGCTCTCGAGGGTGGGAAAGCGCGCAAGGAAACGCGTGTAGTACCCGATTACGGCTGCAACCTGCGTCTGCTGCAACATGATTTCGGAAACCCAGATGCGATAGGCGTCCCTGGTGCCCTGCCATGGCAGCCCCTTGCGCCCGTGCTCAGGCTGCCAGACGGTGAGCGCCCGGGCAAAGAAGGCACCTTCGACAGCCCCCACCGCGGCCAGCGTGTGGTTCGACTGCGCTGCCTGCCCCCGCTGTCCTTCCCGTCCTGCTTCCTCTGGGGCCGGATCCCTCAGCGCTGACACCGCGGACACCAGAAGCTGCTGCGTTGGCCGAGGATCGTGCGCCGAACCTTTGCGCCGCAGGCAGGGCAGGCTTCACCGTCTCTGCCGTAGACTGCGTAGTGCTGCTGGAACGCCCCCGGGTCTCCGTGCGACCCCACGAAGTCTCTCAGTGTCGAACCGCCGGCCTCGATCGCCTGCCGCAAGACCTCCCGAATCGCGTCCACGAGCCGCGCATACCGATGTCGCCCGAT
Organism: Betaproteobacteria bacterium; assembly: GCA_016868175.1. Lineage (GTDB taxonomy): Bacteria > Pseudomonadota > Gammaproteobacteria > Burkholderiales > Burkholderiaceae_E > UBA3064. The sequence continues at coordinate 13,876 of VGHO01000018.1, forward strand.
CCTGCCAGCTGCACGTCGCGGATCAATGCCTGCGCGGTACAGAGCTTCGGAAGCGTAAATGTTTCCCACCCCCACAACCGGGGTCCCTGACATCAGCCATTGCTTGACGGCCACCTTGCGACCCTGACTCCTTCGATGCAGACTGTCGGCGTTGAAGGCAGGGTCGAAGGGCTCAGGTCCGAGCCGCGCAAAGTGCGCGTCGATCGAACGCGCGGGATCGGAATCGGCACTCCCGACGCATGGGTGGGCGAACCAGAGAACGCTTCCAAACCGGCGCGGATCGTGAAGCCGCAGCTCGAGTCCGCCGGAAAAATGCCAGATAAGGTGGTCGTGCGTCCTCAGCGCCTCAGGCTGTTGGATCCTCCGCAACGATCCGGACATCCCCAGGTGAATCAGCAGGGTTCCACGCTCGAGTGCAACGAGCAAGACCTTTGAGCGTCGATCCAGCGCACAAACCATCTGATTCCTGGTGAGCGCATCGAGTTGCGGGTCGACTTCCCAGCGCAGTTTCGGAACGCGCACCTCGGTGCGGAGCAGGCGCAGCCCTCTGAGGACCGCATCAAGTCCCTGCCTCACAACTTCCACTTCGGGCAACTCAGGCATCGGGCTCGGGAACTCCGGAACCTTTGGCTTACGGCGCTGGCGGGTCGGGCTCAATCGGCCCGGGACCGCGCGCCAAACTCGCACTCGATTGGGATTAGCATAGCGTCTTGCGCATTCAAAAGGCTCGCAGAGCATGCCCATTGCACTCATGATCCGCCGCATCACTCAGGCCATCGGCCCGCCAGCAGCCGATTCGGGGAGTCTGCGCCCGCTGGCAAGACCAAGTGCCAGCGCAGTGGCGGCTGCCCTGCTTTTGCCTGTTGCAGCCTGCCTTGTCGTGTTGTTCCCGATTCGGGCGCTGGCGCAGCATGGCGGCGCGGTATCGGCACTACACGCCTGCGGTCTTGACAACGGTCCGGCGCTCGACGAAAGCCCGGGTGTTGGCGACGCTCCGGGGCTGGATGCTGGCTCGAGCGCCGACGACGGCCCGGGGCCCGACGACGCTCCGGGGGTGGACGACAGCCCTGCCGAACCGGAATCGAGCAGTGGGGAGGTTGCCCCCGCGCAGGAGCTCACCGCCTCGGTGCTTTTCCAGCTGATCGCCGCAGAGATCGCAGCGCAGAGCGGTCAACTCGGGTCGGCCGTCCAGACCATGCTCGAGTTGGCGCGGCAGACAGGCGACTCGCGCATCGCGCGCCGCGCCACCGAGCTCGCTCTACGCGAGCGTGTTTTTGCACGGGCGCTCGCGGCTGCGGAGATGTGGCGCAAGCTCGCTCCGGAGTCCACCCAGGCCGTCCTCGTGCTGGAGAACCTCTACCTTGCCGGTAACCGGCTCGAGGAAGCGGGAAAGTTGTTGGCGCGACGTCTTGCCATGGCTCAGGATGAGCCCGGAAGGGCGGGGATCTGGTTCAACCTTCGCCAGGCGTTGCTACGACTCGACAAGCCGCAAGCAGCGCTTGGGCTTGCAGAGCAACTGGCACGGGCTGGCAGTGCAGCGCAGGGTGAGGACCAGACCACGCTTGCGGTGCTCCTTGTGCAATCCGGTTCCTCGGCGGCCGCTGGGCGGATCGCAGAAGCGCTCAAGCTTGCCGAGCGCCACGCTAGCCGCCTTGAGCTTGCGCAGTCAGCCCTGCAGATCAAGCGCCAGGACCTCGCCCAGCTGCCGCTCGAGCGCCTGATCCGTGAGGCGGATGATCGACAGGTGCAATCGCAGGCCCTTCTGCTGCTCGCACAGCTCATGCGCGAAAGTGAGCGCGCCGAGGAGGGATTCCAGCTGCTCGATGCCAGTCTCGCAAGGGATCCCAGGCGGGTGGAGTTGCTCTACGACCACGCGATGGCTGCCGAGCGGCTCAATCGCCTCGAAGTGGCCGAAAAGAGTCTGCGTCAGCTGATCGAATTGCGTCCGAAGCACGCGCACGCCTACAACGCACTCGGTTACGCGCTGGCCGACCGAAACATTCGTCTCGACGAGGCACAACAGTTGATCGAGAAGGCCCTCGAACTCGCGCCCGAGGATCCGCACATCATCGACAGCATGGGATGGGTTCTCTACCGTCGCGGCAACCTCGAGGGTGCGCTCGAATATCTGCAAAGAGCCTACCGTCTCCAGGCCGATGCCGAAATCGCAGTGCATCTCGGAGAGGTGCTCTGGAAACTCGGTCGCCGCGACGAGGCGATGGAACTGTGGCGCAACGCTCGCAGGAGTGAGCCCGGCAACGCGGTGCTGCGTGAAACCCTGGGCCGACTCGAAGTTTCGCTCTAGCTCGGCCAGCTCCCAGGTGGCATGCCGCAGTGCCTGGGTTACCGTCGCATCTGCGGAACCCGATGGATGTGCGCAGGCGAACATTGCCCCGCAAGCTGCAATCCCTGCGGAAATGTGCCCGCGTTCCTCCACGCCCGGCCAGTGACTTCTGCGGGCCTTGACGCGATGCGCCGCGCAGCCTCCTGCCTCGCTGCCATGCTGTTACCTGCAGTCCTTTGCAGCGGCTGCGCCGTCGATGTGCAGACCCGGCTCGAGCAAGCCTTGCGCGAGGGTATCAGCACCCTCAATGAATCCACGCTCGCGTTGTCGGCCAGGGCGGCTTCCGCGCTCGGCACATCCACGCGGCTCGCCGCTCTGCAGCAAGCCGCCACCGTGGGCCGCTTCGGGTTGCGGATACGCACGAGCGACCGGGTGCTGCACCTGCAGGGCCTCTTCGAACTCAGGGCGAATGCGTCGGCAGCGTCGGTCGACCTCTTCGATCCAGCAGGTCAGCCGATCCTTCACTGGCGCCAGAACGCGGGGGAGGCCGCATGGATCGAAGCTGCGGGTACGGGCACGGTGAGCGTCGATCAGGCTGAGCGGTGGCTGCGCCAAAGCGGCCTTTCCGGGGCAACGCCGGCACTGAACGCGTGGCAGTGGCGCCGATGGCTCGATCTGCCCGAGGGTAGCTACGAGCAGGGTGAGTTCCTTATCGAGCGCTCCGCAGGCCGGCTGCGCATCGTCTCGGGCCCGGACGAGGCGCTTCGCCTCACACTGGTGCCAACAGATCCCCAGTAGAGGAGCCGAGGGTGTCGCTCCAGCCGCAACAGGCGCTGCGCGAGAAAGCGCCGGCCAAGCTCAACCTTCACTTGCACGTAACCGGTCGCAGGGCCGACGGGTACCACGAACTCGACACAAGCTTCGTGATGATCGACTGGTACGACGAGGTGTGCGTATCCCGGCGCAGCGACGGCGAGGTGAGGCGAGTCGCGGATCATGCGGGGATCCGCTTCGAGGCGGACCTCTCGGTCCGTGCCGCACTGCTGCTGCGCGAGCAATGTCTGCAACTGGGATTGCGCTGTCCGGGTGCAGACCTCCTGGTGCACAAGTCGATCCCCCTGGGGGCCGGGCTGGGCGGAGGAAGCAGCAACGCCGCCTCGGTCTTGCGCCTGCTCAACAGCCTTTGGGAACTGCACTGGCCCCCCGAGCGGCTCGCCGAGCTCGGGGCAAGGCTCGGCGCGGACGTCCCTGTCCTTGTGCACCGCAGGCATGCGCTGGCGCGGGGCATCGGAGAAATACTCAAGCCACTGCCGCTGGGTAGTGCCCACTTCGTGCTCGTCTTTCCGCAGGTGAACATCGCCACTGCTGCGGTGTTCGACGACCCTGAATTGACACGTACAAGCGAAGCTCTCAAAATACCGGGTTGGATTTCCTGGGAGTGGCTGCTTCAGTCGCGAAACGACCTTGAAAAAGTTGCCTCACGAAGGTTCGGTGAAGTCCGAGCGGCGCTCTGTATGCTTCGCGAGGCGGCAACGAGCGTAGGGCTGCCCTCGCACTGGCCGCGGATGAGCGGGTCGGGATCAACCGTGTTCACAATGGTCCGCAGTGCTTCGGAAGGTTTGCAACTGAGGGGTGGTCTGGAAGCCCTGTGCCAACGGGATGGTCGATCGGGCTGGACGGTGAGGGGCGCGGCGAGCCTGCCCTAGCTCCGGCAGCGGCGGGCCTGCCCTGGGTGGAGTCGCGGCACGAGGGTTCTGGGAATCGCCGGTTTCGATTTTCGGCACCATGCCCTTCTTGCTTGAGCCGCGTTGGAATTGGGTGTGCAGGGTGGTGGTTCGCTCGACAGGGCGGCCGAGGGTGGGGTTGCCTTTGCGGCTAAGATCCGGTCGCCGGGGAACTCGAATTCGATTGTGGGTCTGGTTCCTGGCTGCGTTGCTGGTTTGGTTTCTGGCTGGGTTGCTTGTTTGGTTGCTGGGTTGGTTTCTGGCTGCGTTTCTGGGTTGGTTTCTGGGTTGTTTTCTGGCTGGGTTGCTTGCTGGATTGGTCTTTGGAATTGAGCAGGTTGGCAGTCCGGATGGGGAGTCGCCAAGTTGGTTAAGGCACCGGATTTTGATTCCGGCATTCGAGGGTTCGAATCCTTCCTCCCCAGCCACTCCTTTCAAGGGCGGCTCCGCTGCCGCCTTGGCGATCCTGCTACATGAGGGGTGCGCACGTTCCCGACCTGCGACCGGGCGATCCCGGTCAGTGCCCGACGGGTGGATCACCGGGACAAGACTTCCGTCGGCTCCGGTTGGCCCGAAGCACCGATGAAAGCAGTTGAACGGCGCATGGCGCGCTCCTTCTCATGAACTCACTGATCCATCACCGCGATGCGAGCGGGCCCGAGGCCCTCACCATTTTCACCGGCAACGCGGTTCCGAAACTTGCTTCCGAGGTTGCCGCGCATTTGCGTGTTCCGCTTGGCAGGGCGAGTGTTGGCCGCTTCTCCGACGGCGAAGTGATGGTGGAAATCCTGGAGAATGTCCGGGGCAGGGACTGTTTCGTTCTCCAGTCCACTTGCGCCCCCACGAACGATCACCTCATGGAACTCCTGATGATCGTGGATGCACTCAAGCGCGCTTCCGCAGGGCGCATCACGGCTGCGGTACCCTATTTCGGCTACGCCCGCCAGGACCGGAGGGTACGTTCGACCCGGGTACCCATCAGCGCCAAGGTGGTTGCCAACATGCTCCAGGTCGCAGGCGTCGACCGGGTTCTCACAATGGACCTCCATGCGGACCAGATCCAGGGATTCTTCGACATTCCGGTCGACAACATCTACTCGGCGCCGATCCTTCTTGCGGATGTGCACAAGCGCAAGCTCGACGATCCGATCGTGGTGTCTCCCGACGTGGGCGGCGTCGTGCGCGCGCGGGCAATGGCCAAACAACTCGACAGCGATCTGGCGATCATCGACAAGCGCCGGCCGAAGGTCAATGTGTCCGAAGTGATGAACATCATCGGCGAGGTTGAGGGGAGAGCCTGCCTGATCATCGACGACATCGTCGACACTGCAAACACGCTCACCCGCGCCGCAGCAGCGCTCAAGGAGCAGGGGGCCGCAAAGGTGCTCGCCTATTGCACCCACGCTGTTCTTTCCGGTGGAGCGGTCCGCCGGGTGGCCGACTCCGATCTCGACGAACTCGTCGTAACCGATACGATCCCGTTACCGAGAGATGGAGCAGCCTGCGCAAAGATCCGCGCACTTTCCTCGGCGCAGCTGCTTGCCGAAACCATCCTGCGCATCAACCGCTCCGACTCGGTGTCGTCGCTTTTTGTGGACTGAGGTCGCCGATGCACTGTATAACCCGGTTCGTATTGCAGGCGTCTGGTCGCGGACGCCGCAAGCCAGCGAAGGGCGTTGCCCGTGCCCGCTGGTTTCATGCCCTGGCGATGAAGACTTTCATCGTGGGGATCATCCCGCCGCCAGACCGTGGAGAGCGTGCCTCTTCGCCACAGGGTTCGGAGGTTGTTTCAGGCTGAAGGAGGCCCGGAGAAGGATCAGGGAATCCGCAAGCAAACCATGGGTTGCAGGCGCACAAGGCCCGCGAACCCTCACCCAAGGAAATCATCATGAAAGTTGTTGCCAGCAGCCGTTCAGCGCAAGGGTCGAGTGCGAGCCGCCGCCTGCGCCGATCCGGCAAGGTGCCCGGAATCATCTACGGAACCCCGGGGGAACCCACCCCGATCGAGATCGACCATAACCCGCTCTTTCACGCATTGCGGGTAGAGGCCTTCCATGCGTCGATCCTTCAGATGGAACTCGACGGTGCGCCTCAGCAGGTGTTGCTGCGCGATGTGCAGTGGCACCCCTACAAGCAGCTCGTGATGCATATCGACTTCGAGCGGGTGTCGGCCGAACGCAAGATCCACATGAAAGTGCCGCTGCACTTCATCAACCAGGAGAATTCCCCTGCGGTGAAGTTCTCGGCGGGTATCGTGAGCCATGTGCTCAACGAGGTTGAGATTTCCTGCCTTCCGGCGCAACTGCCCGAGTTCATCCCGGTGGACCTGGGAAGCCTGGAGGCAGGCAAGTCACTTCATTTGCGCGACCTGAGCTTTCCGGCGGGTGTGTCGCCGGTGCTCAGCGCAAAGGACAACCCGGTCGTCGTTACCGTCACGCTCCCTGTCGTGGAAGAAGAAAAGCCTGTCGAGACGGCCGCAGCCAAGCCCGCTGCCAAGGCGGGCGCAAAGGGTGGCGCGAAGGGCGGGGCAAAACCCGAGGCAAAACCGGCTGCGAAGACCGAGGCCAAGCCTGCCGCCAAGTCGAAGAAGTAGCGCGGGCCTGCGACACTCCCTGTGAGTCCGTTGAGGCCCTGGCTGAAGCGGTTCTCGTTGGCGCAGGGCCTTGCCGCACCGCAACACTGTGGACGACCGAAGCGAGCCGATCCGGGTCATTGCCGGCCTGGGCAACCCCGGAAGTGAACATCAGAATGACCGACACAACGCCGGCTTCTGGTTTCTCGATCATCTCGCGCGCCGGCTCGGAAGCGGGGCTCAGCTCGAAGCACGATTCTTCGGCGATGTCGGGCGTGTGCGGGTGGGCGAAAGTGGCTCGCTCTGGTTGCTCAAACCCTCCACCTACATGAACCGCTCCGGCGAAGCGATCGGGGCGCTCTGCAGCTACTATCGGATTGCGGCTGCACAGTTGCTGGTGGTGCACGACGAACTTGACCTGATGCCTGGCACCGCAAGGCTCAAGTTCGGTGGAGGCTCGGCGGGTCATAACGGGCTCAAGGACATCAGCACCCGGCTCGGTGGAACAGACTTCTGGCGTTTACGCCTGGGAATCGGCCACCCGCGAAGCCTCGGACTCCGGGAGGAGGTTGCGAGCTTCGTTTTGCATCGTCCCTCGGCCGAGCACCTCAAGCTGATCGAAGATGAAATCGACCGCGCGATCGAGGTGGTGCCCCTGCTTGCAGAAGGTTCCTTTCGCAGCGCGGCGCAGTCCCTGCATTGCCCTCGGCGTCCATCGGACGAAGCGACTGCCCCAGGGGAACCATCTGCTTCGGAAAGACCAGACCGCTGATTCCGGACACTGGTGGAGGGCTCAGGGCCGGTGGTCAGGCTGCGCATTGGCCACGCCGGAGATCACATGGCCGGCGGGCGCCACCCTCGAAACCGACTCGCAATGCCTCGTCTGGTCGTCGAAGAAGAAGTCGGGCTGAAAAGTCTTGAGAAAACTGCTCTTGTCGAGTCCGCCAAGAAACATCGCCTCGTCGACCTCTGCTCCCCACTCCATGAGCGTACGGATCGCGCGCTCGTGCGCGGGCGAACTCCGCGCGGTCACGAGTGCAGTCCGGATCCGCATCGCGCCGAGCCCTTCGGCTTGCAGCCGGTGAAGTGCCTCGAGCAGCGGCTTGAAGGGACCACCAAGGAGAGGCCGGGTGGCGTGCTCGCGCTCGTGAGCTTGAAAGGCACCCAGACCGTCCCGCCGGAACACCCGCTCGCTTTCGTCGGAGAAGAGCACCGCATCCCCGTCGAAAGCGATCCGTATCTCCTCGGGGTGATTTTCCGAAGCCTGCACCGAACTCGGAAACACCCGGGCTGCCGGAAAGCCCGCTTCGAGCGCAGCGCGCACGTCCTGCTCGTTGGCCGACAGGAAGAGATTGGCCTTGAGCGGCTCGAGATAGGGCCAGGGCGTGCGCCCGCGGGTAAACACCCCGCGCTCGAGCCTCAAGCCCATTTGCTGCGCCGAGCGAAAGACCCGCAATCCCGACACCGGGTCGTTGCGCGAAAGGACCACCACCTCAACCCTGCGCACCGCATCGTCGGGCTGCGCTCCGTCAAAAGCGAGCAGCTTGCGCACGAGGGCAAACGCCACCCCGGGTTTGGCCGGTTGGTCTAGGCGCTCACGCTGCAAGGCTCGGTAGGCACCGTCGTCGCTTTCCTCAAAGACGCGATTCTCCTGCTCGAAGTCAAAAACTGCGCGCGAAGAGATTGCCACCACCAGCTTGTTTTCGAGGCTCACCATAAGCCCGGACTATACTGCGGTGAGGTGAAAGCTCGAGGGAAGCTGGGTGGAAGCTGGTTGGAAGCCGGGTGGAAGATGGGTGGAAGCCGGGTGCAAGCCGGCTGCAAGGCGGTGAAGGGGGCGATTGATTCGGGAGAACGGTCATGGCTTTGCAGTGCGGCATCGTTGGTCTTCCCAATGTGGGCAAATCCACCCTTTTCAACGCACTCACCAAAGCCGGCATCGCTGCCGAGAACTATCCCTTTTGTACCATCGAGCCCAACGTCGGGATCGTTGAAGTGCCCGACCCGCGGCTTCAGGCTCTCGCACAAATCGCACGACCTTCGCGGGTGATTGCCGCAACCGTGGAGTTCGTCGACATCGCCGGACTCGTTGCCGGAGCAAGCAAGGGGGAGGGGCTCGGGAACCAGTTCCTTGCCAACATCCGCGAGACCGACGCCATCGTTCATGTTGTGCGCTGCTTCGAGGACAGCAATGTGGTCCATGTGGCCGGCCGGGTTGATCCGCTGTCAGACATCGAGGTGATCAACACAGAACTTGCCCTCGCCGACATGGCCACTGTGGAGAAGGCGATCACCAAGACCGCCAAGGTCGC
>VGHO01000019.1 GCA_016868175.1 Betaproteobacteria bacterium
GGGCCTCCCGGTCCCGGAGGGGCGGCCGTTATGCCGCCGCTTCAGGCACCGTCAATCCATGCGTGCACTTCGGTGCACATCACGGGGTTCCTGCGTGATGTCGAACGAGCAAATCGTGAACGAAGTCAAGCGGAGGCGTACGTTCGCCATCATTTCCCACCCCGACGCGGGAAAGACCACGCTCACCGAGAAGCTCCTTCTCTTTGCCGGCGCGATCCAGATCGCCGGCTCGGTGAAGGCACGCAAGGCAAGCCGCCACGCCACCTCTGACTGGATGGAGATCGAAAAGCAGCGCGGCATTTCGGTGGCGAGCTCGGTGATGCAGATCGAGTACCGGGACTGCGTCATCAATCTGCTCGACACCCCGGGACACCAGGATTTTTCCGAGGATACTTACCGGGTACTCACCGCAGTCGACTCGGCGCTGATGGTGATCGATGCCGCCAACGGTGTCGAATCGCAAACTCTGCGCCTCATCGAGGTGTGCCGCGCCCGGGGCACGCCAATCATGACCTTCATCAACAAGATGGACCGCGAGGGCAGGGAGGCGCTTCAGCTCCTCGACGAGATCGAGCAGGTACTCGGCATGCCGTGTGCGCCTCTCACCTGGCCGGTGGGTCAGGGCAAGCGCTTTGGGGGGATCTTCGATCTGCGCGAGCAGCGCATGCGTGTCTTTCAGGCCGGCGAGGATCGTCGCCGCGATGCCGATGAAATGATCAGCGATCCCCGGATCCTGCAGGAGCGGTTTGGCGAGACCTTCGCCGAGGCGCACGCCGAGATCGACCTGGTGCAGAACGCATCCGACCCTTTCGCCCACGCCCGTTTCCTCCAGGCGCGGCAGACTCCGGTGTTCTTCGGTTCGGCCATCAACAACTTTGGCGTTCAGGAGGTTCTGGATGCGCTTGTTGATCTTGCCCCGATTCCCGCAGCCCGCAAGTCGCTCACGCGCGCAGTGGATCCGGCAGAGTCCCAGTTTTCCGGCGTGGTGTTCAAGATCCAGGCCAACATGGATCCTGCCCATCGCGACCGCATCGCCTTCGTTCGGGTGTGCTCTGGAGTTTTCGAGCGGGGCATGAAGTTGCGGGTCCGCAGGACCGAGCGCGAGTTGCGGCCCACCGGAGTGGTGACGTTCCTGTCGCAACGCCGGGATCTGGTGGAGCAGGCCTATGCCGGCGACATCATCGGCATCATCACGCATGGCGGACTTCAGCTCGGCGATACCGTCACCGAGGGAGAGGCGCTGCAATACACAGGCCTTCCCTTCTTCGCACCTGAAATGTTCCGCACCGTCGAGATCGCAGATCCCATGCGAAGCAAGCAATTACAAAAAGGTTTGAAGGAACTGGGCGAGGAAGGCGCCATCCAGGTGTTTCGGCCGATCGCGGGCAATCTGATGTTGCTCGGCGCGGTGGGACAGCTCCAGTTCGAGGTGGCGGCGCATCGGCTGCTAAGCGAGTATGGCGTGGCGGTGCGCCTGGCAGCCTCGGGCTACACAGGGGCGCGCTGGGTTACCTGCGAGGACGAGGCTGAACTGCAGCGCTTCGTCCATGCACAGGCGGGTCGGATCGCACTCGATGCTGCGCAGACCCACACCTACCTGCTCACAACCCGCTACGATCTTCAGTTCCTTCAGGAGCGCTGGCCGAGGATCCGCTTTCACCCCTTGCGCGAACACGCGGGCCTGGTACTCGAGGCGGCCTAAGCCGCTTCAGGGGCTCTCGAGCCTCGCGTGGTCAACCGTGGGAAAGAAGTCATGGCCGAGCCGCTCGCTGAGGGTCTGCAGGGAGATCGGTTGCGCAGCCCTGGTGTCGTCGCGATTCTCGGCCCAGAAGGCCCAGGCCTTTCGCCTGGCGGGGTCGTACACCAGCTTGAAGACGGCGTCGGGGATCAGGACCGGGCTGCGGCCGATCGCACGGGCTGCAGCGCTGCGCTCGCGGTAGTAGGGCCCGGTGATCACATACACGTCGCCGGTCACCCGGCGAACATAGCGTCGGGTGGCCTTCTCGTAGTCGGCCCACACGCCCCGGTTGAGCTCGCGCGCCTGCGGCACCATGTTGGCGAGGGAAAAACTCTGCGTCATCGCCGCGGCGCTTGGCATGTCGCCCGCCGGTGCCATATGCCCGCGGTCCCAGCCCGAACCGTGGTAGTCCTCGAGTTGCGCGCGCTCGGACTGCGGAAGACGCGCCTCCGCATAAAAACGGTCACCCCGCTGCACGGCCACTGCGGCTTCGAGCGACTGCTGGTTGAGGCGCTGCGCGACGAAGACCGGCGTCCGGCTCTGACCGGAATGCAGGATGGCGAAAGCCTCGAAGCAGAGTTCGCGCAGCGCAGACGGGATCCGCTGCGGATCGATACGCGGAGGCTCGCCGTGCGCGAAATGCTCCCGGCAGGCGGAAAAGCGCGTGGCTTCCCGCGCATCCGCCCGCGCAGTGAAAGCGCGTTCCGGGGTTCGGTCCTTTGGGGGGTTTGCCTGTGCGGTCGCAACTGTGGAGACCGTTTGTGCGAGCGCTGCCGCCAGCGCAAGAAGCAGCCCGCGGGTTGCCGCAAGGAAGCCAACCGCCACGCCGGTCCTACGTACAATCCCGAGGCCCGACCTCCGGCTGGGCAAGGCGTGTTCGTGGAGTTGGATCGGAAGACCGAAGGACCATGGTTGCATCATGAATTCGTCGAGGCGCGCGAGCGCGGATTATGCCGAATCGTCGATCCGCGTACTACGCGGTCTCGAACCGGTGCGCCAGCGGCCCGGAATGTATACCCGCACCGACCATCCGCTCCATATACTCCAGGAGGTGATCGACAACGCTGCCGACGAGGCCCTCGCCGGGCACTGCACCGCGATCGAGGTGACCTTGCACGCCGATGGCTCGGTTGCGGTGCTCGACAACGGCCGGGGCATCCCGGTCGGGTTGCACCCGGAGGAGGGTGTACCCACCGTGGAGCTCGTGTTTACCCGTTTGCACGCTGGCGGCAAATTCGACAAGCATGCGGGCGCCGCCTACAGCTTTTCGGGCGGCCTCCACGGCGTGGGTGTTTCGGTAACCAACGCGCTCTCCAGACGCCTTGCGGTGAGCGTATGGCGCGACGGCATGGAGTACGCGCTCGGCTTTGCGCAGGGCGAGGTGGTGGAGGCTCTTCGCGAAGTGGGCAGCGTTGCGCGGAGCAGGCGGGGTACGCGGGTGAGGGTGTGGCCGGAGCCGCGCTACTTCGACACGCTGCAGTACCCGCCACAGGACTTCGAACACCTGTTGCGATCGAAGGCGGTCCTCCTTCCGGGTTTGCGGGTGAGTCTGCTCGAGGAGAAGACGGGTCGTGCGCAACAATGGCACTACGCAGGGGGCCTGCGCGCCTACCTTGAGGAAAGCATGGCGCACAGCACTGCGCAGCCCTGGCTTTTTCCCCCTTTCGAGGGAATGCAGTCGATCGAGCCAGGTCATGAAAGCTTCGCCGAAGGCGAGGGCGTGCAGTGGGTGATCGGCTACACCGAGGAGGGCGCCTGCATCCGCGAATCGTATGTGAACCTGATTCCCACGCCTGCCGGTGGCACCCACGAGTCGGGGCTGCGCGAGGGGATGTTTCAGGCGGTGAAGACCTTTGTGGAGTTGCATGCCCTGCTGCCGAAAGGCCTGCGCCTGCTTCCCGAGGATGTGTTTTCGCGCGCCAGTTTCGTACTTTCGGCCAAGGTACTCGATCCACAGTTTCAGGGACAGGTGAAGGAGCGGCTCAATTCGCGTGATGCCTTGCGCCTCACCGCCTCAGTCCTCAAACCCGCCATGGACCTCTGGCTCAACCAGCATGTGGAGTGGGGTCGCCGGCTTGCCGACATGGTGATCCGCCAGGCGCAGGTGCGTCAGCGCGCCCAGCAGAAGGTTGAAAAGCGCCGCAGTTCCGGGGTGGCGGTGCTTCCCGGCAAACTCACCGACTGCGAGTCGACCAATCCGGCGCGAACCGAGATCTTTCTCGTGGAGGGCGATTCGGCCGGAGGCTCGGCGAAGATGGGGCGTGACAAGGCCTTTCAGGCGATCCTTCCGCTCCGTGGCAAGGTACTCAACACCTGGGAGACCGATCGCGATCGGCTCTTTGCCAACCAGGAAGTGCACGACGTTTCGGTGGCGATCGGCATCGATCCGCACGGACCGCACGACACCCTCGACTGGGGTGCCCTGCGTTACGGAAAGGTTTGCATCCTTGCCGATGCGGACGTCGACGGTGCACATATCCAGGTGCTGCTGCTCACCCTGTTCTTCCGGCACTTTCCGCAACTCATCGCCCGGGGCCATGTGTTCGTGGCGCGGCCCCCGCTCTTTCGGGTCGATATCGCGGCCTCCGGCAAGCGCATTGCCCGCAAGCGCTACTGCCTCGACGCCCTGGAGTTGCGCAGCCTCGAAGACAAGTTGCGCAAGGAAGGAATACGCCCCGGCGCCTGGAGCGTCTCGCGCTTCAAGGGCCTGGGCGAAATGAACGCCGAGCAGCTCTGGGAAACCACCCTCAACCCCGACACCCGGCGGCTGTCTCCGGTGGCGATCGGCGAGGCGGGCGACGCAGCAGTGCGCGCCTGTTTTCACCTGCTGATGGGCAAGGGCGAGTCGGGGGCGCGCAGGCAGTGGCTCGAGCAGCGCGGGCACGAAGTGAACGTGGATATCTGAGCATAGGCCGCAGCTATGCAGAAAGACCTGTTCGAGGACCTTCCCGGGTCGCAGGAGTCTGATCCCGAGCGGGTGATGCTGGCCGAGTTTGCGGAACGTGCCTACCTCGACTACGCGATCTCGGTGGTGAAGGGTCGCGCACTACCCGACGGCAGTGACGGGCAAAAGCCGGTTCAGCGCCGGATACTCCACGCGATGAACCAGTTGGGACTCGCGGCCGACGCCAAGCCAGTGAAGTCCGCGCGGGTCGTTGGCGAGGTCCTCGGCCGCTACCACCCCCATGGCGACACCGCCGCCTACGACGCGCTGGTGCGCATGGCGCAGACCTTCAGCCTGCGCTACCCCCTGATCGATGGACAGGGCAACTTCGGGTCACGCGATGGCGACGGCGCTGCAGCGATGCGCTATACCGAAGCCAGGCTCACCGTTTACGCGCGTTTGCTGCTCGACGAGATCGACCAGGGCACCGTGGACTTCGTTGACAACTACGACGGGTCAACCCAGGAACCCGCGCGGCTTCCGGCACGCCTCCCGATGGTGCTGCTCAACGGCGCCTCGGGCATCGCCGTGGGAATGGCCACCGAAATTCCCTCCCACAACCTGCGCGAAGTTGCTGCGGCTGCAGCGCATCTCATCCGCAACCCACAGGCCACGCTCGAAGAGATCCTCGCGCTGATCCCCGGGCCGGACCTGCCTGGAGGAGCCCAGGTCATTTCCACCCCGGCCGAGATCGCCGAGGCCTACCGCAGCGGCCGAGGCAGTCTGCGTATGCGCTCCCGCTACACGGTTGAGGATCTCGCCCGCGGGCAGTGGCAACTGGTGGTCCAGCAGTTGCCGCACGGGGTCTCCTCGCAGCAGGTCCTCGAGCAGATCGAGGACATCACCAACCCCAAGCCGAGACTCGGCAAGAAGTCGGTGTCGCCGGAGCAATTGCAGCTCAAGCAGGCCATGCTCGCACTGCTCGATACCGTCCGCGACGAGTCGGGCAAGGACGCCGCAGTCCGGCTTGTGTTCGAGCCGCGTAGTTCGCGGGTGGCTACCCAGGAACTCCTCGGCATGTTGCTGGTGAACACCTCGCTCGAGACGAACCTCAGCCTCAACATGGTGATGGTGGGACGCGACGGCCGGCCGGTGCAAAAGCCGCTCCTGGCCTGCCTGAGCGAATGGGCGGCCTTCAGGCTCGACACCGTGCGGCGCCGCAGCGCGCATCGGCTGGAGAAGGTGCGCGACCGGGTCCATGTGCTCGAGGGACGCCAGCTTGTTCTGCTGCGGATCGACGAGGTGATCCGCATCATCCGGGAGTCGGATGAACCGAAACCGGCCTTGATGGCAGCGTTTTCGCTCAGCGATCGCCAGGCCGAGGACATCCTTGAGATCCGCCTGCGGCAACTGGCCAGACTCGAGGCCATCCGGATCGAGCAGGAACTGAAGGCGCTGCGCGACGAGGAGGCAGCGCTCGGCAAGTTGCTCGCCAGCGACCAGGAGCTTCGCCGTCAGGTCGTGAAGGAGATTGAAGCCGACGCGAAGCGCTTCGGCGATGAGCGGCGCACGCTGATCGAGGCAAGCGAACGGGCTAGCGTGGAGATCAGGCAGGTTGAGGAGCCGATCACCGTGATCGTGTCGGAAAAGGGCTGGGTGCGCGCGCGCCAGGGCCATGGTCACGACGCGAGCCAGTTCAGCTTCAAGGCAGGCGACAGTCTCGACGGCGTCTACCCGGTGATGTCGAGCGATCAGCTTTATGTGCTGAGCACCACCGGCAGGGTCTATGCGCTCGCGGTGAGTTCGCTGCCATCTGCGCGTGGCGATGGCGCCCCGGTCACCACCCTCATCGAACTCGAGCCCGGGAGCCGGGTGGGTTTCATCTTTGCCGGCAGCGCCAGTGCGCGCGTGGTCTTTGCGCTGCGCTCCGGGCTCGGGCTGCAATGCCTCGCTGGAGATCTGCAGACGCGTCAGCGCGGCGGCAAGCAGTTTCTCCAGATCGATGAGGGTGACGAGGCGATCCGGCCTGTTGTCGACATCCACGCCAGGCAGTCGCGGCTCCTGTGCCTCTCCGGGCAGGGCAGGGCGCTCAGCGTCGCGCTCGCCGAGGTGCGTACCCTCAGGAACGGCGGCCGCGGCAGCGCGTTGATGGATTGCGACAAGGCCGACCCGCTCGTGATGGCTGCATGCCACGACCCGCAGGGCGTGGTGATCACGGGAACCGGCAGGGGCGGCAAGCCGCTCGAGCGCAGCTTCAGCGCACGCGAACTCAACGCCTACGCAGGCGCCCGGGGTCGCAAGGGCAAGAGGCTCGAGCCGCTCATCAAGCCGGCGTCAATACGTGGCACGGCCCCCGGATAGGTCAAACACCGCACCGGTCGAAAACGAAGCCTCGCTGCTGCACAGCCAGCAGACCATCGACGCAATCTCCTCCACCTGCCCGAAGCGCCCCATCGGAATCTTCGAGAGCATGAAGGCGATGTGCGCCTCGGTCATCTGGGAAAACATCGGCGTTTTCACCGCAGCCGGGGTCACGCAATTCACCGTCACACCGTGGGTGGCGAGTTCCTTGCCGAGCGACTTGGTGAGGGCGATCACAGCGGCTTTGCTTGCGCTGTAGGCCGACGCGTTGGGGTTGCCCTCCTTGCCGGCAACCGACGCAATGTTTACGATCCGTCCGTAGGCCCGATCTTTCATATGCTTCGCAACCGCCTGATTGCAAATGAAAACACCGTTGAGGTTGATTTCGATAACCTGCTTCCAGTCGGCGACTCCATAGTCGATCACGGTTTTGTTGGGCCCGGTGATTCCCGCGCTGCAGACCAATCCGTCGATGCCCGCCCCTTCCCCCCCAAAGTGACCATACACCCAGCGCAGCGATTCGGTCATGGCCGAGGCAACCGCTGCGGGGTCCACGACGTCAACGGTGAGCGCGCACTGCATCGGATGGTTTGCATCCTGCAAACGCCGCACCTGATCGTGGTTGACATCCCATATGATCACGCCGGCGCCCGATGCCGTGAGCCGATGCACGATCGCCTCCCCAATACCCGAGGCACCCCCGGTAACGATCACATAACGCTGGTGGAAGTTCAGTTGATGCATGCCGATGATCCGAAGAGGAGCGTGCTGTTGACAGGAATCGCAAGTGTAGGGCCTGCGCCTGGCGTGGCGGGGTGGAAGCGCTGGCAATCGGTGCGCCTGGTGGCCACGGCAGGGCTTGCGCTCCTCGCTGCGCTGCTCGGTGCGCTCCTGGGCAGTTGCACACCGGTGCAGGGTGAGGGCCGTGCTGCAGACGGCCCCATTCCGATCCCAGCCGCCCCCGGCGCACCGCATCCCGCGGCGGCGCAAGGAGGGCAGCCGCTTCACCACCGCCCCGACGGTTTTGTCAACAGCGACGGCAGCCGGGTGAACAAGCCTCTCTCGGAATTGCTCACCTGGTGGTGGCAGCGGCGCGCAATCGACCTCGATGCCCTGGTGGATCCGCAGCGCATCGAGGCTGCTTGGGCCTCCATGCCCGAGGAGTGGCGCACTCCACAGGGAGGCGGGGAAGGCCCTGCTCCCGGCGACGGATCCGCAGCCGGGGCGCTCCCGACGGTCGGCGGCGCGACGGCGGTGGAAGTGAGCTGGCTCGGGCATGCAAGCGTGCTGCTCGCGTTTCGTGGCTCCGGTGCCCCTGCGGAGCCCGGAGCCCCCAGCACACCCTCCGCGGCGGTTGGTTTCCAGGTGCTTTGCGATCCGCACTTTTCCGAGCGAGCCTCCCCGGTGGCCTGGGCAGGACCCAGGCGACTGCACCCGGTGCCCGACGCGGTGGGCCGCATGGGAAGGATCGATGTGGTCCTCATTTCGCACAACCACTACGATCACCTGGATGCCACCACCGTTCGCAACCTTGCGCGCCAGGAAGGTGGTTCGCCGCGTTTCCTGGTCCCGCTTGGCCTCGACCGCTGGTTTCGCGAGCAGGGCATCACGAATGTGCAGGCGCTCGATTGGTGGGATTCGGTGGAGCTTGGGGGTGCACGGTTTCACTTCGTTCCCGCGCATCACTGGAGTGGGCGCGGGGTGCTCGACCGCAACCGGACGCTTTGGGGAGGATGGGTCGTGCTCCACCCTGCCTTGCGCTTCTACTTTGCGGGCGACACCGGTTGGTCGCAGGATTTCGAAGCGATTGCGCGCCGCTTTGCGCCCTTTGACCTCGCCGCGCTCCCCGTGGGTGCCTACGAGCCGCGCTGGTTCATGGCAGCGCAGCACACGAATCCGCTCGAGGCGGTGCGCATTCACAAGGCAATCGGATCGCCGCTCTCGCTGGGGATTCACTGGGGTACCTTTCAACTCACCGACGAACCCTACGAAGCACCCATCGAGGACCTGAAGGCCGCGCTTCGTGCCGAGGGCATCCCCTTGCAGCGCTTTCGCCTCTTCCTCCCGGGTCAGTCGATGCGTCTCCCAACCACCGGCGCCCTGGCAGGCCCCGCCAATTGAGGCCTTGATCATGTCCAAGGCTTGCGCCAGCCCGCCAGCGCCGTCAGGTCCGCAGCAACCTTTGGCCCACGAAGCCCCGGTCCTCTTCAGCACACTCCACGCAGGCGCTTTCCGTATCGGCCTTGCAAGCCTCAACCGGCCGCGCCAGCTCAACGTGCTCAACCTCGACATGGTGCGACGACTCAGCGCCCAGCTTCGCCAGTGGCGCTCCGATCAGAGCATTGCCGCGGTGATCCTGCGTGGCGAAGGCGAACGCGCCTTCTGCGCCGGCGGCGATGTTGCCGAGGTGGTGCGTCAGGCACGTGCTCTACCCGGGCACCCGGCCCGCTTTGCTTACGGTGACGCATTCTTCGAAGAGGAGTATCTGCTCGACCGATTCGTGCATCACTTCGGCAAGCCGCTCGTGGTTTTCTCCCACGGGGTCAACATGGGGGGCGGTCTCGGCCTCAGCCAGGGAGCGTCGCACCGCATCGTTGCCGAGGATGCAAGGCTTGCGATGCCCGAGATCCAGATCGGCCTCTTTCCAGACGTGGGCGCGGGACACTTTCTGCACCGGCTACCGCCAGGAGTGGGTCTTGCGATGGCGATTTCCGGGCTCACGCTCAACGAAGCCGACGCGCTCGATGCCGGACTCTTCCACGCCTTTCTTCCACGAAGCCTTTGGGACAACGCCATCGATCGGCTCGCTTCGGCCGTCTTCAGCCGGAACTGGGAGGAAAACCACGCCACGGTAACTGCATGGATGCAGGCGAGCGCACTCCAGTTGCGTGGTTCGCTTTGCGGGGGCGAGATTCTTTCGCGGCGCAGCGCTCTGCAGAGGATCGGCCTCTCCGTCTCGCCGGAGGGTGCGCTGCAGGCCTTCGAGGATGCCGCACGCGAGGACCCGTGGTTCGAGGCACCGCTGCACAGGCTCAGCACAGGGTCTGCCTTGTCGGCGAAGGTGATCTTTCGCTTCCTGCGCATCACCCCAAGGCTCTCGCTGGACGAGGTCTTCGCACTCGACACGGTGCTTGCCCGTCAGTTTCTCCGCCGCGAGGACTTCCAGGAAGGTGTTCGCGCACTCCTGATCGACAAGGACCGCAAGCCGCGCTGGAAGTACGCGACGCTTGCCCAGGTACCCGGGTGGGAAGTAGGTGCGCACTTTGCCGCGATCGTTTCCGACGATCCTCGCGAGGCCGGATGAGCGGTCGCATTGCGGTGTTTGTTTCCCGGGACCGCTCCGGGACCGGATGAGCGGTCGCTTTGCGGTGCCTGACGTTCTTGAAATCGGGTTGAGCCGCCCAATCTCCAGCAAGTGCGCGGGGAGTACGCGCACTCACGACCACATTTTTCAGAATCCTGGGGGATCCATGTCCGAAGACCCGAGCGCAGCCCTGGCCTCAACACCACGAACGCAGGAGTTTCAGGCCGAAGTCCGGCAACTGCTGAAACTCATGATCCACTCTCTCTATTCAAACCGCGAGATCTTTTTGCGCGAATTGATCTCCAATGCCTCGGATGCCTGCGACAAGCTGCGCTTTGTCTCCGTGAGCCAGCCGGAGCTCCTCGGTGCCGAGGAACTTGCCATCACGATCCGGCACGACAGCAGCGCACGCACCATCACGATTTCCGACAACGGAATCGGCATGACCGAGGCCGAGGCGGTTAGCCACCTCGGCACGATTGCCAAGTCGGGTACCCGGGAGTTCGCCACCCAATTGAGCGGGGACGCGAGCAAGGATGCGCAGTTGATCGGGCAGTTCGGTGTGGGTTTCTACTCTTCCTTCATCGTGGCCGACCGGGTGGTGGTGGAAACCCGCCATGCCGCCGCTTCGCCCAGTGAAGGCGTGCGCTGGGTTTCAGCGGGGGAGGGCGACTTCAGCGTTGAGCCGATCCTGCGCACCGCCCGGGGCACCGACGTGATCCTGCACCTGCGTGCCGATCCTTCCGAGGGCGCGGGCGAGGCGGAGGCTTACTCGGATCTCCTCTCGGGTTGGAAACTGCGCGAACTGGTGCGCAAGTACTCGGATCATGTCCAGATGCCGATCCGGATGAGCAAGGAGGAATGGGACAAGGATGCGGGAAAGATGGTCCAGCGCGAGGACCTCGAGACTGTGAATCAGGCAAGCGCGCTGTGGAGCCGAAGCAAGTCGGACATTACCGATGAGCAGTACAAGGCCTTCTACAAGCATGTTGCGCGCGACTTCACCGACCCTCTGGCGTGGACGCACAACCGCATCGAGGGACGCAGCGAGTTCACACAACTGCTCTACATCCCTTCGCGCGCGCCCTTCGACCTCTGGGATCGCCAGCAGCGCCATGGGCTCAAGCTGTATGTGCGGCGCGTCTTCATCATGGAAGATGCCGAGCAGCTTCTGCCGCTGTGGCTGCGGTTCATGCGGGGCGTGATCGATTCGTCGGATCTGCCGCTCAACGTGTCGCGCGAAATCCTGCAGGAGAGCCGCGATGTGAAAGCGATCCGTGAAGCCAACATCCGGCGCACGCTTTCGCTCCTCGAGGATCTCGCCGAGAACCGCTCTGAAGACTATGCGGCGTTCTGGTCATCCTTCGGGCAGGTGCTCAAGGAAGGCATGAGCGAGGAGCCTGGCCACCGGGACCGACTGGCCAAACTCCTGCGCTTTGCCACCACACATTCGGTGGAGGGCGTTGAACCCGACAAGGCGCAGACGGTAGCGCTCGCCGCTTATCTCGGCCGGATGAAGTCGGG
The DNA here is from genome assembly GCA_016868175.1 of Betaproteobacteria bacterium. Taxonomy (GTDB): domain Bacteria; phylum Pseudomonadota; class Gammaproteobacteria; order Burkholderiales; family Burkholderiaceae_E; genus UBA3064. Next base: position 11,812 of record VGHO01000019.1, read on the forward strand.
ACAGGACTGCATCTACTACACCACGGCAGACACACTCGAGGCTGCGCGCAACAGCCCCCACCTCGAGGTCTTCCGCAAGAAGGACATCGAGGTGCTGCTCCTCAGCGACCGGGTCGACGAGTGGATGCTCGGAAACTTCCAGGAATTCGAGGGCAAGAAGCTCGTGTCGGTTGCCAAGGGAGGCCTGGATCTGAGTGCGCTTGCCAACGACGACGAGAAGAAGAAGGCCGAGGAAAGCGCGAAGACCTTCGGGCCCCTTGCCGAGTCGATCAAGGAGGCGCTCGGCGAAAGGGTGAAGGAGGTGCGGGTCACGCAGCGGCTCACCGAGTCGCCTTCATGCCTTGTGTCGGAGGAAGGCGACATGAGCGGCCATCTCGAGCGGCTGCTCAAGCAGGCCGGCCAGAAAACCCCCGAGCGCAAGCCGATCCTCGAGATCAACCCCGATCACATCCTTGTGAAGCGACTGCAGAGCGAGCGGAGCGCAATCAAGGACTGGAGCATGCTGCTCTACGAGCAGGCGCTGCTCGCCGAAGGCGGTCAGCTCAACGACCCGGCGTCGTTTGTGAGGCGTACCAACGATTTGTTGATCGCAATGTCGATGCGGTGAAAAGGCAGGGGCACATCGTGGCAACTCCGGCGCGGGCTCTCAGGCGAGAAACTCCTCGAATCGCCCGCCGGGGGGCTCGAACCTGCCACCTCGCCATACCAGTCGCGAGGGCCCGGGAATCAGCCGGGTCTGAACCGGATGCGCCTCGTCGCCCGGATAGGCCACCACCCTGGAGCCCGCAGGGTCGAGCAGCGGTTCCGGCTGGATGTGGGGAAGGATGCGCGCGGCCGCGTGATCGGCTGCATGCTCAACACTCCTGAAGCCGCTGAGTTCAACGAGCGTCATGATCTGCGGGGGCGCAAGCATGATCTCGCGGCGCCAGTAGCTCTCGAGCGCAACAACCGGAGCGAACCAGGCTCCCTGCACCGATTCCTCGCCGTCGTGCTGCGCTTGCGCACCCTCCGGCAGACTCGCCACGAAGAAGAAAGTGTCAAAACGCCGATTCATCATCGAGGGCACGCGCGGGGTAACCCAGCGCGACCAGCCTTCAATCGCATCGATCGCAAGCCGCACCGAACACTCTTCCTCGGTCTCACGGCGCGCAGCACGCATGAATGCAGCGGCCTCGGGCGCATCCACTGGCGCATACGCGAGTCGCTGACGCAGCGACTGCGCGCGCTGGCTTACCCGGACAGTGTTCTCATCGGTCTGCGGCAGGTGGTCTCCCGTGTCGACCTTGCCGCCCGGAAACACCCACACTCCACCCATCACCTCGGCCTTTTCCGGCCGCTCGAGCAGGAAGGCTTCGAGACCCCCGGGAGCATCGCGCAGCAGGATCACGCTCGCCGCAGGTCGAGGCGCTGTGCGCACCTCTTCGTGGTTCAGGCCCGAACCGTCGGGGCCAAGGCCAGACGCTAGCATCTGCGACGCTGCCCACCCGCCAACTGCAGACAGCTCTTGGGGCGGGCAGATACCAGGATGGGCTCCACCTTCGCGGGCGAGGTACCGCTATCTGGAGAGTTCACGCATCGCACGCTCGAGCCCTGCGATCGTTACGGGATACATGCGGTGCGCGAGGATCTGCCGAATCACTGCAATCGACTGCCGGTACTCCCAGATTCCCTCAGGCTCAGGGTTGAGCCACACGAAGCGCGGAAACCGCTCGGACAGGCGTTGCAGCCATACCGCCCCGGGTTCATCGTTGTTGTATTCCACCGACCCGCCCGGCTGAAGGATTTCGTAGGGGCTCATCGTGGCGTCTCCCACGAAGATCAGCCGCCAGTCGGGGTTGAAGCGCCGGATCAGGTCCCAGCTCATCAGCCGCTCGGAGTGTCTGCGCCGGTTGTTCTTCCAGACGAAATCGTAGACGCAGTTGTGGAAGTAGTAGAACTCCAGGTGCTTGAACTCCGAGCGGGCTGCCGAGAAGAGTTCCTCGGTCTGCCTGATGTGTTCGTCCATCGTGCCGCCCACATCGAGCAGCATCAGCACCTTGATCGTGTTGTGGCGCTCGGGCACCATCCGGATGTCGAGATAGCCAGCGTTGCGCGCGGTGGCTGAAATCGTGTCGTCGAGATCGAGTTCCTCGTCGGCTCCCTCCCGGGCAAAGCGCCGCAAACGCCGCAGCGCGATCTTGATGTTGCGTGTTCCAAGTTCAACCTGGTCGTCGTAGTCGCGGTAGGCCCGCTGCTCCCAGACCTTGACCGCAGTGCGATTGCCAGCCGAAGGTCCGCCGATGCGAATCCCTTCGGGATTGAATCCGCCATTGCCGAAAGGCGAGGTGCCGTTGGTGCCGATCCAGCGGTTGCCACCCGCATGGCGCTCTTTTTGTTGATCGAGAAGTTCGCGAAGTCGTTCCAGCAGCTTGTCGAGCCCGCCCATCGCTTCCACCGCAGCCTTCTCCTCGGCTGTGAACTCACGTTGCATCTGGCGCTTCAACCACTCCAGAGGAAGATCGAGATCAACGGCAGGAAGCGTCTGAACTCCATGAAAATACGCACCAAATGCCTTGTCAAACTTGTCGAAAAGCCGCTCATCCTTGATCAGCGCCGCGCGTGCGAGGTAGTAGAACTCGTCCATCGAGGGCCCGATCACCCCCGCCTTGAGTGCCTCGAGCAGGCCGAGAAACTCCTTGATCGAGATGGGCAGTCGCGCCGCCCGCAGGTGTTCGAGAAAACCGATCAGCATGAACGCAGTCTCCGGAGCGTTGCCCGTGCGGGAGGAATCAGCGGTTGTGCCGGGCCATGAAGAGCAGCCGCTCGAAAAGATGCACATCCTGTTCGTTCTTGAGCAACGCGCCGTGCAGCGGCGGGATCACCGTCTTGCCGTCCTTGCTGTGCAGGGCCTCAGGCGGAATGTCCTCGGCCACCAGAAGCTTGAGCCAGTCGAGCAGTTCGGAGGTTGAGGGCTTCTTCTTGATCCCGGGTAGTTCGCGGATCTGGAAGAAACTGTCCATCGCGCTCTTCAGCAGCTCCTTGCGCAGTCCCGGATAGTGCACATCCACGATCCGCTGCATCGTGTCGCGGTCGGGGAAACGGATGTAGTGAAAAAAGCAGCGACGCAGGAACGCATCGGGCAATTCCTTCTCGTTGTTGGAGGTGATCACCACCACGGGCCGGTGGCGCGCCTTCACAGTCTGGCGGGTCTCGTAGACGAAGAACTCCATCCGGTCGAGTTCGCGCAGCAGATCGTTGGGAAACTCGATGTCGGCCTTGTCGATTTCGTCGATCAGGAGCACCACGGGATGCTCGGCCTCGAAGGCCTGCCAGAGCACGCCGCGCACGATGTAGTGCTGGATATCCTTCACGCGCTCGTCGCCGAGTTGCGAATCGCGCAGGCGCGACACCGCGTCGTACTCGTAGAGTCCCTGCTGCGCCTTGGTGGTGGACTTGATGTGCCACTGCAGCAGCGGCATCGAGAGCGCTCCCGCCACCTCTTCGGCGAGCATCGTCTTCCCGGTACCGGGTTCGCCCTTGATCAGCAGGGGCCTCTGAAGCCGGATTGCTGCGTTGACCGCGAGTTTCAGATCGTCGGTGGCAACGTAGCTGGAAGTACCCTCGAATCGCATGTGCAGGCTCTCCGTGCGAGGGGTCGCCAAAGCAGGATGTCGGCAAGATACTGCCGCCGCACCCCGGCACAGTACCGGGCAGCAACCTGCGCCGCAGTATAGACCTGGACCCCGGTGGTGATGCGCGCTTGCGGAAGTGGATACCTCTGTGTACCCCGGAGCTGGATACCTCTGCGCGCACCCCGGCTGCGAGCCGCCCGTTGCAGTCGTGATCGACCATAGACGTCAGGAATCGTTGTCGGTTACACTCCGCGCGGATCAACGAACCTACCCGCAAGAAAGCTCTCCGTGCGACAGCCCGCGTTACGGGACCCCCGGTGCCGTGGTGGAACTCAAGATTCCGATCCAACGTGTGCGACCGACCACTTCATGATCCAGGAAGCCTGCATGCCTGATCCGTTTTCGCTGCCGAGCGCCCAGCACCCCAATGGCGTATCCGCAACCCCGAGGCACTCTGTGGCAAGCCCAATGCAGTCCGTCCCGGCCTCGATGGCGCCTGCATTTCTTCGGCGGCCAGCGCAGGCTCTCGCGCGCTTCGCACTGGCCCTCGTTCTGGCCGGACCATGGATGGCCGCGCCGGTCCACAGCCAGGGTTCCGGCGCCGCGCCCGGTGTGCCTGCAGACACGAAGGCTGGCGCTGGCGCAGAGGCCAAGCCCGCCGTCGATCCAAAGGCGGGCGGAGATCCGAAGGCCGGCGCCGAAAAGCGCAGCCAGTGCATCGGCTGCCACGCAATCCCGGGCTACAAGGCGTCGTTTCCCAAGGTCTACAGCGTGCCGATGATTGCCGGCCAGAATGCCAAGTATCTGGAGGCCGCCCTCCTTGCCTACCGCAAGGGCGACCGGCCCCATCCCACCATGCGAGGAATTGCATGGTCTCTCAGCGATACCGACATCGCCGACCTTGCAGCGTATTACGCGGGTCGGTAAGGCAGGAGAACCCAAGCCATGAACGTTCGAAGGCATCACCCCTTCTATGGCCCGATCACAACGCTGGCTCTCGCCGCAGCGTTGTTTGCGCCATTGGGACAGGCGCGCGACCTTGCAGCCGGAAAGGCGAAGGCGGAGGAAGTCTGCGCAGCGTGTCACGGCAAGGATGGGGTCACCACCCTCGACCCGAGCTATCCAAGGCTTGCCGGGCAGCACGCCGACTACCTGCTCACGACACTCCAGGAGTACAAGAGCGGCAGCCGCAAGAACGCGATCATGGGAGCACAGGCCGCCAATCTCTCCAGGGCTGACATGGAGAACCTGGCCGCCTACTACGCGAGTCTCAAGGGCCCGCTCACGAACCGCCGCTGAGTCCCGAGGCCTCGCGGCCGCAGCATCGCCGGCGTTGTGGAGTACGCCCAGGATGCGTGTGTGTTTCGCCCAAACTCCGCCCAAACTCCGCCCGAACTCCGCCCGAACTCCGCTCAAACTCCGCACAAACTCCGCTCGAACTCTTCACTAACTCCCCGCTACTCACCCGTGAAGAGGCGACTCAGCCTTACGAACGCCAGCGGCTCGCCGGGTTCAACCACGCCCTGGGCGTGATCGAGCACCGCCACCGCGGGATAGCGGCTCAGTGAACTGAGGATTCCCGAACCCTGCTGGGGAGCCACTTCCACCCAGGTTGTGCCCTCGGCGTCAACCCGCAGCGCAGACCGCAGGAACTCGCTTCGGCCGGGCCTCTTTGCAACGCGGTTCGCAGCGCGGCCCCGCTCGAGCGGGAGCGCGCGTGGGGTGCGCCCGAGCAGTCGATCGATGGCCGGAGCCACCAAGACGCAAAAGCTGAGCGTGGCGGCCACTGGGTTGCCGGGCAGCCCGAAATAGATCGCCCCTGCAACCTGTCCCACAGCAAAGGGTCTGCCTGGGCGCATCGCCACAGCGCAGAAGTTCACCTCCCCAAGTTGCTTGAGCGCAAGGCGCACCACATCAGCCTCGCCAACCGACACGCCGCCGGTGGAGATGATCAGATCATGTTCGCGTGCAAGACCGATCAGGGCTTGCTCCAGCACCTCCACACGGTCGCTGAGCGTGCCTGCATCGCTGAGCTGGATGGCTGGCCAGCGCGAAAGAAGCGCGCGCAGGCAGTAGCGATTGCTGTCGAAGATCTGCCCCGGGCCACGCTCAGCCAGCCGATCCACCTGCGTGCCTTGCAAGGGATCGAGCAACTCATCGCCTGTGGAGATCAGCGCCACGCGGAGTGGTGCGCGAACGGGCACCCGGCCGATTCCCAGCGATGCGAGCAGCCCAACCTCGGCCGGCCCGATCAGGCAGCCTGGCGTGAGCACGGTATCACCTTCCGCCAGGTCCTCACCGCGCAAGCGCACATTTGTGCCTGCGGTGATGCTGGAGGGGATCTGAAGGTGTCCGTCGAGCCATTGGGCGTGTTCCTGGGCGATCACGATGTCGAAACCCGCAGGCAGCATGCCGCCCGTCATCACCCGCAGCGCAACCGGAGAGGACTCGGCCGAGCCGGAGAGTGGATGTCCCGCGAGGATCGCGGGTGCCTTCGACTGCGGGAGACTGCGGGTGTGCACGAGATCGGTGCTGCGCAGGGCGTAGCCGTCCATCGCAGCGTTGTTATGGGTGGGTACGGCCACGGGCGCCACGATCGCCGACGCAGCAACATGGCCCGCGAGTTCCGGGAGGGATCGTTCAAGGCTGGCAGAAACGGGCTTCAGGCAGCGCAGCAGGATCGCGCGCATCTGCGCAACCGGAATCGCGTCTCCGCCGAAGGTCGAGAGCGCGCTCGCCAACGCGCCATTGAACGCGTTGGGCAACAGTGCACTCTCCGTCGGCGTTCCGCGCAACGCCAAGCTCGGCGGCAGTCCCTCCGATTGCGCAACCCTTGCCGTGTGCAGTGGCGCGAGCGACACGCTCCCGGCTTGCTGAGGCGTTGCCTGGAGGCGCGCCTCGGCCGCTGCCAGATCCTCCGGGGTATTGAGGTTGGTGAAGGCCCCGGCATCGTCGAAGCTGCACACGAGGTAGCCGACTGCATTGCACCAGGCCTCGAGGCTGCGCACGCTGCTTTCCAGGCCGGACTCGGCTGCGCCCACAAGCCGGTGGCGATCCGAGAGGCGAAGCAGCAGCAGGCTCCACTCCGAGCCTCGGGGACTCGCCGCAGCCACCACCGGGGCGCTGGCTTGCCGGCTGCAATCCAGCATGCGTGCCACGGTATCGCGCGGAAGAAAAGGGGTGTCGCAAGGCAGCACCAGAAGGGAACTCTCCGGCGCCATGCGTCCCTGATCGATTTCGGTCACGGCCCACACCAATCCGGCGTGCACTCCGGCAAGAGGCCCGAGGTGGCCTCGCCGCTGGTCGGGCAGGCAGGCAAGCTCCCAGGCTGCGAAGGGATCCGGCGAGGGGCCGCAAGCGATGAGCGTCCGGGTGAGCTGGGGCTGTATCCGTGCAAGTACCCAGTCAAGAAGCGGGCGTCCTGCGCAGTCGATCAGGGCCTTGTGAAGTGGGGTGGCAGCGCCCGAGACAAGCCCCTGGGACCGCGGCCGATCGAGTTCCTGCATTCGGCGGCTTTGCCCGCCAGCCAGAATCAGGCCGAGGACTTCGGGTTCCAAAGCGCTACCGCCGTTTCAGCCGCCGATGTAGCTCATCTCGATCCTGCGCTCGGCGCGCGCCTTGCGTGAGGCGAAGCTGCGCAGTTCAGAGTAGCGATCACTGCGCTGCGCCCAGACTTGCCGAAGGGATTCTGAAATCGCCTCGTCGGATGCACCGGTGCGCAGCAGCGCACGCAGATCCCAACCTTCGGAGGCGAAGAGGCAGGTGTAGAGACGCCCCTCGGTGGAAACGCGGGCCCGGGTGCAGCCTGCGCAAAAGGGCGAAGTCACCGAGGAGATGAGCCCGATCTCGAGGCTTCCGTCGTCGAGCATCCAACGCTCGGCCACCTCGCCCGCGTACTGCGGCTCGAGGGGATGCAGGCGGTAAGCGCTCGCAATCTGCCGGAGGATCCCGGCGCTCGGCAGTACTGCGTCGAGATTCCATCCGTTGCTCGACCCCACGTCCATGAACTCGATGAAACGCAGCACATGGCCCCGGTGTCGAAAGTTCTCCACCATTGGAAGGATCTGCGAGTCGTTGAGTCCGCGTTGCACAACCATGTTGATCTTCAGGCTGCGAAAGCCCGCTTCCTCCGCCGCGCGGATACCGTCGAGGACCTGTTCCACCGGGAAGTCAACATCGTTCATTTTCCGGAAGATGGCATCGTCGATCGCATCCAGACTCACCGTGATGCGATCCAGGCCTGCCGACCTGAGCAGCTGCGCCTTTCGCCTCAGGAGTGCGCCGTTGCTGGTGAGCGCGAGTTCCGGCGGATGGCCTTTGGGGTTGCGCAGCGCCGCAAGCATTTCAACCAGGACCTCGAGGTTCTTGCGCAGCAGCGGCTCGCCCCCGGTGAGGCGGATCTTTTCGGTGCCCAGATGGAGAAACACACGCGCGAGCCGGGTGATCTCCTCGAAGCTGAGCAACGCGGCCTGCGGCAAGAACGCATAGTGATGATCGAACACTGACTTCGGCATGCAGTAGCCACAGCGGAAATTGCAGCGGTCGGTGACGGAAAGACGCACATCGCGCAGCGCGCGCCCAAGCGCGTCCCGGGTGGGGCCTGGAGAGGCCCCGGCCATTGGCGCTTGCGGCATTGGCCGCGCCAGGTAGCGCTGATCGACCAGTCGGATCGTGGTATCGCTCATCGCGCCCCCCTCTTAGTCCCTGCGCGTGGTTTCCACAAGCTGGAGGGGCTCTGTGTCGATAACGACGGGGGGCTTGCGCGTCCTTGGCGTGCGCTGGCGCGGGGGCAGGGCGATGGTCTGCGGCTCCACCGCACGCGTCTCGGCCGAGGTCTCCACCAGCTCAAGCCCGGCCTGCGCAATGATGGCCTTCAGATCCGGTACCGGGCTTGGGGGTATCGCCTCCACGATCACCCGGGTTTCGGCCAGAACCGGCGTTGGCAGCGCTGCGGGCCCGGGAGCGGAAACCGGCAGCGGTGCTTCGAAAGCCGCGTCCTCCGCCCTTGCCACAGGAGCTGGCACTTGTGCCGCAAGCGCATCAAACGCTGTGCCATCGCTGGCGGTGTTGAAGAGGTCGACACCACCGTGTACGTCGGCCGGTGCTGCCCCGTCCTCCGATCTGCGACCACGACGCCTCCTGCGGCGCAAACGCTCAGATCCCTGGGTGCCTGCAGCACCCTCGTGATCGTTGGTGGCGGCAGGGTTTGCACCGCCAGCGAGGGTCGATGCAGCGCTCGGGCTCGAGGCAGCACCCCGGTTCGGTTCGGCGCTCGGGCTCGGGTCAGCGGACCGGTTTACGGAAGTGCCCGCGAGCGGATTGACAGCGGCGGCGGTCGTGGCAGCGGCGGCGGTCGTGGCAGCGGCTGCTGAAGCCGTCGCAGCGTGCGCTGCCGTCCCGGGCTCGGGTGCGTTGGCGGCCACCGCAGGGCTTGCCGCCGGAACACCCTCACGCGGCGGACGTCCGTCGCGTCCGGGACGGCTTGGACGCTCACCCTGTGCACGCCTTTGCGCAGAGGACGCTGGGGAGTCGTCCTGGCGCCGCGCCTTGTCGTTGCGGTCGGTCCGCTCGCCACGCTCGCTGCGGTCGCCGCGGTCCGCTCGCTCGCCACGATCACTCCGATCGTTACGCTCACCACGGTCGCTTCGACGTTGTCGGTCGCGCCGATCACGGCCGCTGCGCTCCTGGCTTGCTGTGCCGCTCTCGCCACCTCCCCCGGCCGCTGGGGCGGCATTCTGGTCAAACATGGGGCCATTCGCGGGCGCCTGCGCAGCTCCGAGTGCGGCGGCCGAGCCCTGGGATGGGGGTGGGGCTTGAGACGAAGTAGCTCCGGTTGACACGCTTGAGTGCTGCTCGCCGCCCTTGGCCTCCTGACGGGATCCCGACGCAGCCGCCTGAGGTGGTCGCGCCTGCGCTTCGTTGGCGGGCTTGCGCCGAAACCACCCGAGTACCTTGCCAAGAAAGCCCTCGCTGGGCGGCTCCAGCGCAGGCGGCGGGGAGGCGGGAAGCGACGGGCCCGCCGGGGGAACCGTCATGACCGCCCCGGCGCGTCCCGAAATCTGCTCGGTGGCCGATGCCGGCGACGCCATCGGAGCATGGGACGAAGCATTGCGCGCCGAGGCGCCTGCCGCCGACGGTGCCGGCGCCGAGGGCGTGATCCCCTTCACTGCGGCTTCAGGCCGCTTGCGGATTCCCTCGAATTTTGATTCGAGGAAGCTGTTCTCCTCGGCGGGCGCATCGGCCATCGCGTAGCTGGCCCGGTAGTTTCCAAGTCGCTCGTCGTCGTGTTTCAGCCGGTCGAGTCGGTAGTGTGGCGTTTCGAGGTGGCGGTTCGGGATCAGCACGATCTCCACGCGCAGGCGTGCTTCCATCTTGTAGATTTCGGCGCGCTTCTCGTTGAGCAGGTAAGTTGCCACCTCCACCGGGACTTGCGCATGCACCGCGGCGCTGTTGTCCTTCATGGCCTCGTCCTGGATCACGCGCAGCAAGTGAAGTGCCGAAGACTCGA
>VGHO01000020.1 GCA_016868175.1 Betaproteobacteria bacterium
GTCGGAGGCGGCTTGCACATCCCGGATAAAACGCTGCGGCGAGCCGCAGGCCAGGGGCAACCACGGGGATCGAGCCTGGCGCAACAGCCCCGGTGGCTTGGGCCCCGCCAAGACTCCCCTGCTCCACAGCGCGGAACTTCTGGGGTTGATGCGTGTACTCCAGCACTGTCGAACCGCCGTTCGACCATCCAACGAGGGCAATCCTTGAGGGATCCGCGCGATCCTGTCTGCCGAGCCAGCTTATCGCAGCCGTCACGTCGTCGCGCCGCATCGTCTGGTCAACCGCCGGTAGCTCGTCGCGTCGGCGGGTGCAGATTTGCCGCGTCCCGCGTGCACTGAAGGAATCCACGGCGAGTACATGCCAGCCTCGCTCAAGCAGCAGCGCTGCGTAGCGCAGAGTACGCGCATCCGGCTGACCCTTCCGGTTGAGCATGCCGCCACAACCGTGCAAGAGCATGACAACGGGGCGAGACGCTGGACCGGGAGAATCGGTCTGCCACCACCACCCGTGAATAAGCGCAACGGGCCCATGCGCAACCTCGATGTCTACCCTACTCGCGGTGGTCAAGAGGCCGTTCCCGGCCTCGGGCGCATTGCGCGAAACAACGCGGAGCGCCACGTTTGGCACGATTGGCACGGTTTGCTCGTCTGGCACGTTCGGCACAGTTGGCACGTTCGGCACGTTCGGCACGGTTGGCACGTTTGCCACGCTGACCCCTCCAAGCGAGCCACCGTTGTGGGCCAGCGCATCGGGGAGCGCTGCACCCAGCATTGCGCAGATTGCAGCAATGGTCAGGGCCGTTGAAACCGCTGAAACCGCTGAAATCGGCAGCCCGCCCCTCTTCCCCCGAACCTCAATCCAGAAGCGGCGAGGTTGCCGACTCGGGTCCCCTGGTCGAAAGCGGGGCCGCAAGCGCCTCGTCACGTTTCCTTCTCTCAGCAGACGTCGCAAGGCCTGAGCTGCGGCGCCCCTGGCTCACAGGAAGCCGGCGTCGCCCCCTTCCTTCTTCCGCTCCATGATGATGCGGCCTTCCTGGTGCAGCATGCGCCCCGTAATGAGGATCTGCTTCTGGGCGGCCTCCACATCGGCCACCTTGGTGGGGCCGCGTGCGGCCAGATCCTCGCGCACCGTGTCGGCCGCGCGCTTGGCCATGTTCTTGAAGATCTTCTCGCGGACCTTTGGCGAGGCGCCTTTGAGTGCCACGACGAGCATGTCCTGGGTGACCTCGAGCATCAGCGTCTGGATCGACTTGTCCTCGAGCTCGATCAGATCCTCGAAGGTAAACATCTTCTCGAGGATCGCATCGGCAAGTTCCGAGTCGTACTTGCGGACTTCCGCGAGTGCTTCCTGGTCCATGCCGCCGGAGAGCAGATTGAGAATGTCGGCCGTGGGAATCACCCCGCCCACGCTCGAGCGCTTCGAGTCCTGCGCTCCCATGTTCATCATCGTCTCGTTGAGTTCCTTCAGCGCGGCAGGTTGGACCTTCTCGAGCAGCGCCACCCGCAGCACAACCTCGTTGCGGATTTGCGCCGGGAACAACTTGAGGAGCGCCGAGGCCTGCGGGGGTTCGTAGAAGGTAAGGATCGTGGCAAGCACCTGAGGATGCTCGTTCTTCAGAATCTCGTAGGCCACGTCCGGGTCGAGCCGCTTGAGCGCATCCAGTCCCGACATGTCGATTGCGGCTTCGAGTTTGCCGAGCAGGTCCGAGGCTCCCTCGGTGCCAAGCGCCTTTTGCAGCATGTTCTGCATGAAGGAGTCGGTGTCGAAGGAGACCTGCGCGTTGTTGATCGTGGCCTCCTTGAAGTCGCGCAAGACCGCGAGCAGCATGTCGCGGTTGAGCGACCGCACGATCGCCATGCGACCGGATATACGTTGCACCTCGAGTGGGGTGACCTGGCGCAGGACGTCGGCGGCGACGTCAGGCCCCACGGACAGCAAGACGACCGCAGCCTTGGCGGCGCCATCCAGATCCTCATAGCGGGTGGGTACGCCACCGGCGGACTTTGCGCCCTCCTTGATCTGTTCGGCCAAGGATTTGGGTCGTGCACTCTGCTGCTCAGTTTCATCCGCCACGGTCTTCCTTCGCCACGGTGGCCCGGATAGGCCGGGCGCCCAGGGTGTCCCCTTGTTTCACGTCTCCGAAGTTGCTTCCCTTAGGCACGCCTCCGGAGTGTAGTCGAGGAAACCCGGTAGATGGGACATCCTTTGGCTCAATCCTCAAGACGCACGCGCTGACCGCCGCAGATGCCCTGGCTGCCGGGCGGTGGCCGCGTGCAGGACGGGTTTCCGAACCGGCGGCCTCATCTCCATCAACGCTTCACGACCTCCGTGGCGCGAGAAAGCCAAAGAGCCCGAGCGGCGCCACGAGCACCGTGAGCAGAAAGGTGCCGCCCAGTACAAGCAGCCACAAGGGACCCAGGGGCTCAGACAGCCAGGCTTCGGCCAGACGAACCGCCAATGCGCCGAGGCTGGCCCCCACCACGCTTCCACGCCCGCCCAGCGCGACCCAGATCAGCACCTCGGCCGACATCACAAAGCCGATGAGGGGCGGCGACGTGAAATTGAACTGGCTGGCGAAAAGCGCACCTGCGAGTGCAGCCAGCACTGCGCCGAACACGAAGGCTTCGGTCTTTCGGCGCCCGATGTTCACACCGAGCGCCTCGGCGCGTCGTTCATGGTCGCGAACCGCAAGGAGGCTCAGGCCCCAGCTCGAGCGCACAAGCAGCAGCGTGAGCCCAACACCGATCCCGAGGACGCCGAGCGCGATGTAGTACGCGACTGCCTCGTCGTGGATCTCGGCGCCTGCGTTCAAGCCCGCCTGCAGGGCGGGAACCCCCATCAGTCCATTCTGGCCACCCAGCCAGCGGGAGCCTGTAGCAAGCCGCTCTGCGATCACGGCCACAGCCAGCGTAACGATCCCGAAGAACGCGCCGCCTAGTCCCCGCGCGAAGAAGAAGAAGACTCCGAGCACGAGGGCGAGCATCGCAGCGATGCTCATGCCGAGTGCAATCCCGAGCCAGCTCGACACGAGCCAGGGCGCAAATCCAAGCTTGCCCAACGTGACAACGCTCATGGTGTAGGCGCCCACGCCAAAGAACACCGCCTGGCCCAGGCACAACATCCCGCAATGCCCCCAGACGAAGGCGAGACTTGCGGCGAGCAACATGTAGGAGAAGTAACGGCTGAGCTCCGTAAGAATCCATGCCGGCAGAAGCAGCGGCAGAACGATGAGAACGCAAAAGACCAGTGTTGCCGCACCAATCTCGCGATCGCCGGCCAGGCGCACAAGCCACCACGCGCCGCGTTGCATCGCTACCCGATCCAGCTCTTGTGGGGCACGATCGTCGTTAGAGGTGCCGCGGTCGACGGCTTGCGACCCCTGTGGGAAAGAACCTGATCAAGACGATCGCCACCGTGAAGACAACGCCCTGCGCCCAGAGCGGGGAGAGGAAGGTACTCACCAGGTTATCGGTCAAGCCCACGATCGAGGCGCCGGCAAGCGGCGTTGCAACGCTCCCGAGTCCGCCAATCAGGATCGAGAGGAAGGCAGGCACCAGAAACCCCAGTCCCATCTGCGGGTCGAGTGACACGATGGGCGCCATGACTGCGCCCGCAAGGCCCGCAAGTCCGCTCCCGCAGGCAAAGGTGAAGCGATCGAGGAGACGGGTGTCGATTCCGAGACACGCCGCCATGCCGCGGTTGGCGATCACACAACGCGCGCTCAAACCGAAGTCGGTGCGAAAGAATAGCCAGAAGGTCGCCAGAAGCGCAAACAGGGTCACCAGCATGATGAAGAGTCGATAAGCGGGGTACTCCAGGCCCGCCAGCGACGCGAGGCCCGGCAATGGGTTCGGCACAGCATGCGAGCCGGGTCCGAATCCTAGAACGACCAGTTGCTTGAGCAGGATCGAAAGTCCCCAAGTGGCGAGTATCGTGTCGACTACCCTTGTGTAGACCCTTTGGATCAGCAAGCCCTCCACGAGCAGCCCGAGCAGCGCGATTGCGATCGGTGCGAGCAGGATTCCAGGCAGCACCCCGAGCCCCGTCTGGTGGCAGACCAGCACCACGTAGCCGCCAAGCATCATGAACTCGCCGTGAGCCATGTTGATCACGTTCATAAGGCCAAAGACGATCGCGAGCCCGAGCGACACCAGCATCAGAATCAGCACGTAGTTGCTGACGTCGAGCAGTGCAGCGAAAAGGTCGTGCATCCTCAGATTCCCAGAAACTCTTCGAGTAGCGTCGGGTTGGCTTGCACCGTCTCGCTTGGGCGATCCAGAACCACCATCCCGCGTTCCATCAACACAACCCGCCCGCAGAGCCCGAGCACCGACTCCGCGTCCTGTTCGGCAATCATCAGTGCGATCTGGTGCTTCGTGCAGACCTCGCGCAGGATCTGGCGCGTCTCTTCCACGATCGAAGGTTGGACTCCTTCGAAGGGCTCATCGAGGAGAAGCAGTCGCGGATGGGCAATCAGGGCCCGCGCGAGCGCCAATTGCTGCTGCTGCCCGCCTGAAAGCTGCCCGGCGCGTTCGGTGCGCCTCGACCGCATCCATCCAAAAAGATCCCAGATCGCCTCGAGGTTGAGCCCGCTGCGCACGGAACCTTCCCCACCGACGCGCCGGGCAACCGGGGTGTGCGCGGCAAGTCCGGCAACGCGCAGGTTGTCTTCAATACTCAACGCGGCAAAGAGCTCGCGACCCTGCGGAAGGTAGGCCAGTCCGCTGCGCGCAATCGCATGCGTTGGCCAGGCTGCGACTGACTCGCCGTCGATGCAGATCGTTCCGGCTTTTATGGGCAGCAAGCCCATGATGCTGCGCATCAGCGTGGTCTTGCCGGCTCCGTTGCGGCCGAGGATGCCGACCCGCTCGCCAGGCGCAAGCGTCAACGACATCCCCTGAAGCACCATGCCCGAACCGTAGCCTGCGAAGACCCCACGGAGCGAGAGGAGTACACGGTCAGTCATCGGCGGCCCGCCCGAGGTAGGCGTGACGTACCCGTTCGTTGCGCCGGGCCTCCTCGAAACAACCGTCGGCCACGATTTCGCCCGCAATCATCACCATCACCCGCGACTCGAGAGCCTCGATGAAGCGCATGTCGTGTTCAACCACAAGCATCGTGACCGCAAAATGCTCGCGCAGTCGATGAAGTAATCGTACCGTTGTGCGGGTTTCGGCAGCGGTCATACCCGCGGTAGGTTCATCGAGCAGCAACAGTTGCGGGCGCTGCACCAGTAGCATGCCCATCTCGAGCCACTGCTTCTGACCGTGGGCCAAGGTCCCTGCAACGCGGCCGCCCGCATTGGCGAGTCCGGTTTCCTCGAGCACTGTCCTGTCGCGGGAGGCATCCTGCGCGGCGGCCTGCCGCGCTACCGCGAGGTTCTCGGCCACGCTGAGCATGGGAAACACGCTCGGCACCTGAAACTTGCGTGCCACGCCAAGTCGTGCAATCCGATCGGGTCGCAGGCCAAGCAGGTTTGCATCGCCGAGTCGGGCCTCTCCGGCGTCGACCCGGATCTGCCCGGTGAGTGCGTTGAGCAAAGTCGTTTTGCCACAACCGTTCGGCCCGATAAGGCTGGCAAGCTCGCCGCGCTGGAGGGAGAGGTTCACCCCACGCAGTACCCTGGCCCCTCCGAAAGCGACCTGAAGCGATCGAATCCCGAGGATGGGAGGCGCTGGGGTCGATCCAGGCGCCGAACTGATCAAGGGTCTCCCGGCCGCAGCCCAACAATCGCGCTGTTCGTCCTCACGTCGACCCTGAGCGGCTCGGCGCTCACCGTCCGCACCTCCGCGCCGCCCGTCAACAACTCCGTGCTGCCCGTCTGCGGTTCCGCGCTAGCGATCAGCGCGGGCAACCGGCTTGCGGTGAAATCTGGCCCATCGCCTGCACGACCGACAGCCCACTGCCCTCGGTACGCGCGAGGTACATGTTGAGCGTGACGTGGTGGTCGGCCTTTCCGATCACCGAGGGGCCGGTTGGCGTGTCGAGTGTGAGGCCCTCGAGTGCGTTCACGAGCGGCTCCTGGTCGACCTTGCCCGCGCGTGCAAGTGCGGCCGCCACCGCACGTACCGCGTTGTAATGGGTCATCAGGTAGTGACTGATCGGTACATCGCTGCCCGCCGCCTTGCGCACACGCGCCACGAAGTCCTTCACCTTGTCGTCGCCAAGCGACGCCGCGAAAGGCACGGTGACCCACATGTTCTGTCCCTTGCCCGCACCGAAGGCGCCGAGATAGGTCTCGGCAAAGCCCAGAAAGCCCACGGTAACGTCCTTCATCAGGCCGAAATCCTCCGCTTGCTTGATCAGCGTGATCCCGTCAGCTCCCGGGACTGCCTTGAGGAGCACCTTTGCGCCGCTTTCGCGGATCTTGCGGATCACCGGCGTGAATTCCTTCGCACCAAAGGGTACGAACTCCTTGCCCGCAACCGTGCCTCCTGAGGACTTGATCAGCCGTTCTGCCTGCTCAAACATTTTCTGCGGCCACACGTAATCGGACCCGACCATGAAGTAGCTGTTGCCTGCGCGCCGATTGAGTTCTGGAAGGAGTTTCTCGAGTTCCTGGTTTGGAACTGTGTTGAAGCAGAAAAGATACCGGTCGCAACCGCCGCCCTCGTAGTTCGTTGCGTAGAGCAGCGGCGTCCTGCCGCGGCGCACGGCTGGCATCATCGCGTCGCGGTTGCTGGAGGTGATCGGCCCGAGCAGCGCAAGCACCTTGTCGCGCTGGATCAGCTGGGTAGTGCGCTCCACCGCAGTTTTCGGGTCGGTCCTGTCGTCCTGATAGATCACCTCAAACTTGTTGCCAGCAACACCGCCTGCGGCGTTGATTTCAGCCACTGCAAGATCGATGCCAAACCTGGCCTGGTTGCCGAAGAGCTCGAGACCGCCGGAAAAGGGCAGGACCGCACCCAGGCGGATCGGGGTGTTGGCACGCGCGGGCGCACCGAGGATTCCGGACGTGGTCAATGCTGCGCCTGCGCCGAGAAAGTGACGGCGATCAGTCATGAAAGCTCCTTGGTCGGGGGGATTGCGGTGGAGACCTCTCCGGGAAGTACACTGGGCCGTGCATCGGGCACGGTAGCGAAAACGATACCACCAAACGGAGTGGCACCCATGCGTGAAGAGCTTCCAGAGGATCCCAGGCGCAGCGCCCTGCTGGTGATCGACGTGCAGAACGACTTCTGCCCGGGCGGCGCTCTCGCAGTGCCCGAGGGCAACGAGGTGGTTGAGGTCATCAACAGGCTCGCCGGCAGGTTTGAGCACGCAGTCCTCACCCAGGACTGGCACCCGCCCGACCACCGGTCCTTTGCAAGTACCCACCCCGGCCACTCGCCGTATACCTCGATCGCGATGCCGTATGGTGCGCAGACCCTCTGGCCGGATCACTGCGTTCAACACAGCGTTGGCGCCGACTTTCACCCTTCGTTGGAGGTGCGCTGCGCACAACTCGTGATCCGCAAGGGCTTTCGCCGGACGATCGACTCCTACTCGGCGTTCTTTGAAAACGATCGCATCACGCCCACGGGTCTTGCCGGCTACTTGCGCGACCGCGGCCTCGGACAGCTGGTGCTCGCGGGGCTCGCCACCGATTACTGTGTGGCCTACTCGGCGATCGATGCGCGAAGGCTTGGCTTTTCGGTGACCGTGCTCCTTGAGGCCTGCCGCGCCATTAACCTCGATGGTTCGCTGCAACATGCACTCGATGCGATGCGCGAAGCGGGCGTCGAGCTGATCTGACCGATCTGGATCCCCCGGCCGCACACTGCAACGCCGGGGTATGTATGCAACTGCCCCGACTCTGGGAAGGGTGAATCCGATGCACCGGCGCTGGTCGCTCTGAAAACCGCTTGGGGAGGCGAGAAAGAGCGGTATCACGCGGTATACCAGCCGGCTTCACGCGCCGCATCGAAGGGCACGGTCATCGACACGGCAAAGCACGGATCGCGCCATTCCTTGCCTTCAAGCACCTGAGGAAGGTGGTGCACCGCGCGCAGGCTGATACTGTGGCGCAAAGGCGTAGGGCGCTTGATGGCTCTACCAGCCCGAAAGCGGCTGCTCGCAGCGATCCACATGCTGCGGGTGTACCCAGACAACAGCAGGAGAACCCGGACCTCCGTTGAGGGACCTGGAGCCGCAGCCCACTGCAAAGTCTGCGTTCGAGCCACGAAGGTCTACCGGGACAGCGCCTGCACTGCGGGCCAGACCCCAGGCCGTGAGGGCACCGATCGCATGCGCTGCGGCACTGGCTGCAACCCTGTCGTGCATCGCACCGGTGCGGTCGTTCACATAGGTGAGCAGCAGCACCTCCCCCGGGTTGCCTCCGATCAATCGCGCGATCTTGTCGCCAACCCGTGAAGCGGGATCGGACCAGCCAGCGCTCTTCCAGCTGCGGATCAAACCCTCACCCCATTGCTGCGTGACCGTCTGCGCAACGCGCTCGGGCGTAGCGCGAGGCAGCGCTCCCGGCGAGTTGCCATCGAGGTGGATGAGGTTGGGCTCGAGGGCGAAAGCAGCCCGCATCGTGCGCAGTGGATCCCTGCGGTCGAGCACTTTGCACTCTTCGAGGCTCAGGGCAGCCATTGGCGCTCCTCCACGCATGACGCCAATTACGCACAATACCCACGCGGAAATCCACGCTGCCTATCCGGAAGACGCAGGATCCGCGCCGGAATGCGCCGCTCAGACTTGCGCCCGGGTGGCCTCGACATCCATGATGGCCTGTCAGCCTTCTTCCCCGGTCCCCTGAGGCTTTGTCACACTTTGGGCATGGCTCTGGAGACACATCCCAAGGCCACGGGTGGACTTGGCCGGACGGGGGTGAAGATGGATGTGATGAACCAGATCGCTGCGCGCTACGAGCGCACAAAAACCGAGGAGATGTCGCTCGAGGAGTATCTGGAGGACTGCAGGTCCAATCCGCTTGCCTATGCCTCCGCGGCCGAGCGAATGCTCAAGGCCATTGGCGATCCCAGGGTGATCGACACGCGTAACGATCCGAGGCTTTCCCGCATTTTTCAGAACAAGCTCATCAAGGTGTATCCGGCCTTCTCGGAGTTCTTCGGCCTTGAGGATGCAATCGAGCAGGTGGTGGCCTATTTCCGCTACGCCGCCCAGGGTCTCGAGGAGAAAAAGCAGATCCTCTATCTGCTGGGGCCGGTGGGCGGGGGCAAGAGCAGCATTGCCGAGCGACTCAAGCAACTGATCGAGCAGGTGCCGTTCTACGCACTCAAGGGGAGTCCGGTCAACGAGTCGCCGCTCGGGCTCTTCAACCCCGACGAAGACGGACCAATTCTGGAGCGTCACTACGGGATTCCGCGCCGCCATGTGCACCGCATCATGAGCCCCTGGGCGGTGAAGCGCCTCGAGGAATATGGCGGTGACATACGCCGCTTCAGGGTTGTGAAGCGGCACCCGAGCAACCTCAGGCAGATCGCTGTGGCCAAGACCGAGCCCGGCGACGAGAACAATCAGGATATCTCGTCGCTCGTGGGCAAGATCGACATCCGCAAGCTCGAGACCTATGCGCAGGAGGACCCCGACGCCTACTCCTGGAGCGGCGGGCTGTGCCTGGCCAATCAGGGCCTGCTCGAGTTCGTGGAAATGTTCAAGGCTCCGATCAAGGTGCTCCATCCCCTGCTCACTGCAACCCAGGAGGGCAACTTCAAGGGCACCGAGGGCTTTGGCGCGATCCCCTTCGACGGGATCATCCTCGCGCACAGCAACGAAAGCGAGTGGCGCGCATTCCGCAACAACAAGAACAACGAGGCCTTTCTCGACCGTATCTACATCGTGAAGGTTCCCTACTGCCTGCGCTTCACCGAGGAGGTGCAGATCTACGAAAAGCTGATCCGCAACTCCTCCCTTTCGGAGGCGCCCTGCGCGCCTGGCACCCTCAGGATGATGGCCCAGTTTGCGGTGCTCACGCGCCTGAAGGAGCCAACGAACAGCCTGCTCTTTAGCAAGATGCTGGTATACAACGGCGAGAACCTCAAGGATACCGATCCCAAGGCCAAACCCCTGCAGGAGTACCGCGACGCGGCGGGTGTGGATGAGGGCATGAGCGGGATCTCCACCCGCTTTTCCTACAAGATCCTGAGCAAGGTCTACAATTTTGACAGCACCGAGGTGGCGGCCAACCCGGTGCACCTGATGTATGTGCTCGAGCAACAGATCGAGCGCGAGCAGTTTCCAAAGGAACTCGAGCAGAAGTACGTTGGTTTCATCAAGGAGTTGCTGGCTCCGCGCTATGCGGAGTTCATCGGCAAGGAGATCCAGACCGCATACCTGGAGAGCTACAGCGAGTACGGCCAGAACCTTTTTGATCGCTACGTGATCTTTGCCGACTACTGGATCCAGGATAGCGAGTACCGCGACAGCGACACCGGGGAGGTGTTTGACAGGGTGGCGCTCAACGCAGAACTGGAAAAGACTGAAAAGCCGGCGGGTATCGCAAACCCCAAGGATTTCCGCAACGAGATCGTGAACTTCGTGCTCCGCGCGCGCGCCAACAACCAGGGACGCAATCCGGGTTGGACGAGCTACGAGAAGTTGCGCGTCGTGATCGAGAAAAAGATGTTCAGCAACACCGAGGACCTTCTCCCGGTTGTGAGCTTCAACGCCAAAGCCAGCGCCGAGGACGCCCGCAAGCACGAGAATTTCGTACAACGGATGGTCGACAAGGGTTACTCGGCCAAACAGGTGCGGCTCCTTTGCGAGTGGTATCTGCGGGTGAGGAAATCGTCGTAGACGACTGCGCTGCCTACACACCATGCTTCAGTCGATCATCGACCGGCGGCTTTCAGGAAAGAACAAGTCGGTCGGTAACCGGGAGCGCTTCCTTCGCCGTGTGAAGGAACAGGTGAGGGAGGCCGTGCGCCGCGCAGTCGACGGCAGGTCGATCCGCGACCTCGAACAGGGCGAAGACATTCGCATTCCACGCAAGGACCTCAGCGAACCCGGGTTTCGGCTTGGTAGCGGGGGGCGGCGTGAACTGGTTCGACCTGGCAACCGCGAGTTCGTCAAGGGTGACCGCGCACCAAAACCACCCGCGGGGCAGGAAGGCGGTCCTGGCCCGCAGGCAAGCGATGCGGGCGAGGGCGACGACGATTTTGTGTTTCACCTCAGCCGGGAAGAGTTCATGGAGGTGTTCTTCAACGACCTCGCCCTGCCCCGTCTGCTGCGCACCGAGCTTTTGGAGCAGCCGGAGTGGAAAATGCGCCGCGCCGGCTTCACCAACACCGGTACTTCCACCAACCTGCACGTCACACGCAGCCTGAGGGGCGCCCTTTCGCGGCGTATTGCGCTGGGTCTGGCCAAGCGCCGCGAACTTCGCGCGCTCCTCGCCGAACGCGACGATGCCGAGGAGCCGCGCCGTACCGAACTCACGCTCGCTGTCGACTTGCTCAGGCGACAACTCGCGGCAATCCCCTATCTCGATCCCACGGATCTGCGCTTCCGCAACCGCGTCCGTGTGCCTCTGCCCTCAGCCAACGCGGTGATGTTCTGTTTGATGGATGTGAGCGGGAGTATGGACGAAAGGCGCAAGGAACTCGCCAAGCGCTTCTTCATCCTGCTCTATCTCTTTCTCAGCAAACACTACGAGAAAGTCGAGCTTGTCTTCATCCGGCATCACACCCGGGCGAAGGAGGTCGACGAAACGCAGTTCTTTCACTCCACCGAGACCGGCGGCACCGTGGTGAGCAGCGCACTTGAACTGATGCACGCGATCCAGCAGGAGCGGTATGCGCCCGCGCACTGGAACGTGTATGGCGCGCAGGCCAGCGACGGGGACAACTGGCATCAGGACAGCGAGCACTGCCGGGTACTGCTCGAGGACCGGATACTGCCGGTATGCCGCTACTTCGCGTATGTGCAGGTGGCCGACCCCGAGCAGAACCTGTGGGAGGAGTATCGCAGGATTGCGGCGAACCAGCCACACTTCGCGATGAAGAAGGCGGTCTCTGCCGACCAGATCTATCCGGTCTTTCGCGAACTCTTCAAGAACGGCACGGAAGTGGCCGCCGCCTCATGAGTGGGGCGCATTACGCATGGAGCCGAGCAGTGCACCAGCCGCTGCCAAGCCCGAGTGACTGGAGTTTCGAGTTGATCGAGCACTACCACAGCGCGATCCGCAACACTGCGGATGGCTACGGGCTCGATGTGTACCCGATTCAACTCGAAGTGATCAGTGCGGAACAGATGCTCGATGCCTATGCCAGTTTCGGGATGCCGGTGCAATACCGGCACTGGAGTTTTGGCAAGCAGTTCATCGCCACGCAGCAGCACTACAAGCGCGGCCAGATGGGTCTTGCCTACGAGATCGTGATCAATTCGAATCCGTGCATCGCCTACCTCATGGAGGAGAACACCCTTGCGATGCAGGCCCTTGTGATTGCACATGCCGCCTATGGACACAACAGTTTCTTCAAGGGCAACTACCTCTTTCGCATGTGGACCGATGCGGCATCGATCGTGGATTACCTGGTGTATGCGCGCGACTACATTGCGGGCTGCGAGGAGCGACACGGGATGGAGGCCGTCGAACAGGTGCTCGACAGTTGTCACGCCTTGATGGACCTCGGGGTTGATCGTTACCGGCGTCCGGCGAAACCCAGTCTCGACAGGGAACGCGAACGACGCGAAGAACGCGAGGCGTATCTGCAGCGCCAGGTCAATGATCTCTGGCGAACGGTGCCGCGCAGGAACCCTGCGCGCGCAGCCGACGAGATCCGCCGCTTTCCTGAAGAGCCGCAGGAGAACCTGCTCTACTTCCTCGAAAAGCATGCGCCGCTGCTCGAACCCTGGCAGCGCGAGATCGTACGGATCGTAAGAAAGATCGCCCAATACTTCTATCCCCAGCGTCAGACCCAGGTGATGAACGAGGGCTGGGCCACCTTTTGGCATCACCGCCTGCTTAACCGGATGTACGACGACGGGGTGCTGGCCGACGGCTTGATGATCGAATGGCTTTGTTCACACGCTAACGTGATCGCGCAGCGGCCGATGCAGGCGCTCAACCCTTATGCCCTGGGCTTTGCGGTGTATACCGATCTGCGGCGCATCTGCGAAAGCCCGAGCGAGGAGGATCGCCGCTGGTTCCCGGATCTCGCCGGATCCCCGTGGCTCCCAGCGCTGATGCACGCGATGCAAAGCTACAAGGACGAAAGTTTTCTCGCGCAGTACCTCAGCCCGAAGGTGATTCGCGACTTGCGCCTGTTCAGCGTGGTCGACGATGCACGCGAAAAGGAGTACCTGATCTCCGCGATCCACGATGACGATGGCTACCGACACGTACGCAGTGTGCTTGCTGCCAGCTATGACCTCGGTGTACTTCAGCCTGACATTCAGGTCTGGAGCGTGAATCTGCGCGGCGACCGCAGCCTGCTGCTGCGTCATACGCAGGTACTTGGCAGGTCACTCGACACCCGGTCGGCCAACGAAGTCTTGAAGCATGTGGCGCGCCTGTGGGGCTTTGCGGTCCAGCTCGAAAGCGTATCGGGGGGCGATCATGTGGTGCAACGCTGGAGCGCGTCGGCGCCCCCGCACTAGCGAACTCGAGGCCCACGCGTTTGCGAGCTTGCCAACGCGCCCGCATGCCAGGCTGCACGGGTCCGCGGCCTCGACCCGCTTTCCGGAGCTCAGATCCGTTTTGCAGCCTCGACCCGCTGTCCGCAGCCTCGACCCGCTGTCCGCAGCCTCGACCCGCTCTCCGGAGCTCAGATCCGCTTTGCAGCCTCGACCCGCTGTCCGGAGCTCAGATCCGCTGTCCGGAGCTCAGATCCGCTTTGCAGCCTCGACCGCGAGCGCGGATCCTCGCCCCACCGCCGCCTGCCATGCCGAAAGCAGCCAGGACGGGTTGGATAGCCTGGATACGCTCGATGCCATGGGTGGGCAGGGCGCGTTGCGCGTGTCGAGTGCCGAGAGGCAATCCAACGCCTCGTCGCGATGCCGCAGTTCGTCGGCCCTGAACCGCATCAACATCTCGAGCAACGCCTCATGGCCGCCGGCAGCCTCGAGTGCGTTGATCTGCTCCTGATAGTGCCGGTCAACAAACCGCTCCACTGCGGCGATCGTGGCAAGAATCCAGCGCGTTCCCACGAGCGCAGGTACCAGTCCGGTCAGGTATCCGGCCACCCGCCATACCGGGAGAAGCCTGCTGCGATGCTTCCAGGGCAGGAGTGCGTTGAGCGCCTCGAGGTGGCGGCTCTCCTGTTCGAGATGCTCTTGCAGCATTGGGCGCAAGCCGCGATCCCGCCCGAATCGCAGCATCGCACGGTAGATGTGGACCGCACCGGTTTCGCCCGCCTGATCGGACCGGATCGCAGGAACGATCCAGTCGGGCAATGCATGCGACCGGGAAAGTTCGTGCGCCACCCCCTGCAACCTGGGCCGCCAACGCAAAAACACGCCATAGCCCAGATCCAGGAGCGCGCTTGCACCGGGCAAGCGACACACGAAGGCAAGCGCACGCCAGGGCGCACCCAGCCGGCCCCAGAGTTCGGTGAAGGCTGGAGCCCCATCGAGCCACTCGCCTTCGGCGGTGCGCACATGAAAGCGTGCCAGCAGCGCTGAACGCTCGGGATGCACACCGGCTCCCGAAGACGGAATCACGCTCGAGGTATCCGACACGTCGACCCAGTGCACCGACGGTGTGGGTGTGGAGCGGTAAACCGCCACCTCACGTACGCACAGGGGACAAGAGCCGTCGAAAAACACGCTGAGCGCTTTTGTCGGCTCCGGCTTAGAAACGGTGGACATGCTTTTCTCCAGAACGATGCGGCATACCTCGATGTTTCCCGTACACCGCGATCCATTGTTTAGCTGCCTGACGGTAAGCGGACGCCTTCTGCAAGGGTAGGTTGTCCGTGGTCAGTGCAGAGATAAATCTATGCAAGGCCTCGACGGCACATCCTCTTGCGGGGCAGCAGCGCACGCGCTTGCGGGGCAACCCGCATCCCCTCCCTTGCAAGGGTCGGCGCCGCGCCGAAGGTTTGAATCCTGACGCTCCATCCCATAATTCACTCTGGTGAAGTCGGGAATGTGCGATGTCCGGCAGCGTCGAGGTGCACACTCCGCTGGCAATACAAAGGGCTACGCCATACAAGGGAGACAGCATGAGCGACGATGATCTGCTGCGCGCTGCAAAAAGGAGCGGACTGCTCGACTATTTCAACGACTCGGGGCTCGACACCGTGATGAGTGGGGAACTGGCTGTGATCAGGCGGTTTCTCGAACTCGCCACACAACCGGCTGTGACGGTTCCGAAACCGGAGATGGAGCGCGCGGTGGAGAAAAAGATCGCGCCCCCCGCGCGGGTTGCACGTACCTGGGTGGATGTCTGACTGCAGTTTGCGGGTGTGACCGGATGGCCGCATCGTTGTCAAAGCGTGCAATCACATCTGCCGGGGCGCGAGGAGACCGAGGGCCTCGGCGCCTTGCCCGGATCTTGCAGAGATTCTGCCTTGTGGGGTCGCTGATCGGGCCGCTCCTCGTCGGGACAGCGCTTGCCCAGAACTGGGAACTGGTGTCGCGTTCCCCGGCCAACGACGAATTCCATATCGATCGATCAACGCTGCTGCGCGACGGCGACATGCGCCGGATCTGGATGCTCGCCAACTATGCCGGACCGATCGACTCTGGGGCGCGCTCGCTACGGTTTCTCGCCGAATACAGGTGCGATGCCGAGGAATGGCGCACAGTGGAGGTGCTCGAGACCGCCGCTCCGATGGGTGCTGGCGAAGCGAGGCGACGCAACAGCGGCTTCGGCGAGTGGCGCGAAGTGGATGCCGAAAGCGTGATCGAACTCGTGATGCGTGCAGTGTGCAGCGAGTAGTCAGAGCTCGGGGCTGCCGGGCCTCCAGCGGCTGAGCAGCAAGGCGTTGCCCACCACGGTGAGCGACGACATCGTCATCGCGGCTGCCGCAAGCATCGGGTCGAGCAAGCCCGCCATCGCCGCAGGAATCCCCACGATGTTGAAGATCAGGGCGAGGAAGAGATTCTGACGGATACGGGTTTTGGTGCGTCGCGCGATCTCGAGCGCTAGCGGCACCAGCAATGGGTCGCTGCGCAGCAAGGTGATGTCGGAGGTGTGAACTGCCACATCGGCCCCGCTTCCCATCGCGATACCGAGATCGGACACTGCGAGAGCCGGCGCATCGTTGATGCCATCGCCAACCATCGCCACCACATGGCCGGGGGCCTGGCGGCGAAGTTGCGCGATCAATGCCGACTTTCCCTCGGGGAGGACCTGCGCGTAGGTCTCCCCGCATCCCACAGCGCGCGCCAGAGCCTCGGTTGCCGCCGCATGATCGCCACTGATGATCACCGAGCGGATTCCGAGCGCGCGAAGTTGTGCGATCGCCCGCGCTGCGCCCGGGCGAGGCGTGTCGCCATAGGCGAGCATTGCGCGCGCACTTTGCAATGCTGGGCTCGGGTTGCTGGTCTGCGGATCGATTGCAGCCTGCTTCGACGCTGCAGATCTCCCGGCAATCACCGGCTTTGCGGCCTCGACTGCGGCAGCCAGATACGACACCGTGTGGCCGGCTGCGCGATGCCGATCGGCTGCCTCTTCAAAGTGGGAAACTTCGACGCCCTCCTGCCGCATCAACGATGCATTTCCGATCACCACCCGCAGTACCTCTCCAGCCGGTGAAGATCGCTTTCCGACCCTCGCAACGATTCCGTGTCCACCGAGCACATTCGCCTCGAGAAGGATCCAGGCAAGGTCGGAAACCGCCGGATCGGCGGGTGCGGATTCAGACGCCTGTGGCCTCGCCCGGATCGCGCGCGCAAGCGGATGCTCACTTGCGCTCTGTGCCACGCGAGCCAGGCTCAGCACAGTCATGCGATCCGCCCCAGGTGCGGTCTCGCAGGCGAGCAATTGCGGCTCGCCTCGCGTCAGCGTGCCCGTCTTGTCGAACGCCACCACGCTCACCCGCGGGGCCACTTCGAGCGTGCATGGATCCTTGATCAGAACGCCATGACGCGCAGCCACCCCAACCCCCGCCACCACCGCAAGCGGCGTTGCAAGACCAAGCGCGCACGGGCAGGCAATCACGAGGACTGCGACCGCATGAATCGTTGCGCTTGCCCAGTTGTCCTCCGCCAGCCCCCAGCCAACGAAACTGAGCGCTGCGAGCACAAGCACAACAGGGACGAAAACCGCACTTACCCGGTCGACCAGACGCTGAACAGGCGCCTTTTGGGCTTGTGCTTCCTCCACCAGACAGATCAGCCTCGACAACACGGTACCCGCGCCAACAGCGGTGACCCTTATGGCAAGGCGACCATCGCCGTTGACCGATCCTTCGCGGACCGGATCGCCAGGTGCCTTGGCGATGGGGCGGCTCTCACCGGTGAGCATCGACTCGTCGATGTGCGAGGATCCCGTATCAATATGCCCGTCCACTGCGATGCGTTCACCTGGCCAGACCATCACACGATCCCCCACCCGCACCTGGGTGAGAGGCAAGGTGATCTCACGGCCGCCCACGTCCACCCGGGCGTGCTCCGGACGCAACGCGCGTAGCGCCGCAACCGCGTTTGCGGTACCGCGTCGGGCACGGCCCTCCAGCCACTTTCCGAGCAGCACCATCGCGACCACAACGCTCGCGGCCTCGAAGTACAGGTGCGGATCCCCCTCCCCGTCGTGCGTCAGGAGCGCGTAGGCGCTCAAACCCCAGGCTGCCGAACTGCCGAGCGCAATCAGCAAGTCCATGTTGCCCGAAGCCGCCCGCGCAGCACGCCAGCCGGCCCGGTAGAAACGTGCCCCGAGCACAAACTGAACCGGCGCCGAGAGCAGGAGTTGCCAGATCCCGGGCAACATCAGGTTGAGCCCCAGGGGTGCGGCCAGCATCGGAAGCACCAGCGGCGCACTGAGGAGTATTGCCACCAGTGCCGCGCGTCCCTCGAGGTCGGTACTCCTCCCGGCATGCTGTGCACCGGGTGCGCTGCTGGGCTCCTGTACCGCGGCGCCGAATCCGGCCCGTTCGATCGCGTCCACGAGCAGGCTCGGTCGAGCCCGATCGGGGGCGAGTTCGATGTGCGCGACGCCCGTGGCGAGACTGATGTTTGCAGCCCTCACGCCTTCGATCCTCAGCAGGCTTCGCTCGACCCGGGCAACGCAGGCGGCACAGGTCATTCCCCGAACCTCGATGCGGCAACTCGACGCAGCCTGCACGGGCGCAGTCCAGGCAGCCAGTTGCGCTTGCGGGCTCATAGTTGAACCACGTTCAATGCATCGCCCAGGACTTTTCGGGCAAGCGGCACAAGGTGGTCGTGGTGGGTGAGAAAGATGATCTGCATGCTCTGTGACAGATCGCCCAGCACCCTGAGGCCGGCGGAGGTACGCTCGTCGTCAAAGTTGATGAACAGATCGTCGGCCATGAACGGCATGGTATAGCCCTGCTCAACCTGCAGTTCAAGCGCCGCGAGTCGAAGCGCAAGGTAGAGCTGGTCGCGCGACCCCTCGCTCAATCCGCTCACATCGAGCTGCGCGCCGTCTGGACGCACGCAAATCAGGCGCGGGTGTGTGTTTACCGAATCGACCAGCAGACGGCGGAAGGAATCGAGGGTGAGCCTGCTGAAAATGGAGGATGCCCTGGAGAGCATCGGACCCTGGCTGGTCTCGCGAAACTTCTCGATCGACCACCTCAGGAGTCGGACTGCCGTCTGAATCCTCAGGTACTGCTCCGCAGATTCGGCCATTGCCGCAATAGCCTCCTGGCGCTTCGCTTCGGCGCGGGCAGCGCGATCATGCCCGTCCAACGCTTCAAACGTGCCCTTTTGCGCACCGAAGGCATTACTCAGCGAGGCAATGCGATCGATGGTATCGATTGCGGCGGGCTCGAGTTGCGCCAGCTCCTCCGCGGCGGCGTCGGCGCCCACGCGCTCGCACTCCTCGCGCAATTGCTCCATCGGCACACTCTCTGCGGCCTCGATCAGATCGTGTTCGAGCGCCTGAATCCTTTCCTCGACTGCCCGGCGCGCGTCGGAGCGTTCGATCGCCCGCCTCAGGCCGGCATCGTCGTGTGCGCAAGCCGCCGCCATCAAGGGCGCGAGCTGGGCGCGTATTGCCTCGAGTCGCCTGCGGACTTCATCACCCGCGGCCTGACTCTGTTCGAGCCTTACCCTCAGCTTCTTTGCCTCGGACTCCGCCTGCTGTGCCCGATCGAGACGCTCCGCGAGCTCGAGCGCAATCGCCTCGGGCTGCCACCCCGCCAACTCGGGAGCGATCCGCGCCCTGAGGCTTTCCGCTGTGGTCGCCAGCCCGTCGAGATCGGCTTGCATGGTTTCGATCCGTTCGCTGCGGATGCTGCGGATGCGCTCCAGACGTTGCTCCACTTGCTGCATCACCAACAGCTCGGCCTCCACCTGGTCGACCGCGACGGTGGCCTCGTAACCCAGGGATTGCACCGCCGCCTCCCACGATTGGCTCCATTCGGCCCACCGCTCCTGCGCGGTCTGCCTTGCCTTTTGCAGTTTCGGAAGCTCGCGCTCACCCTGGGCAATCTGCTGCGTGAGGATCTTGCGCTGCCCCTGCGCCTGGTCGGCCTCCGCGAGCAATGCGCGTGCTTCGCGAACACAGAAGACAAGATCCGGTACTGGGGGTTCGGCTCCAGAACGCCCGATTCCACGCCAGAGTTGCGCGCTGTACCGTGCAGCGGCCTCCCGCAACTCCGCGAGACTGCGGGCCATCATCCACCGCTCCGCTTCGAGCTCGAGCACCTCGCGCCGCAATTGAAACCAGCCCTGGGCTGCCGCCAGAGGCAAGGCCGGCAAGCCGCACGATGCCGTCAATGCATCCCAGTCGGCCACGCGTTGCAGATTTGCCATCCTGGCCCGCTCGCGTTGGTGCTCGAGGTTGTCTCGCTCGCGTTGTCGGTGCTCGAGCGCTTCGGCCTTGGCCTGACGATCGGCTTCGTACTGCGCACGTTCGAGGCGATCGTCGGCGAGCTGGTCTGCCCGCACAACCTCGGCCTCGAAGGTTTTCGCCCTGTCAGCCAGCGACTGTGGTGCCTGCTTGATCGCCTGCCAGGACTGGTCGCGGGCATTTCGCGCCTCCACGAGTTGCTCGCGCGAGATCGGCTGAAAGGCACGGACGAACTGCTGGAGATCGAGCTCCAGCCGTGCAACTTCCCTCATCTTGGCATCCAGCGCATCGCGCGCGGCCTTCTCGCTGGCAGCCTCGGCGCGCTCCTGATCCAGCAGGCTTTGGAGCTGCGCCTTGTCGGGTACCACCATCGATCGCAAGGCATCCGGAGGCTGGCGCCAGGGCCCCAACGCCGCCAACGCATGCTCGATCCTCTCGGAGGCGCGTTCGATCCCGAGCCGCAGTTCCTCCGCCCGCTGTGCAGGGTCACCGAGTTCCGCAGCCTTGTCCAGGGCCGACTTCAGATCCGGATCCACGGTTTCACCGGGCAATTGCAGTTGCTCCGCCTGCGCCCTTTCGATTTGCCCCTGGAGGTTGAGCAGGCTTGCCTCGGCACTCGCCAGGGCCACTGCAAGCTCCGGCCGCGTCCGGATCAGCTTATCGAGCCGGGCGCGTTGTGCAGCTGCGAGCAGGCGCTGGCGGATCGCCTCCTCGCTGCTGGCCGGAAAGCCAAGGCCTGCCGCCAGTTCCTGCACCCGCACCCACTCGAGACCCACCTCTTCGCCACGCGAGATAAGGTCGGCCCGATGCTTGCGGAACTGGAGACGTCGCTCGTTGAACTCGCGGATGTCGTCGCGCAAACCCAGTAGCGCCGCATCGACAGGCGTGGCCTTCAGCTGTTCCTGGATTTCCTCAACAGTGTGCTCGAGCCTTGCGCGCTCCGCCTCGGCAAGCGCGATGTGGTGTGTGGCGCGGCTGTATACCTCGCGAGCCTCCATTTCCAGCAACGGGACCTCTCCTTCGGCCAGCAGTGCCTGCCGTTGCGCGCGCGCTTCATCGAGGGCCAGGAGCAAAGGCCGCACCCGGCGGATGCGTTCAAGACGGCGACGCTGCTGTCGCAGCCGCAGTTCTTCGGCCCTGGCTGCGGCAAGCTGCGCACCGGTGGCATTGAGCGCATCGTGTTGCGCCTTCCAATCCCTTGTGCGCAGGGCAGCCTGCTTGAGCTCGGCGCCAGCGGCCTCGAAGGTCTCCCGCGCCTGATAGTAGGCGCGAGACTGCGCCTTTCGGGGCGCCCAGAGTGCGTCGGCCTGTTTCTGCAGGACTCTCAGAGCCCCACCCAGATCCTCGAGTCCCGAGGCCGATTCGAAGAGCATCCGGCCGAGATCGTCGGACGCCGACAGGATTCCCGCCCCACCTTTCAGCAGCATCCCGTGATCGAGGGCGTACATCTGCTGGAAGGTCTGCGCCTGAAGGTTGCCGAGCCAGGGGAGCAGGATTCCATCGGCAAGCTGGCCGTCGTCGGGCGTGCGAAGCGTGTTCCTGTTGGCCTTCACGCGGTGAAAGGCCAGTCGTTCGCCCGCGTCTGCGTTGGCGCTTCGCCGCTCCATCACCCCGCCGACCCGCAACTCCGGCATCGGATGAAGGAAGTCGAGCGGCGTGCGCACCGGAATCCCGAACAGCCAGTCGCATAGGGCTGCACGCAAGGTGGACTTGCCGGCTTCGTTGGGACCCACGACCAGGTGGATGTCGCGGTCGCCAGCTTGAAACCGCAGCGACCGGTTGGTGAACTTGCCGTAGCGGATCAGATTGAACTCGGCGATGCGCATGCGCAACCCCTCAGGATTCGGAGGCACGTGCCGAGGCCTGCGCCACCTGGCCCAACGCCAGGGGTGCCGCGCGTTGGAGCCATTGCGGCGCTGCAACCATCGGATCCTGAC
>VGHO01000021.1 GCA_016868175.1 Betaproteobacteria bacterium
TACGCGACGGACTCAAGCCCGTCCACCGGCGCGTTCTCTTTGCGATGCATGAGGCCAACAACGTCTTCAGCAGGCCGTATGTGAAGTGCGCAAGAGTGGTGGGCGATGTGATGGGAAAGTACCACCCACACGGCGACTCGGCGATCTACGACACGCTGGTGCGCATGGCGCAGGATTTCTCGCTGCGCTACACGCTGATCGACGGCCAGGGCAACTTCGGCTCGGTGGATGGCGACAATCCAGCCGCGATGCGCTACACCGAGTGCCGTCTCGACCGCATCGCCGCCCTGCTCCTCGAGAACATCGACCGCGAAACGGTGGACTTTCAGCCCAACTACGACGGCAAGGAACGGGAGCCTTGTGTACTGCCCGCGCGCATACCCAACCTGCTGATCAACGGGTCCTCGGGGATTGCGGTGGGCATGGCCACCAACATTCCGCCGCACAACCTGAACGAGATCACTGCAGCGTGCCTGCACCTTCTGCACGATCCCGCCGCCAGCATCGAGCACCTGATGGAACTGGTTCCTGCGCCTGACTTCCCCACCGCAGGAATCATCTACGGGCTCGCCGGAGTCCGCGAAGCCTACCGTACCGGACGGGGTCGGATCGTGTTGCGCGCAAAAACCCATTTCGAGGACATCGACAAGGGCAACCGCCAGGCCGTCATCGTCGACGAACTCCCCTACCAGGTCAATAAACGGGTACTTCTCGAGCGCATTGCCGAGCTGGTGAACGAAAAGCGCCTCGAGGGGATCTCCGACATCCGCGACGAGTCCGACAAGTCGGGCATGCGGGTCGTGATCGAACTCAAGCGCAACGAGCATCCCGAAGTGGTGCTCAACAATCTCTACAAGAACACCCAGTTGCAGGACACCTTTGGCGTGAACATGGTGGCGCTCGTGGAGGGGCAGCCGCGTCTTCTCAACCTCAAGCAGATGCTCGAGGCCTTCCTCAGCCATCGACGCGAGGTGATCACCCGCCGGACCGTGTTTGAGTTGCGCAAGGCCCGCGAGCGCGGCCATGTGCTCGAGGGGCTCGCGGTGGCGCTTGCCAATGTTGATGCGATGATCCACACGATCCGCACTTCGGCCTCGCCGCCCGAGGCGAAGGAACGTCTGCTCAGTCGCACCTGGAACGCCGGCGTGGCCTTGCAGATGCTCGAGCGGGTGGGGGGCCACACCAAAGCCATCCGCCCTGAGGGTCTCGGCGAGGGCTACGGTCTGATCGAGGATGCGGGAGGCGCCCCGCAGTACCGTTTGTCGGATATCCAGGCGCAGGAAATCCTGCAGATGCGGCTGCAACGGCTCACCGGGCTCGAGCAGGAGAAGATCCTCTCCGAATACCGGGAAGTCGTCGACCAGATCCTCGACTTTCTCGATATCCTCGCGCGACGCGAACGCATCACCACGCTCATTGGCGAGGAACTGCGCGCTGCGGCCAGGGACTTCAGCGACCCTGCCAGAGACCCCCGGCGAAGCACCATCGAGCGCAACCCGGCTGACCTCGAAACCGGCGACCTGATCCAGCCGCAGGACATGGTGGTCACACTCTCGCACGGCGGATACTTCAAGAGCCAGCCCCTCTCGGAGTACCGCGCCCAGCGCCGGGGCGGACGCGGCAAGCAGGCCGCCTCGATGAAGGACGACGACTGGATCGATCAACTCTTCATTGCCAACACCCACGACACAATCCTGTGCTTTTCCGACCGCGGCCGGGTGTATTGGCTCAAGGTCTGGGAAGTCCCGCAGGGTTCGCGGAGTTCCCGCGGCAGACCGATCGTCAACATGTTTCCGCTCTTCGACGGCGAAAAGATCACCGTGGTCCTCGCGGTGAAGCACTTCGATGACGATCATTTCGTATTCATGGCCACTGCGCTCGGCACAGTGAAGAAGACCCCGCTCAGCGATTTCTCGAACCCGCGCAAGGCGGGCATCATCGCGGTCGATCTCGACGAGGGCGACTTCCTCATCGGCGCTGCGCTCACCGACGGCCGCCACGACGTGATGCTCTTTTCCGACGCCGGCAAGGCAGTGCGCTTCGCCGAAAACGACGTACGCCCGATGGGACGGGTGGCGCGGGGCGTCCGCGGGATGATGCTCGAAGACGATCAGAGGGTGATCGCCATGCTGGTGGCCGAGTCCGACATCCGTCCTGCGGTCGGTGCCGCATCAGACTCCCGACCGGGATCCTCTCCCTCCACGGCGGCTGCGTCTTTCTCCACGCCGGCTGCCTCCTTCTCCACGCCGGCTGCCACAGCCGACCCAGCGATGCCGTCGGTGCTCACGGCCACCGAAAACGGCTACGGCAAGCGCACACCCCTCGGCGAGTACACACGCCACGGACGTGGCACCAAGGGGATGATCGCGATCCAGACCACCGAGCGCAACGGCAAGGTGGTGGGGGCAGTCCTCGTTTTCCCATCTGACGAGATCATGCTGATCACCAATTCCGGGGTACTGGTGCGCACCCGGGTTGCCGAGGTTCGCGAGATGGGTCGCGCCACCCAGGGCGTGACGTTGATCGCCATCGACGAAGGCTCGCGCTTGAGTGGCCTGCAACGGATCGTTGAATCGGATACCGAGAGCGTGCTCGAGGAAGGCTCAGCGCTTTCCGCCGCCGGTAGCGAGCCCTGAGCTGCGCAGCATGAGCGCCGGGCCAGCCAGACCCGATCTCCAGACTGCGGCCGATCCCAGGCCTGCGGCCGGCCTCCAGTCCTTGGCCGGTCTCGAGCCCTCGGCCAATCTCCAGCCTGCGGCCGACCGAAGACTCGCCGATGCCCGCGCGCAGCGGCGTGTCTTCAACTTCTCGCCGGGCCCCGCAGCGCTGCCCACCGAGGTCCTCGAACGGGCCGCGGGCGAGATGCTCGACTGGCGCGGTCTCGGGGTGTCGGTGATGGAGATCAGCCACCGGAGCAAGGCATTCATCGCGGTGGCCGAGCAGGCCGAAGCCGATCTGCGAAGCTTGCTGCGCGTTCCGCAGCACTACAAGGTGCTCTTCATGCAGGGCGGTGCCATTGGCCAGAATGCGATCGTCCCTCTCAACCTGATGGCCCCGTTCCAGCGGGCCAGCTACCTGATCAGCGGCCAGTGGTCGGCACGTTCGGCGAAGGAGGCGGCCCGCTACGGCGAGGTGGCCGTGGTGGCCGACAGCCGCGATGCGCAGGGCAGCTTTCGCGGCGTGACGCCACAGTCGCAATGGCGGGTCAACCCCCAATCCTCCTACCTGCACCTTTGCCTCAACGAGACGATCGACGGCGTGGCCTTCGATGCGCCGATCGAACGCGGCAGCGCCAGTCATCAGGTCCCGCCCGAGATGCCTGTGGTGGCCGACGTGAGTTCCACACTGCTCTCCGAACCCCTCGAGGTGGAGCGCTTCGGACTGCTCTACGGCGGAGCGCAAAAGAACATCGGACCTGCCGGACTGAGCTTCGTGATCGTGCGGGAGGACCTGCTCGGAAAGGCGCACCGGCATTGCCCATCGGCTTTCGACTACCAGACGGTGTCCGAGCATGCTTCGATGTACAACACGCCACCCACCTTCGCAATCTATCTTGCAGGTCTTGTCTTTGACTGGCTGTTGCGTCAGGGTGGCCTGGCCGCGATCGCCGAAGTCAATCGGGCGAAGGCCGCGCTGCTCTACCACGCCATCGACAACTCCTCGCTCTACCTCAACCGGGTTGAGCCCGCGTACCGCTCGCGGATGAACGTGGTGTTCTTTCTCCGCAACGCATCGCTCGATGAAGCCTTCCTCGCCGAGTCGCTGGATGCCGGGCTCTTTGCGCTCAAGGGTCATCGGGTCGTCGGTGGCATGCGGGCCTCGATCTACAACGCCATGCCGCTTGCGGGCGTTCATGCTCTCGTCGACTTCATGCGCGACTTTGAACGCCGCCATGGCTGAACCCTCTCCCCCAGTGCAGGTCGCGCCCGAGGAAGGCGCAGAGGACAGCGCGGCGCTTGGCGTGCTGCGCGAAGCAATCAACGCTGTGGATGCGCAGTTGCTTGCGCTCCTCGCGCGCCGCGCCAACCTTGCCGGCGAGGTCGGAGCGCTCAAGGCAAGCCGCCACACCCCGGTCTGGCGGCCCGAGCGTGAGGCGGCGATCATCGCGCGCTTGCGCAACGACAATCCGGGGCCTCTCTCAGACGCGGCGATCGAATCGATCTGGCGTGAAGTGATTTCGGCGTGTCGCGAAATCGAGCGGCGATTGCGCATCGCCTACCTCGGTCCGCCAGGTACTTTTTCGGAGCTCGCGCTGCACAAGCACTTTGGCCAGGGCGTCGATCCGGTGCCTTGTTCAAGCATCGACGAAGTGTTCCGTGCCACTGAATCCGGGCGGGCAGACTTCGGCATCGTGCCGGTGGAGAACTCCTCGGAGGGCGCGGTGAATCGCTCGCTCGACCTGATGCTGCAATCGCCCCTGCGGATCAGCGCGGAGGTCTCACTTGCGGTACGGCATAACCTGCTGAGCCTCGATGGGAGCCTCGAAGGCCTCCGCTTCGTCTACGCTCACCCACAGGCGCTCGCGCAATGCACCGGATGGCTCGACCGGAATCTGCCCACAGCGCAGCGGCTTGCGGCGGCAAGCAACGCGGAGGGTGCCCGGCTTGCGGCAGCGTCGCCCGAGGCAGCAGCGATCGCCTCCGAAAGCGCGGCGCAACGCTATGGCCTTCGGATTGCCCAAGGGGCGATCCAGGACGATCCGCACAACCGGACGCGCTTTGCAGTGGTGGGCGCGCGCGACTGCGCTCCCTCGGGAACCGACCAGACCTCGTTGATCCTCTCGGTTCCGGATCGCGCTGGCGCGGTGCATCACCTGATCGAACCGCTTGCCCGACACGGCGTTTCAATGAAACGCTTCGAATCGCGCCCCGCACGACAGGGCAATTGGGAATACTACTTCTACATCGATGTACTCGGGCACCAGCGAGAGCCGGCCGTCGCGGCCGCACTCGAGGAACTGCGCGCACGCGCAGCCTTCATGAAGATTGTGGGTTCCTATCCCCGGGCGTTCGAAGGCTGAGCCGACCGGCACCCCGGATCCACCGAGCGCAAGATCGCCATCTGTTTCAGAAATCCAATACTTTTCACACCGGAATCGACGGCAACCCCCAACCCACCGAAGCGTCTGCCCCATCACCATGCACACCACGCCCAAGCCTGCGGGGGAATCCGGACCTGTCGCCCAGGCCCCCGCCCATGTCCGTGCCATTTCCCCTTACCGTGCAGGAAAGCCGATCGAGGAACTCGCACGCGAATACGGGCTCGACCCTGACCGGATTGTGAAACTCGCGTCCAACGAAAATCCGCTCGGGGTTCCGGTGTCGGCACAAGAGGCGATCGCCGCAGCCGCGCGCGACCTGGGGCGCTACCCGGATTCCAACGGGTTTGCGCTCAAGGCTCTTCTCGCGCAACGCCATCGGGTCCCTGCCGAGTGGATCACCCTGGGCAACGGATCCAACGACATCCTCGAACTCGCGGCGCGCGCTTTTCTTCAGCCCGGACTGGGCTCGATCTATGCGGAGCATGCGTTTGCGGTGTATGCGCTGGCCACGCAGGCGATCGGAGGCCGGCATGTTGTGGTTCCGGCCCGCGAACTGGGTCACGACCTCGAAGCAATGGCTGCCGCTGTCGACGACAGCACCCGAATCGTGTTCGTTGCCAACCCCAACAACCCCACCGGCACCTTCCTCGCCGCAGCGCGCATCGAAGCCTTTCTCGAGGCGGTTCCGGAGCGGGTGGCAGTGGTGCTGGATGAGGCCTACACCGAATACCTGCCCCCCGAGTTGCGCGCGGACAGTGCAGCCTGGGTGCGCCGCCATCCCAACCTGATCGTGTCGCGCACCCTCAGCAAGGCCTATGGGCTTGCAGGTCTTCGGGTTGGCTACGCCATAGCCCGCGAAGGCATCACAGACCTGCTCAACCGGTTGCGCCAGCCCTTCAACGTCAACAGCCTCGCGCTGGCTGCGGCCCAGGCAGTGCTCAACGATGAGGCCTATCTCGCGCGCAGCTACGCGCTCAATCGCCGCGGGCTCGAACAACTGCAATCGGCGTTTTCCACGATGCAGCTCCGCTTCGTGCCTTCCTACGCGAATTTCGTGCTGGTCGAAGTGGGCGATGCAGACGCCGTCTATGCTGCTCTGCTGCGCCAGGGCGTGATCGTGCGACCGGTGTCCAACTATGGACTGCCCCGCTGGCTGCGGGTGTCGGTTGGACTGCCGGAGGAGAATGTGCGCTTCATCGACGCCCTTTCGCAGGCGCTGCGCCCGCAGTCGCTGCGCCCGGCCTCAAGCGCTAGCCCGGAGCCTGAGCGCAGCAATCCGCAGGTCCGCAGCGCTGCTGGCCCATGATTGCACAGCTGGGGATCATCGGCGTTGGCATGATCGGCGCCTCGATTGCGGCGGCTGCGGTTCGGCGTGCGGGCATAGCTCGCGTGGTGGCCTACTCGCCCGGCAACGATGCGCTCGAGGCGCAGGCCGCCGGTTGGGTGCACCGGATCTGCGCCGATGCACCCTCGTGCCTCAACGGATCGGATCTGGTGGTGCTGGCCGCGCCGGTGGGCGCCATCGTGGCCATGATGCCGCAGTTGGCAGCCCGCCTCCACGAACTCGAAAACGCAGGCCTTCCCCTGCCCCACCTCAGCGACACCGGGAGCAGCAAACTATCCATCGTGGCAAGCGCAGACCGCGCGCTTGGGCGCTTCCGCTGCCGGTTCCTGCCAGCGCATCCGATCGCCGGCTCCGAGCGCAGCGGAGCGCAAGCCGCCAATCCGGATCTCTTCGTGAACCGCAGCGTCCTGGTATGCAGCGACCACAGGGTTGGCGCACCTACGCGCAAAGCCGTCTCGGCTTTCTGGGAGCGGCTCGGAGCGCGTGTCGAATCCATCGACCCGGTCGCGCACGATGCGCTCTACGGCGAGGTGTCGCACTGGCCGCACGCCGCAGCCTTCGCACTCTGCCTGGGTATCGCGCGCGGTCCGCACGCCGAACAGAGCCTGCTGCGCGCAGGCGCGGGGCTCAGGGACACCACCCGGATTGCCGCGAGCGATGCAAGGCTCTGGAGCGACATCATCCTGTCCAACCGCGACCACGCGCTGCGATCGGCGCAGCGGCATCTGGCTGCGCTCCGCGCCCTTGTGGAGGCAATCGAGACGAACAACACCGCCGGCCTGTGCGAGTTGCTCGAAGAGGCCGCAGTCTGGCGCAGGCAACTGCGCGACGCGGCCTGAGCTGCTCCAGCAGCCGCCCAAGGCCACCGCCCCGCCCCGAACGCCCGCAACCCGCAACCAACGGAGACGCCGCTTGACGACCGCCGTGACTGATTCCAAGCCCGACGATCCGCGTGCCGATCGGCGCACCACGCCGGCCGCAGAACCTGCTCCCTCGCTATTGCGGGCCTGGGCCGCACCGCAGGGCCTGCGGGCCACGCTGCGGGTACCAGGCGACAAGTCGATCTCGCACCGCGCGGTCATGCTCGGGGCAATCGCCCGGGGCACCACCGAGGTGAGCGGCTTTCTCGAAGGCGCCGATGCTCTCTCCACCATGCACGCCTTCAGGGCCCTCGGGGTATCGATCGAGGGACCCAACCAGGGCCACCTCAGAATTGCCGGGGTTGGTCTGCACGGACTGCAGGCGGCTTGCGCACCCCTCGATTGTGGCAACGCCGGGACCGCGATGCGGCTGATGATGGGACTCCTCGCGGGCCAGCGTTTTTCCAGCACCCTCGTGGGCGATGCCTCGCTCTCGAGGCGGCCGATGCGGCGTGTTGCCGAACCGCTCGGCCGGATGGGTGCACAGGTCGAAACCGACGATGGGCGGCCACCGATCCGGATCAGCCCGGGCCCGGGCCTGCACGGCATCGACTTTGCCTTGCCGGTGGCAAGCGCGCAAGTGAAGTCGGCAGTGCTTCTTGCAGGCCTTTACGCGCAGGGCACAACCCGGGTCACCGAACCCGCGCCAACCCGCGACCACACGGAGCGCATGCTCGGAGGCTTCGGCGTGAAGGTGCTGGTCGAAGGCGCTTCCCGCGCACTCAGCGGCGGGCAGTCGCTCGAGGCCTGCCCGATCGAGGTGCCCGGCGATATCTCCTCGGCGGCCTTTTTTCTGGTGGCCGCCTCGATCGTGCCGGGCTCCGATCTCACGCTCGAGCATGTTGGCATCAACCCCACCCGCACCGGCGTGATCGCCATCCTGCGCCGCATGGGCGCCAACATCGAATTGCTCGATCCACGCGAAGCGGGCGGCGAACCGGTTGCCGACCTGCGGGTGCGCGCGGCCCCCCTGCGGGGCATCGAAGTGCCCGAGGAACTGGTCGCGCTCGCCATCGACGAGTTTCCGGTCCTCTTTGTTGCAGCGGCCTGCGCCCAAGGCAGGACCGTGGTGCGCGGCGCCGAGGAGTTGCGGGTGAAGGAATCGGACCGGATCGCGGCCATGGAGGCGGGGCTGCTCGCCTGCGGGGCAAGCGTGAAGGCAACTCGCGACGGCATGATCATCGAAGGCAACCCCGGACAACGCTTTGCCGGGGTGCACATCGACTCGCGGGGCGACCACCGCATCGCAATGGCCTTTGCGGTCGCCGCCC
Source organism: Betaproteobacteria bacterium (assembly GCA_016868175.1). Classification (GTDB taxonomy): domain Bacteria; phylum Pseudomonadota; class Gammaproteobacteria; order Burkholderiales; family Burkholderiaceae_E; genus UBA3064. The sequence continues at coordinate 8,578 of VGHO01000021.1, forward strand.
AGCGCGCGACGGCGCCGATCGAGATCCTCGATACCGCCAACGTGGTCACCTCCTTTCCGAACTTTGTGACGCTGGCGCAGGGCTGCGGCATGCGGGTTGTTGCGCGGCATGACTGACGACAGCGTCGCGCCAGTGCTCACGATCGACGGCCCGACCGCCTCGGGCAAGGGGACGCTCGCGCGCAGGGTTGCTCAGGCGCTCGGCTTTCACTACCTCGACTCGGGCGCGATCTACCGGGCCTATGCGCTCTTTGCCGAAGAACAGCAACTCAACCCGGAGATGGCGCAGGCCGATCCAGCGCTCGCCCATGCGCTTGCGCTGAACCTGCCGCTCCGTTTCCATGCCGACGGCATCATGCTTGGGGACCGCGAAGTCAGCGAAGCGCTTCGCGCAGAGCGGATCGGCAACCTCGCCTCGGAGTTTTCTGCGCTGCCTGAGGTCCGCGCCGCCCTTCTCGCGCGGCAGCGGGCCTTCCGCAGCGCACCGGGCCTGGTCGCCGACGGCAGGGACATGGGAACCGTGGTCTTCCCCGAGGCCTGCCTCAAGGTGTTCCTCGTGGCAGCGCTCGAGTCCCGCGCGAAACGCCGGACTAAACAGTTGATCGAGAAAGGGTTTTCTGCTACTCTCGAAAGCGTTCTCGCCAACCTCCGGAAGCGTGACGCACGCGATCAGTCGCGCAGCGTTGCGCCGCTCGAGGCGGCACCCGAAGCCCGCTTGCTCGACGGCACAACGCTGAGCATCGAGGACTCGGTGGAGCAGGTGCTGCAATGGTGGGCTGCTGTCGGAGGGCGCAACATACCGCGCTCGCCGGCGTCCCCGGATCAGCACCTCAGGGCACCGGATGGCACATCACCCTCCGGATTTCAGCAACCCAACGGATCACGTCGGTCCAGTCTTCCCCCCAGCCAGGCCCGACGGTGATCAGTACAGGCAGTCAGCGCCCGGCGCTGTCGGCCCCCCTCAACAAAGGAATGCATGTTGGCCACCACCACTGAAAGCTTCGCCGAACTGTTTGAAGAGTCGCTCACCCGCCAGGAGATGCGTGCGGGCGAGGTGATCACCGCCGAGGTGATTCGCATCGACCACAACTTCGTCGTCGTCAACGCCGGACTGAAGTCCGAAAGCTACATACCGATCGAGGAGTTTCACAACGACCGCGGCGAAGTCGATGTGGTCGAGGGCGACTTCGTGTCGGTTGCGATCGATTCGATCGAGGACGGTTATGGCGAGACACGGCTCTCGCGAGACCGGGCCAAACGCCTTGCCGCCTGGATCAATCTCGAGAAGGCGCTCGAAAAGGGAGAACTCGTGAGCGGCACGATCACCGGCAAGGTGAAGGGCGGCCTCACCGTGATGACCAACGGCATCCGCGCCTTTCTACCCGGTTCGCTGATCGACACCCGTCCGGTGAAGGACACCACGCCCTTTGAAGGCAAGACGCTCGAATTCAAGGTGATCAAGCTCGACCGCAAACGCAACAACGTTGTGCTGTCCCGACGTGCGGTCGTTGAACTGTCGCAGGGCGAAGAACGCGCACGCCTGATGGAGCAACTCTCCGAGGGTGCGATTGTGAAGGGCCTGGTGAAGAACATCACCGATTACGGTGCCTTCATCGACCTCGGCGGCATCGATGGCCTGCTTCATATCACCGACATGGCGTGGCGCAGGGTGCGTCACCCCTCGGAAGTCCTGCAGGTGGGGCTCGAGGTCACCGCCAAGGTGCTGAAGTTCGACCAGGAGAAGAACCGTGTTTCGCTCGGCGTCAAGCAGCTCGGCGATGACCCGTGGATCGGCATCGGTCGTCGCTACCCCTCGGGCACCCGGATGTTCGGCAAGGTCACCAACATCACCGACTACGGCGCATTCGTCGAGATCGAACCCGGCATCGAGGGTCTGGTGCATGTTTCGGAGATGGACTGGACCAACAAGAACGTAAACCCCGGCAAGATGGTGTCGCTCGGTCAGGAATGCGAGGTGATGGTGCTCGAGATCGACGAGGACCGCAGACGTATCTCGCTCGGCATGAAACAAACCCGGCCGAACCCCTGGGAGGAGTTCTTCGAGAACCACCGCAAGGGCGACCGGGTACGCGGCGCGATCAAGTCGATCACCGACTTCGGTGTCTTCATCGGGCTGCCGGGCGGTATCGACGGCCTTGTTCACCTGTCGGATCTTTCGTGGAACCGACCAGGCGAGGAAGCGGTGCGCGACTTCAAGAAGGGCGACGAGGTCGAGGCGATCGTGCTCGCCATCGACACCGAGCGCGAGCGGATCTCGCTCGGCATCAAGCAACTCGAAGGCGACCCCTTCAACAGCTTCTCGGCCACCACCGAGAAAGGCTCGATCGTCCGCGGCCGGGTGAAGGCGGTGGATGCACGCGGCGTCACCGTGGATCTGGGCGGCGACACCGAGGCATATCTGCGCGCTTCGGAAATTTCGCGCGAACGTGTCGAGGACGCGCGCACCCGATTCAAGGAGGGCGACGAGGTGGAGGCGATGGTGATCAACATCGACCGCAAGAGCCGTGCGATCAGTCTTTCGATCAAGGCCAGGGAAAGCCAGGAAACGGCCACTGCGCTCACCCGCATGCAGGCCGAGACTGCGGCCCAATCGGGCACCACCAATCTTGGCGCGCTCCTCAGGGCCAAGCTCGACGGGCAGGGGCAATAAGGCCGGCCTTCCATCGCGCACGTCCGACGCAGCACTTTGAATCGGGAAATCACGGTGAGATCTGATCCGCAATCCCCGGAGCCCGCTCCTCTCGAGGTCGATCCGTTCCCCGAGGATGCGGTGTCGATCACGAAATCCGAGCTAATCACGCGGCTGGCAACGAGATACCCCCAGCTGGCACCGCGCGATGCGGAGTACGCAGTACGCGCGCTGCTCGATGCGCTCACCCAATCGCTGGTCGAGGGTCGCCGGATCGAGATTCGGGGGTTCGGCAGCTTCGCAATCACCCGGCGCCCGCCGCGCGTGGGACGCAACCCGAAGTCGGGCGAAGCCGTACAGGTCCCGGAAAAGCTTGCGCCACACTTCAAGCCAGGCAAGGAACTGCGGGTGCGCGTCGACCTTTCGGTGCCCGACAGGACCCCCGCTGATCCGGTTGCTCGCCGAAGCCCTGCGCAGAGCCCCGACCCCGGCGCTCCGGCGGATGCTCCAGCGGGCGCTCCGGCGGTTGCTCCAGCGGGCGCCCCAACGGGTGCTCCGCCCAACCCCCGCGAAGGAGGCCTTCCGGGGGCATCATGATCCGCTCGCTGCACTGGCTTTTCCGCGCCGCCCTGTTTGTGGTCGTGCTCGGTTTTGCACTTGCCAACGCCGAAATCGTGGAGGTGCACTTTCTGGGGCTCGACACCGTGTGGCGGGCACCGCTGGTGGTCTTTCTGGCAGGTTTCTTCGCCGCAGGGATGATCGTGGGGCTCCTCGCGCTCACGCCGAAGTTCTACGCACAACGACGCGAGATCGAGCGGCTCACCCGAAAGCCGCAGTCCAGCCCCACCGGAGCGCATGGAGTTTGACTTCTGGTGGTTGCCCGGGGCAGCCCTCTTCTTTGCCCTGGGCTGGTTGGCGTCACGCCGGGAGAGCGGGCAGTCGGCCCCGCCCGAAAACAACGTCGAGAGCCTGCCGCAAGCGTATTTCCGTGGACTCAATTTCGTCCTCAAGGAAGACCCGCAGAAGGCCATCGACGCATTCACCGAACTGATCCGTCAGGAACCTGACCTGGTCGAGTTGCACTTTGCGCTCGGGCAACTGTTTCGGCGCCGCGGCGAGACCGACCGCGCCATCCGGGTTCACCAGAATCTGCTCCAGCGCACCCTCCTCAGCGCGTCCGACCGCGACCGCGCACGCTACGAGATTGCGCAGGACTATTTCAAGGCCGGACTCTATGACCGGGCCGACGCAGCACTCGGGCAGCTCGAAGACAGCACGCATGCTCCGGAGGCCTTTGCGTTGCGGCTCGACATCGCGCAGCGGCTGAAGGACTGGTCCAAGGCGCTCGGCCTGCTCGCCAACGACCATGCCGACTATGCCGAGGTGGGGTCCGCGCAGCAAGATCCGTCTAGGCTTGCGTTGCAGGCACACCTGCATTGCGAGTTGGCGCTCGAGCATCAGGCTCGCAGCGACGATCGGGCCGCGCTGGCCGCATTCGCCACGGCAACCAGCGTTGCGCCCAACCACCCCCGCGCTTATCTCGCCCTCGGCGCCCTGCATGCACGGCTTGGTCAGAGTCCGCAGGCGATCGACCTTGGCAGAGGGATTCTTGCGCGCTGGCCGGCGTTCGCATGCACCATGGCCGAATGGTGGCTCGGGTGTCACGCGCGGGGCGCTGCGGGACCCTTTCCCACGGGCCCGGGCGAGGCGGAGCCGACCGATGCCCTCGGGCTGCTGATCGAGGCCCAGCAAAGGGCTCCCTCGGCTGAACTCCTGAGCCTGATCCTGCGGGCGGTCGAGGCGCGTGACGGCGCCGAAGCCGCGCTCGAACTGGCAGAGCGCGAGGCGCTGCGGGCGCCCAATGCCTCGAACCTGTTGGAATTGCTCGAGCGCAGGGCGCAAAGCGCAAGCTCGGCCGATCGACTCGAGGCGGTACGCTCCTTCCTGCAGCGGCTCGGCCCGGCATCGGGCCGCCTGAGTTGCAATCGCTGCGGGTTCCAGTCCACCCGCCACGTCTGGCAATGCCCCGGATGCAGCCGTTGGGACACCTACTCTCCGATCCCTGCCGATGCAACCAGACCCTGAAGGACGCTGCAAGTCTCTGCGGCCGGAGTCCGACCCGGCAACCGCGCTTGCGGGATGTCCCAATGAGGGGGCCTCCGGAGCAAACGCGAGTCGGAGACCCCCCGATGGACCCCAAAGCCCTTTCAGGCCCACCGCGTATCCACGCAACCTCGTCGGCGCGCCAGCGAACACCCCCGGCCATCCTCGTAATCCTTGTGATCCTCGCCTTCGGTGCCTCGCTCTCCTCCCCTCAGGCACAAGCGCAGATCAGTCCGGTGCGCGGCACTTCCGCCCCAACGCCACCCCTGCCCCACGCCGGCTTCATCCCCACCAGCAGCACGTTGTCGGGCCAGGCGCAGCCCGAAATGCGAACGGTTGACGCCAACACCGCAAGTGAGGAGCAATTGCGCAGCATCCCTGGGATCGGTCCGGCCACCGCTCAGCGCATCCTTCAGACCCGACAGCGCAAACCTTTCCGCGACATGCGTGACTTTGGCGAGCGTGTCCCCGGCATCGGTCCGAAACGTCTGCAACAGTTCAGCCACGCAGGGCTCGTCGTGCGCCGACAGGCGCCTGTTGCCGCGCCCCCGGAGGATGCGCGGGCGGCGCGCCAGGTGCAGGGCAAGGCTCCAAGGGACGATGCGCCTCCAACGTCCCCGGCAAAGGGCCCATCGGGCGCCACCGCAGGCGAAAGGCCATCGTTGAAAACAGCGCCAAATGGGGGAGCCTCCTCGGGTGGCACCGCCAACGCCTCAACCCAGGCGGGCGAAGCGCCAGTGCTCGAGGTGCTGATCATCGAGGGCGGGGTGCGCGAAGGGCCCTACCGCGAATCGACCGCGCGAGCACGCAAGTGATCCTCGCCCGCATGCGCGAATACTGGTGGCTCACGCGCATGCACCGGCCGATCGGCACCCTGTTGCTGCTTTGGCCCACGCTGTGGGCCCTGTGGATCGCTTCAAACGGCCCGCCGCCGCTGCGCGACCTGCTGGTCTTTTGCCTCGGAACGCTGCTGATGCGGTCGGCAGGGTGCGCGATCAACGACTACGCCGATCGCGACTTCGATCGTTTTGTGAAGCGCACCGCCAACCGACCGCTCACCGCAGGAAGAATCGCGCCCTGGGAAGCGCTGGCGGTGTTTGCGGCGCTGGCGCTTGTTGCACTCCTGCTCATCCTTCCCTACAACCGGCTCACCTGGGCGATGGCGGCAGTCGCCGCCTTCCTCGCGGCAAGCTACCCCTTCACCAAGCGCTTCCTGGCGATTCCCCAGGCCTACCTCGGCCTTGCCTTTGGCTTCGGCGTCCCGATGGCCTTTGCCGCACTCACCGGTGCGCTCCCTCCCTTGTGCTGGCTCTTGCTGCTCGCCAACGTCTTCTGGGCCCTGGCCTACGACACCGAGTACGCCATGGTCGACCGCGACGACGATCTCCAGCTCGGCATCCGCACCTCGGCGATCACCTTCGGGAGGCTCGACGTGGCAGCCGTGATGGCAAGCTACGCCTTCACGCTGGTGCTGTTGGCGGCTGCCGGAGTTCTTGCTTCACTCGGTGCCGGTTGGTACCTGGGCCTTGCACTGGCTGGAGGCATCGCGCTTTACCACTACGCACTCATCCGCGAACGCAGCCGCGAGGGTTGCTTCAAGGCGTTCAACCACAACAACTGGTTTGGTGCAGCCGTCTTTGCAGGGCTTCCGCTCGACTGGTGGATGATGCAACTGCCGGCGGGGCCGGGTTGAGGCGCCCGAGTTGGCCTACACAACGCAAGGACTGAAAGACCCCCGCTGCGAGCCTTCATCGGAGGGGCCCCCATCACGGGGACTGCCGTTGAGCGGCTTGCGCTCAGAGCTGGGCGCGGGAGTCAACCCTTGCCACCCGCGAAAGCAGATAGTCGGTCTCCGTTCGGGCTGCAGCGCTCAGAGGCGAGGCCGGACCACGTTGCGCATCGCTTGCGAGGATTCCCCGTTTCATCATCACATACTTGCGTACCGCCAGTCCCACACCGGGTTGCTGCTCGTAGCGCAGCAGGGGCAGATGCGCATCGAAAAGGTCATGCGCCTTGTCGCGCTCACCACGTGCATGCATGCGCACCACGTCGATGAGCATGTCGGGGAAAGCGTAGCCGGTGTTGGCTCCATCCGCCCCGCGTTCGAGCTCGAAATCGAGGAATAGCCCGCCGTTGCCGCAGAGAATCGCGATGTGCCGCATCGTCTGCTCGCGCTCGAAGCTGCGCAGCGCCGAGATCTTCTCGAGCCCGGGCCAGTCTTCGTGCTTGAGCATCACGCACGCGGGATTGTCGCGCACGATGCGCTCGATCACCCGAGGGGTCATTTGTACCGCAAACGTGAGCGGGTAGTCCTGAATGACGAAGGCAATATCCTCGCCAATCGCGAGCGAGGCTTGCCGGTAGTAGTTCACGATCTGCTCGTCGGTGCGCAGGGTATTGGGCGGCGCGATCATCACACCGGCGGCTCCAAGATCGATCGATGCACGGGCAAGGGAGCGCATCGGGGCAAAGCCGGGCGCAGAAACGCCCACGATCACCGGCACCTTCATCCGCGCGCAAATCCGCCGCACGATAGCGAGCGACTCTTCGGCATCCAGCTTTGGAGCCTCCCCGAGCACCCCGAGGATCGTGAGGCCATCGGCACCGATCCCGGCGTAGAAATCGGCCATCCGGTCGATCGAGTCCCAATCGATGCGTCCGTCGGTGTGGAAGGGCGTGGGCGCGATCGGAAAAACCCCGCGCGCCCCTGCATCGAGTCTGCTGGTGATCATTGCACAACCCCCTCGGCAGCCTCGTAGCCTGAGGCAATCTGCACATCGAGGAGCTTCGGCCCCTCGCCTGCGAAGGCCCACTGCAACGCCGGGTCGAGCTCAACGTAGCGGGAAACCGATCGTGACGCCACTCCCATGCCGGCGGCGAGCGCGGGAAAATCAAGAAAGGGATTGCTCAGGTCCATGCCGATGAAGTGATCCGAATCGCGCAAGGCGATCAGCCGATCCTTGATGATCCGATAGCTGCGATTGTTGGCGATCACGAAAGACACCGGCAGGCTGAAGTGCGCCGCAGTCCAGAGACCCTGGATCGCGTACATCGCACTGCCGTCGCCGAGCAGTGCCACCACACGCCGCCCGGGATTTCCAAATGCCATGCCAATCGCCCCAGGAAGCGCAAAGCCAAGCCCGCCGCTGCTCAGGCCGAAGGCCTGCAAGGGATGCCGCACACGCAGGAAGGTATGCAACTGCGCCGCGGTGGTCGGCGCCTCCTCAACAATCAATGCGTCCTCGGGCAGCGCCTCGCTCAGCGCAAACATCATCGCACCGGGGTCGATCCGGCTGTCGTCGGGCAGCCTGGCCCTGAGGTTTCCAGCTTCCCGCGCAGCCGCATCGCGCTTGCTCAACCAGTTGCCTTCCCGCAAGGCTGCCACGCGCGCCGCTGCGGCCTCACGCTGGGCCGACGTGGTGGTTGCCTGCAACGCCTCGAGCCAGACCGGGAGCGTGCTGCCCACATGGGCGCGGATCGCGAGATCCGTGGGATAGTTCTTGCCGAGTTCCCAGTCGCGCTGGCTCAGGTGAATCACCTCGAGGCTGGCGGGAAGCGGCTCCACTGCGCTGTAGGCCGACATGCGCAGCAAATCACCCCCGAGGCAGATCAGCAGGTCGAAGGGCTCGAGCGATGCGCGCACTTTCCTCTGGTTACGGGTGATATCGCCCATGTGGCACGGGTGTTCAACCGGAAACCGGCTGTTGTAGGGCACCGAATCGAGGTACACCGCCGCACCGAGGCGCTCCGCCAGTTCGCAGGCGGGGCCGAATGCGTCCTGCTCGGCCAGCTCGCGGCCGGCAAGGATCACCGGCCTTGATGCCGAAAGGCAGCGCTCCACCAGTCGATCGATGACACTGGCAGCCGGTACGACGCGCTCCTCCACCCGCGTGGGGCGCAGCAGGTCGATACAACCCTCCTGATCGAGAACCGAGGCTGGAAGGCTCAGAAACACCGGGCCGCGCGGCGAAGCCATCGCGATCTTCGCTGCCCTGCGTACGACCCGCGGAATATCCTCGAGCCGCTGAATCTCGAAGGCCCATTTGACAAGCGGGGCTGCAACCTCGACCAGAGGTTCGTAGAGGAGCGGCTCTTGCAAACCGTAGCCGATTTCGTACTGACCCGCAGTGATGATGATCGGCGAACCGGAAAACCCCGCAGCATGGATCGCCCCCATCGCGTGACCAAGCCCAGGCATGCAGTGCAGATTCACTGCGGTGAGCGCGCCAGTGGATCGGCTGAAGCCATCGGCCATCGCCACCACGATCGACTCCTGCAGACCAAGCACATAGCGAATCCGGGGTGTGTGCGGCAGCGCCTCCATCAATGGCAATTCGGTCGTCCCCGGGTTGCCAAAGAGATGCGTCACGCCCTCGTCGGCGAGCACCTCTAGGAAGGCCTCCCGTCCTGTGATCCGCCGCGCTTGCCGTGTTGCCATGCTTGCCCCCAAAAGTGTGTGAGTCTGCTCAGTACCCAAGCCCGGCATTTGGGCTCGAGGTGACCACGTAGCGTAGCCGAGGACTCCTCGGGGAGGGGACCGGATAAGGCATCATCACAAGATACGCAAGGCACGGCAGATGCGTCTGGCCGTGGCCGTAGCCGCGGGCTTGGTTGCAGCCGTGGCTGTAGCCGTGGCCAAGGGCGTGGCCGCGGGCGTAGCCGTGGCGCGGGGCCGTGGCGCGGGGCGAATCGCCCGAGCGCGCGGGGAGTCGGGGGGCCGGGCTGAAGCAGAAGGCGCATCAACCGTGCCCAAGGGAGGAGGAGTGTGCTCAAGACCTACAGGTATCCGAAGTTTGCCTACGACACGCCGCACGAGTTGCGCCGGGATGCGCAGGCGCTGATCGCCTCGACTGCGCGGGTCGCCGAGGGCCCTCCACCCTATCCGGTGGTGATCGTTGGTGCAGGACCGGTGGGAATGAGTTGCGCCATCGACCTCCAGCAGCAGGGCATCGCGGCGCTGCTGATCGATGAGGACGACACGGTCTCGATCGGCTCACGCGGCGTGTGCTATGCCAAACGCACCCTGGAAATCCTCGACAGGCTCGGAGTGGGAGAGCAGGTGGGTCGCAAGGGGGTGAGCTGGCATGTGGGCCGCACCTTCTTCCGTGAACACGAAATCTATCGTTTCAACCTCCTCCCCGAGCCGGGTCATGAACGGCCCGCGATGATCAACCTTCAGCAGTACTACCTCGAGGAGTATCTGCAGCAGCGCTGCGCTGAGGCAGGCGTGCAAATGCGCTGGAAACAACGGGCGGATTCTGTGGAGGTCCACGCAGACCATGTGGTGCTCCACATCCGTTCGCCAGAGGGGCCCTACGCGTTGAAGGCAGCGTGGCTGGTGGTCGCCGACGGGGCCCGCAGCCCGATCCGCCGACAGATGGGACTCGAGGTCGAGGGTCGGGTGTTCAGTGATCGCTTTCTGATCGCCGACGTCGTGATGAAGGCCGATTTCCCTGCGGAGCGCTGGTTCTGGTTTGACCCACCGTTTCATCCCAACCAGTCGGTACTGCTCCACAGGCAGGCGGATCAGGTCTGGCGCATCGACTTTCAGCTCGGATGGGACGCCGACCCGGAGGAAGAGAAAAAGCCCGAGAAGGTGATCCCGCGTATCCGCGCAATGCTCGGCGAGGAGCGGGCGTTTGAGCTCGAGTGGGTGTCGGTGTATACCTTCCAGTGCCGACGCATGCCCAGGCTGGTGCATGGAAGGGTGGTCTTCGCGGGCGATGCGGCGCACCAGGTATCACCCTTTGGCGCGCGCGGTGCCAATTCGGGAATCCAGGACGCGGAGAACCTCGCCTGGAAACTGGCACGTGTCATTCACGGTTACTCGCCCCCGCAACTGCTGGAGAGCTACGACCAGGAGCGTGGAGCCGCCGCCGACGAGAACATCCTCAACTCCACCCGCTCCACCGACTTCATCACGCCAAAGTCGCCGATCAGCCGCATGTTTCGCAATGCGACGCTCGATCTGGCCCGGCACTTCAGCTTCGCGCAGCGCATGGTGAATTCAGGAAGGCTCTCGATACCCACGCACTATGTCGACTCGCCGCTCAACACCGCCGATCAGGCGGGCGAGCACTTCCAGACGGTGCTGCAACCGGGCTCGCCGATTCCAGATGCACCGCTGCGCCGCAACGGTGAGCCTCTCTGGCTGCTGCGTGTCCTCAGGCAAAGCTTTGCCCTGCTCGTTGCGGCGGAAACGGCCGCGTCCCGGCACACTCCCAAGGCCTCGAGCGCGCTCGCCGCACTGGCGAACTGGGCCGCTGCCTCCCGGGTGCAATTGCTCCTGATCAGTCCTGTGGCACCTGCCTCGGTTTCGCAGGTCAGTGCCGAGAAAGGTCTTTGCCCATCGGTGGAGATCCTGTCCGGCGCAGGGCACCATGCTGCGGGGGAGATCCCGTCCGGCGCGAACCCTTGCTGCGAGGGGGCAACGTCTTCTGACGCTGTGGCGGGCTACCCCCCGGAGGTTTATCTCGATACCGAAGGACTGGTGCGCGAACGCTTTGATCTGCACCCCGGCACCGCATATCTCCTCCGCCCGGACCAGCACATCGCCGCGCGCTTCAGGCAGCCCGAACCTCGCGTACTCACCGAAGCCCTGCAACGCTCCTGCGGATGGGTGAGTGTGAGAGTCTCGGAGCATGCCACTTGAAAACCTTGCGGCTCACGCCGAATTTCCACCTTGGCGAGGAACCTGCAAAGGGCAGCACCGAGGCGAGCGACCGCTTCTACGACATGCTCATCGGGGCCCATCGCACCCTGAGCGAGCCGCAATCGCACGCCTTCAACGCCCGTCTCATCCTCATTCTCGCCAACCACATCGGTGACCTCGAGGTACTTCGTGAGGCCCTGCAGGCTGCCGGCGAGTCACAAGCCGCAGAACGCTGAAGACATCGCGCAATCAAAGGAGCAACATGCCCAGGATCATCACGGACGATGGCGTTGGCCTCCACTATGAGGAATCCGGCAGCGGCAAAGCGCTGATCTTCGTCCACGAGTTTGCCGGCGACTGGCGAAGCTGGGAGCCGCAAATGCGACACTTCGCGCGTCGCTACCGCTGCATCTCTTACAGCGCGCGCGGCTACGCCCCCTCCGACGTGCCCGGCGACTGGCGAAGCTACTCGCAAGCCAGGGTCAGCGCCGACATCGCCTGCGTGATGGACGGACTCGCGATCCGCCAGGCGCATGTGGTGGGACTCTCGATGGGCGCCTTTGCGACACTGCACTTCGGGTTGCGTTGTGCGGCGGACTCGACAGGCGGTGCGGTTAGTCCGGAGGCGCCTCGTGCCCTCTCGCTTTGCCTCGCTGGCGTGGGCAGCGGAGCGCATCCTGCCGACTACCGCGCGTTCCAGGCAAGTTCACGCGCCTACGCGCAATCCATCCGCGCCCAGGGTATGGCACACTTTGCCGCCACCTATGGCCATGGCGCAGTACGCGTGCAGTACGCGCGCAAGGATCCCCGCGGGTTTGCCGAGGCGGTTGCCCAACTCTCCGAACACTCGGCTGAGGGATCGGCCAACACAATGCGCGGCTATCAGAGCGAGCGACCCTGCCTCTACGAACTCACCGACGCGATTGCGCGCATCAGCGTCCCCACGCTCATCCTGAGCGGCGACGAGGACGAGCCGTGCCTGGAGACTTCTCTGATGCTCAAGCGCACGATCCCCACGGCACACCTCGGGATTCTTCCCGGCTCCGGGCACGCGATCAACCTCGAAGAACCAGCTCTCTTCAACCAGATGCTTGAGAACTTCCTCGCGCAGGTCGACGCGGGCGTGGACTTTGCCCGGCATCCAGTGGCGCGACCTTCGTCGATCTGGGGCCCCGACGGTGACCCGCGAAGCCGCTTTGGAAGCATGCTCGACAGCGCCTGAGTGCGCCCGGCGCTCCCTGCCCAGGACTTCAGGGATCAGAAAATCCCGCGCACCTCGTAGATTGGCCCACTTGCCTCGCGCCGACCCAGACCCACTACGAGCAGGCGATTGAGCCAGGGGCATGCCGGCGCCGTCGTCCGTACCCAGTGTGAGCCTCACATCGAGCATGAGGGATCGTCGATACGCGAAGGCGGCACCGGGATCGGGTACACCTTCGAGACGTTGCCGGATGCTGGCGCGGCTTGAGGGGCAGAGCGCATCGCGATCAAACCGTGGTACCGGATCGCTTTCACGGTGGCCGCAGCGACGGCGCAGGCCGGT
>VGHO01000022.1 GCA_016868175.1 Betaproteobacteria bacterium
TTGTTGACGCCCACGGTCTGCGCCCCGGGAGGAGGAACCGCTGCCCCGCCCTCTGCGAGGAGCATCCAGCCCCGCTCCTCCAGCCACACCAGACGCTCGTCCTCGATGGCCCGAAGGACCCTGCCCGCCAGGGCATGCCCGGAAAGGGCAATGCTCTCCACGGCCTCGATGCGCTCATCGGGGTCGTCGCTGCGCAGGCCGGAGAGCGGCAGACCCTCCTCGATCGCAACCCCTGCGGCGGTGGACCCAGGTGCGCCAGTCCCGGCCGCAGCGCTGCTGGCCCCGAAAAACACAGAGGCGGCTGCCAGGGCAAGCACCGCAGCGATCAGCAGTGGCCGAAACCGATCAACCGTTGGGGCGCCCGGGCCAGCCCAGGCGTTCCTGAGGATCTGCGCCGATGCACCCGGCATCAGGCTTTTTGCCGCGACTCGTTACCCGGGATGAAGGGGCTCCAGGGCTGCGCCCGCAAGGGTCCCTTGGTCTTCCAGACCACATTGAACTGACCGTCGGCGCGAACCTCACCGATGAAGACCGGCTTGTGCAAGTGGTGGTTGGTCTTGTCCATCGAAACTTCGAAGCCGCACGGCGCCTTGAATTTCTGCCCGCCCACCGCGTCGATCACCTTCTCGATCTCGGTTGTCTTCACCTGCTCCACTGCCTGCTTCCACATGTGAATCCCGATGTAGGTTGCCTCCATCGGATCGTTGGTCACGACTTTGTCCGCATTGGGAAGCTTCTTGGCCCTGGCGTAATCGCGGTAGAGCTTGATGAAGGCGTCGTTTTCGGGATTCTTGAGCGACATGAAGTAGTTCCACGCGGCCAGGTGGCCAACCAGCGGCTTGGTATCGACTCCGCGCAGTTCCTCCTCGCCCACCGAAAACGCAACCACCGGCACGTCCTTCGCCTTCAGCCCGGCGTTGCCGAGCTCCTTGTAGAAGGGCACGTTCGAGTCGCCGTTGATCGTGGAAATCACGCAGGTCTTTCCTCCGGCTGAGTACTTCTTCACATTGGCCACGATCGTCTGGTAGTCGCTGTGGCCAAAGGGGGTGTAGATTTCCTCGATGTCGCTTTCCTTCACGCCTTTGCTCTTCAGAAAGGCCCGGAGAATCTTGTTGGTGGTCCGTGGATACACATAATCGGTGCCGAGAAGGAAGAAACGCTTGGCCGCACCTCCGTCCTTGCTCATCAGGTACTCGGTGGCCGGGATCGCCTGCTGGTTGGGCGCAGCGCCGGTGTAGAACACATTCTTCTCGAGTTCCTCGCCCTCGTACTGCACCGGATAAAAGAGCAGATGGTTGAGTTCCTTGAACACCGGCAGCACCGACTTGCGCGACACCGAGGTCCAGCAGCCAAAGACTGCTGCCACCTTGTCCTGCGAGATCAACTGGCGCGCGCGTTCGGCAAAGAGCGGCCAGTTCGACGCAGGGTCCACCACCACCGCCTCGAGGGGTCGACCCATCACACCGCCCTTGGCGTTGATCTGTTCGATCGTCATCAGCGCGGTTTCCTTGAGCGCGGTTTCCGAAATGGCCATCGTTCCCGAAAGCGAGTGCAGGATGCCAACCTTGATCGCTTCCCTGCTCTGGCTGAAGGCGGTGGAAATGCTTGAACAACTGAGCGCAACGGCGCTGCTGGTCAGAAATGATCTGCGTTTCATGGAGGACTCCGGAGTTGGTCGAGGTTGCGGATCCCCACACTCCACCGGGCAGGCGCAAGGGTTGCCAGCGGTGAACCAGCGGGGGATGCACCCTCTTTGCAAGACGCGTGCCAGCCCGATCCGCGCATCGTTGTGTGCGCAGACCCACCCAGCAGGCGCTTACCCCTGCTTGCAAGGCTCGCCACATCGGTGCGCGTTGCACGCGGGGTACTGCCCCGTGGCACCGTGTTTGAGCAGAGTCCGGGCGGTGTTCTTGCAGCGTCTGGACAGTCTCTGGGCGGAGCGTGAGAGGGGTTCGGGCAGCGGTCGGGCTTGAGGTTGGTGCCTGTGCGGATGCGATACCCTGGGCCGGCACTTCCATAAACTCCGATGGGATCCACACCATGCATTTCGTGATTGCGCCTCCGCCGCAGATTTCGCTCGCCGTTCGGGGAACCGACGCACGCTTTCCTGTGAACCGCATCTTTTGCGTGGGCCGCAATTACGCCGAGCATGCGCGTGAGATGGGGCACGACCCGAGCCGGGAACCGCCCTTCTTTTTCATGAAGCCCTCGAGTGCGATCGTGGCCGAAGACGGTGACTTTCGTTACCCCTCCTGCAGCAAGGATGTTCACCATGAGGTGGAGATGGTGGTGGCCATCGGCTGGGGCGGAAGCAACATCGCCGCCGCGCATGCGCTGTCGCATGTTTACGGCTATGCCGCAGGACTCGACATGACTCGGCGCGACCTGCAGGGCGAGGCGAAGAAGCTCGGGCGCCCATGGGACACTGGAAAGGCCTTCGACGCCTCTGCACCCTGCTCTGCGATCGCGGCAGCGGCCGACATCGGCCATCCGCAAAGCGGAGCAGTGGTGCTTGAAGTGAACGGCGAAGTCCGTCAGCGTGGCGATCTGGCGGAACTGATCTGGAATGTTTCCGACACGATCGCCTACCTCTCAACCCTCTTTGCACTCCAACCTGGCGACCTCATCTTCACTGGAACGCCAGCAGGCGTTGGGCCGGTGCGCCCGGGCGACCGGATGCACGGCCGTGTTGAGGGGGTGGGCGAGATCCGTGCCCGGGTGGTATGAACTCCACGGGCGGCCTGACAGCGCTCAGGCTGCGGCGGCGGCGAGTTGGGGCGGCGCCTCGCGCACCGGCAGGCTCAGTACCGCTGCCATCCCCGCGAGCGCAACGTCGGCAAGCCAGACCATCTGGTAGTTGCCCTGGGCTTCCACGGCAAGCCCCCCCAGCCACGCACCCAGAAAGCCGCCGATCTGGTGCGAGAGCAGGGTGAGCCCGAAAAGTGTGGCGAGGTGGCGCACGCCGAAGAGCTTGGCCACCAGTCCGGCCGTGGGAGGCACCGTGGCAAGCCAGGTCAGGCCAATGACTGCAGCAAAGACGTAGAGCGTGGCAGGCGTTTTCGGTGCGAGCAGGTATGCCGAGATAGCCAGTGCGCGCAGTCCGTAGAGCCAGAAGAGCAAGGTGCGCATGCGCCAGAAGCCGGCGAGCCAGCCGATCGCGAGGCTGCCAACGATGTTGAAGAGCCCAATGATCGCAATCGCATAGCCCGCCACCTGCCCGGATAGTCCGCAAAGCTGGATTTCGGTGGGCAGGTGTGTCATCAGGAAGGCAATGTGAAAGCCGCAGGTGAAAAAGGCGGCGTGCAGCAGCAGGTAGCTCCGGTCGCTCAGCGCGATGCCAAGTTGCGCCCGCAGGCCGGGACCATCTGCCAACGCCGGATCCGCTGTATGCCCGGCGTTGCGAAGCCCGATCACCAGGGGCAACGCCAGGAGCGCAAACGCCGCCAACGCCCACATGGTGTGGACCCAGCCGATCCAGGCGATCAGCGCCGCCGTGATCGGCGCAAAGACGAACTGGCCAAACGAACCGCCGGCGTTGATCAGTCCCGACGACATCGCCCGCCGCTCGACTGGAATGCGCTGCGCCGCTGCGGCCATGAGCAGCGAGAAACTACCCACCCCGGCACCTGCGGCCTGCACCACACCGAGAACCAGTACCAGCCCGACGGTGCCCTGCATGAGTGGCGTGAGAAGCGAGCCTGCCACCATGAGGACAATGCCGCAGACAAGCACCGGGGCATGACCCCAGCGACCTGCGAGCACCCCGGCGATCGGCTGAACCGCGCCCCACACAAACTGGCCAACCGCCATTGCGAAGGCGATGTTCGCAATCCCGATGCCTGTGTCGGTGTTCATCGGTGACATGAAGAGCCCCGAGGCCCCGCGCGCACCCTGGGTAATGGCGAGTACACACGCTGCACAGAGGGTAACGATCCACACGCTGCGCAGCGGCTGCGCTGCGGCACCCATCACACGAGGCATGATGTTCATTGAACTAACCGCCGCCTGGCGCGTCGAAGGCAGGGTCGATGGGCAACTGCAGCGCGTTGGCAAGCTGATTGGTTCTTCCGGCGAGTGCAATCACCCGCAGGAGGTCGGCATGCTGGTCGACGGTCATGCCCTTGGCGCGCGCTGCCGCCGTGTGCGAGTGCACACAGTAGGCACAGGCATTGGTGGCCGAAACCGCGATGTAGATCAACTCCTTGGTGAGCGGGTCAAGCGCAGACGGCGAGGCCATCACTGCCTTCACCTCGCGCCATGTCTCCTCGAGGAGCTGCGGCTGGAAGGCCAGGTGGTGCCAGAAGAGATTCACGGTGGCACTGTTGCGCGTGGCGCGGATGTCCTCGAAAACAGCCCTGATCCGAGGATCGGACTCGGGATCTTCCACCGGCTTGAGCACGCTCATCTGAACCCCCAGCGATTGCATACTACGCACAGTCAAGCGATCCTCGAACGCACCCGCCGATGAACGCCGTAGTTTCCGGATGAGCCATGCACACACTTTCCCCGTCACCCGCAACCGATGGTAACGCGAACGCGCACTCCCCGGTGGATGCGCGACTCGAGAGGCTGCGGGCGCAGATGCGCAGCGCACAGATCGACGCCGTGATCGTTCCTTCGTCGGACCCGCATCTCTCCGAGTATCTGCCTGCCCGCTGGCAGGCGCGCCAATGGCTCTCGGGCTTTACCGGATCTGCCGGGACGCTCCTCGTGACGCGCGAGCATGCGGCGCTGTTTGTGGACAGCCGCTACTGGACGCAGGCTGACCGCGAACTTGCGGGTTGTGCGATCCGCGCCGAGAAGGTGACCTCGATCACGCCAACGGTGCTCGCAGACTGGCTCCTGGAGCGGGTGCCCGAAGGCGGCGGCGTGGCGGTGGACGGTGCAGTGCTCGCGGTGCAAGCCAAGGTGGCGCTTTGCGGATTGATCAGCGCTGGCGGCCTTCGCCTTCAGAGCGGGGTGGATTTGCCGGGGCTGGTCTGGGACGATCGGCCCGCCCTGCCCTCGCAACCCGTCTATGAGCACCTTGCGCCGCACGCAACCCGTTCACGGCGCGCAAAGCTTGCCGAGGTGCGCGAGGCGATGGCCCGCGCCAAGGCAGACCGGCATCTGGTCTCCACCCTCGACGATATCGCCTGGCTGCTCAATCTGCGCGGAAGCGACGTGGCCTACAACCCGGTGTTCCTGGCGCATCTGCTGGTCGCTCCCGGGCAGGCCTGGCTCTTTGTCGACACTGCGAAACTACCAGCGGCGCTGGGCTTGCGCCTGAGCGATGACGGCGTGGTGCTTCGCCCCTATGAGGTGCTGCCGCAGGAGCTTGAAGCGCTTTGTGGCGGTTGCACCGTGCTGATCGATCCGGCCCGGGTCACGCAGGGATTGAAAGACGCACTCCCCGCAAGCTGCCGCACCGTGGAGGCGATCAACCCGAGCACGCTGCTCAAGAGCCGCAAGACCGAGGCCGAGCTCGAGCATGTGCGCGAGGCGATGATCGAAGATGGCGCAGCGATGTGCGCCTTCTATGCGTGGTTCGAGCAGGCGCTCGTGAAGGGCAGCCTGAGCGAACTCGATGTGGACGAACGCCTCAGCGCGGAACGCGCGCGGCGCAGGAACTTCGTGGGGCTTTCCTTTCCCACCATCGCAGGCTACAACGCCAACGGGGCCATGCCGCACTATCGCGCCACACCCGGGCACTTTGCGCGCATCGAAGGCAACGGCCTGCTGCTCATCGACAGTGGCGCCCAGTATCTGGGAGGCACCACGGACATTACCCGCGTTTGGCGAATCGGCACGCCCAGTCGGGCGATGCAGCGCGACTTCACCCTGGTCCTCAAGGGCACCATGGCACTGTCGCAAACCCGCTTTCCGCGTGGCACGCTCGCACCGATGCTCGATGCGATCGCGCGGGCGCCACTTTGGGCCGAAGGCCTCGACTTCGGACATGGCACCGGGCACGGGGTGGGCTACTTTCTCAACGTGCACGAGGGCCCACAGAGCATCAGCAGGGCGCTGCCCACGGCCCACATGGCCATGGAGCCAGGGATGATCACCTCGATCGAGCCTGGCGTGTACCGACCGGGGCTCTGGGGCGTGCGCATCGAGAATCTGGTGGCCAACCGCAGCCTTGCCAGTGAGCCCCAGTGGGGAAGCACGGACGTGTTCGCCGAAGCCCGGCTGGCAGAAGCCAGCGCATCCGGCAGCGCCCAGGCGGGCGGCTTTGGCGAGTTTCTCGAGTTTGAGACGCTGTCGCTGTGTCCGATCGACACCCGTTGCATCGACACTTCCCTGCTGCGCGAGGACGAAAAACGCTGGCTCAACGACTACCACCGCAGGGTCTGCGATCAACTGATGCCCAGGGTGCAGGGCGCAGCAAGCGACTGGCTGAGGGCGCGCACCCAGCCTCTCTGAACCGGATCCGCATGCCCGGATTCCTCGGGAGGAGCACCCGGCGGTGCGATAATCCGGGTGTCCTTCAGTGCACCTTCGCCCCTCCGGAAGCGTCCCCTCACCTCAATCCCGGGAGCCCCCTGCCATGTCACAAACCCATCATCTCGACCTGCTCGGCATTGCAAAGGAGGAACAGCACGGCAACCTCTTCGGAATGCTCGATGGCATCTACCGCCGTTCGGACGTTCGACCCACCGGGTATCCGGATGCGATCATCTGGGAAGGTGGCAACTTCGCTGGCGCAGTGATGCCGGTTGCGCACGCCTTCACCGACATGTTTGCGCTCAACGGCACGCTGATGGCCCTCGATGTCCTTGGACTTCCCTTTCTCGCCGTGCCGATGATGGCGCAGTTCCGTCACGACACCAAACTGATTTCGCTCGAATGGTTCGGCAAGCTCGACTACACCGCGCTCAAGTGGTCAACGGCGGGCGACTTCATGGTGAACGACGCCGGCCGCAAGGTGGTGGTGAGTGGCAAATCGGCCAATGCCCCATTGCGTACTGCCGCAGGTGTGTACTGCAACGTCCGGCCCTACGGCGGGATCACCAGCGTGCGCTTCATGCCAGGTCTTCCCTACTCGCAGGACAAGAAGAAGTTCAGGGTGGATCCCGAGACCGGAAACATTCACTCCGAGATGAATACGCCGGGAGTACGCATGGCGTATGCGGCGCGGCTCTTTCTGAAGATGGTGCATGAATCCGGGCAGATCGGCCGGGTTGCCACCAAGCCCACGCAAGCGCAGGAGGATGCGATCAACGCCGGGATCTTTCGCTGGCTGCTGCAGGGCACCTGCTTCAAGCTCAAGCGTCAATACACCGTGGATGCCTACGAGGAGCACCGCGCGAGCATCGATGCGATCGTGGCCCTTCTGCCCGCCGACTTCAAGGCTGGCATGGAGGACTGGGGCGGCGAGATCTACGAACACATCGCCGACACCAATTTCGGTCTGCTGCTTCACGACATGATCCGGCAGCGTCCCTGCATCGTCTACGCCACCGACCTCGACGGCGACCGCCTCACCGACCTGATGGCCGATGCTCCCGACGTGTTACGCGACTGGGGGCAGATCGTGCTCGACGCGGCCGGCGCAAAACGCGACATGAAGGCCCTGTGGACCACCATGGGCTTCACCATGACCAACGGCAAGGACATGACGAGCGTGATGTATCGGATCCACGGTGCGCCGATCTTTGAGCAGACACTGGGCTCGGCCGACGCAATGCTGCTGCGCCTGCTCGACGGCGACGAGACGGTGGGCGGCGAAAAGCAGCCCTACGACCCGCGGATCCACTTTGTGCTGATCAATGAGGCCTACAAGGCGGCAAATCCGGGCCATGCCGAGCTTGCCGCCTGGCTCGATGCGCAACTCGCCACATTCGATGCGGTCTACGCCGGCAAGCGCCCGCTCTACCTCGACGGGTACAGGGCGCTCAAGGCGGCAATCAGGCCCTGGGGACACGCCTGATCGGCGCCTGGAGTTCTTGCGGTGTAATCCTGGGCCCGCAGTCCTGGCGGTGTAATCCTGGGTCGGGAGTCCCGGCGGTGTAATCCGCCGCGTGGCGCTCAGCATCCGCCTGAGCGTGATCGGGTCGGGCGTGCATGGAAGAGCGCCTGGCGCTTTAGCGTCACACAGCCGTGCAGTCTGATGCTCTAGACTAATCTGGGCTTTTTCCTGCGGGTTCGTCCGATTCCCGCCGCCTCGCGAGCGGCTTGACGCGGGCAGGTTTGCTCGAGCGCCTGACTTTCCCGGCGCCGGCAAGCATTGCACTCCCCGAGCCGCACTCTGCGGCGTTTCCGCAAGGATCAAGGCACCCACCAACACCAACAACCTCAGGGAGCGGTACATGGAAACCAGGGAAGAAAACACAGTGAAGCCAGCGGCCCGCGCGCCCAAGGCTGTCCGTAAGTCCGAGTTTGACTACGACCTGATCGTGATCGGGTCGGGTCCCTCGGGGCAACGCGCGGCCATCCAGGCTGCAAAGATCGGCAAACGCGCTGCGGTGATCGAGCGTTCGCGTGCGGTGGGCGGGGTATGCGTGAACACAGGAACGATTCCCTCGAAGACCTTCCGCGAAGCGGTACTTCACCTCTCGGGCTTTCGGGAGCGCGGCATCTACGGGTCTTCCTACCGGGTGAAGCAGGACATCAGCATCGACGACCTGCTCTACCGCGTCCAGCAGGTGGTGCGCTCCGAAATCGATGTCATCCGTAACCAGATGACCCGGAACCGGGTTGAACTGATCGAGTCAACCGCGCGTTTCACAGATCCGCACACGATCGAGCTGCAGTCGGCAACTGGACAGGGGCGCAGACAGATCAGCGCCGACAAGATCGTGATCGCCTGCGGCACCGAAGCCGCACGGGACAGCCATATTCCCTTCGACGGCCAGCGCGTCTTCACCAGCGACGATGTGCTTGGACTCGAGTTTCTCCCGAGGTCGCTGATCGTGGTGGGTGCCGGTGTGATCGGCGTGGAGTACGCGACGATGTTTGCAGCCCTCGGCGTGCGCGTCACCATCGTCGACAAGCGCCCAACGCTGCTGCCCTTTCTCGATCACGAGATTTCGGCCGCACTCACCTATGTTGTCCAGCAGAGCAACGTCACGATGCGGCTCGGTGAAGAGGTTGCAGGGATCCATCAGCACGAGGGTGTTTCGAAGCCGGTGGAAGTGCGCCTGAAGAGTGGCAAGGTGTTGCGCGCCGAAGCGGCGCTCTACTCGATCGGCCGGGTGGGCGCCACCCAGCGGCTCGACCTCGACAAGGCGGGCGTGAAGAAGGACGACCGCGACCGTATTCCGGTGAACGAGCACTTTCAGAGCAACGTGGAGCACATCTACGCCGTGGGGGATGTGATCGGCTTTCCCTCGCTTGCCTCCACCTCCTATGAGCAGGGCCGCGCGGCCAGCCGACACGCTTTCGGGCTGAGGATCGACCACGAGGGCGGGATCGGACTCTTCCCGTACGGCATCTACACCGTCCCCGAGATCTCCACCATTGGAAAGAACGAGGATGAACTTACCAGCGCCGGAATCCCCTACGAGATCGGCAAGGCCAACTACCGCGAGATTTCCCGGGGTCAGATCATCGGGGACCGCACCGGCATGCTCAAGATCATCTTCAGCCCCGAGAACAAGAGGCTCCTTGGCGTGCACATCATGGGCGAAGGCGCAAGCGAGCTGATTCACATCGGCCAGGCCTTGATGGCCCACGATGGCAGCATCGATTACTTCGCCGACGCAGTCTTCAATTTCCCCACGCTTGCCGAGTGCTACAAGACGGCCGCGCTCGACGGTCTCAACCGCCTTGCAGTCTGAGGGCGGATCCCCCGCAACCGCGCCCCGGCCGCAAGGATCGGAGAACACCAGCGTGTCGGGGCCGGCCAGCTTATCGGTAAGAATAAACAACCTCAGGGGTTAGTCATGGGCTCTGCATCCTTCGATTTCAGCAACACCACCACGGTCGTAACGGGCGGCGCAAGTGGCATCGGTCTCACTTGCGCCGAGATGATCGCGCGCTGTGGCGGCAACGTCGTGGTCTCGGCAAGCCGGCGACCCGACAAGACTCAGAAGGCGATCGAACGCATCCGCAAGGCGGGTGGCGACAAGCCGGTTGCGGTTTCGGCCTTCCCCTGCGAAGTGGGAACCGAGAGCTCGGTGGAGGGTTTCTTTGATGCGATCCGCGAAGCGGGGCTTCGGGTCGATCATCTGATCCACAGCGCGGGCGTTTCGCCCAACACCGAGTTCTTCGAGCAGACCCAGCAGGAGTGGGACACGGTGCTCAACACCAACACCACCGGTGCCTTTCTGGTCACCAAGTACGCTGCGCGCGCGATGACGGACAACCCCCTTGAAGGCGACTTCCGCGGAAGAATCCTGCTGATCACCTCCACCAATGGAATCAACAGCCAGGATCCGGTGTCGGCGCACTACGACGCGTCGAAGGCTGCGGCCAACATGCTGGTGCGCACCGCAGCTGAGCATCTTTCGGCGATGCAGATCTGTGTGAATGCGCTTGCTCCGGGCTGGATCAACACCGATCTGAACGCCACCCTGCCGCCGGATGTGCGCGAAAAGGAGTCGTCGAAGATCTGGATGCGCCGCTGGGCCGAACCCGAGGAAATGGCCCGCTGCGCGGCACATCTGCTGACCATGCCGTACCTGATGGGTCAGGTTGTGATGGCAGACGGTGGCTATCGTTGAGGCGCAGCCAGCGCCGGGCCGTGCCTTCGTTGCACCGGAGTGCCTAGCGCCGAGGCTCTCGGGGCGCTGAGCAGGCCTTGCGAAGCACTTCGAGGTAGTTTTCGGCCAACTCCATCCGCGGCGCGTAGCCCTTGGCTTTCAACAGTCGGTGGGCGCGAGGCAGCTTCCAGCAGGGCGTGTAGACAAAGAGGTGGTGCTCGAGGTGGTAGTTCACCCAGTAGGGCGCAACAGACATGCGCGCCAGCACGGACGCACGCGTCGTGCGCGTGTTGCGCAAGGGATCCCGGGCTTCGCCCACCACGGCATGCTCGGCTATGTTGCGCAGGCGGCTCACCAGTTGATAGCCGGTGAGAAGCGGCGCAAGCCAGAGCGCAGGATAGAGCCAGGGATTTCCAGTGCCCGCAAGGGCAAGGCCAAGGATTGCGTTCGTGCCGAGAAACCCGCCCTCGCGCGCCAGCAGCGCCCGCAGCTTCGCGGCCGGCGATTTCGCTTCCCCGGTTGCGGCACGCAACTGTGCCCGCCGAAGCTGAAACCCCGTGATGCCGAGAAGATCCCGCATCATTTTGCGGCGAAAGCTCGCCCAGTGGATCGGAAAGGGTGCCGAGAGCACCAGATCGGGATCGTCCCGGGTCTGGGTTGCACGATGATGCGCGAGATGGTAGGGGCGATACACACGAAGATTCGCGCCCACCGGGTCGCCACACAGCCGGGCGCCCACCCAGTCGTTCACCCCTGGGTCGGCAAAGAGCAAGCGGTGCGCCGCGTCGTGCATCAGGATTGCAAGGCCGAGCTGCCGGTTGCTGATCACCACGAAGGCAAGAAGATAAGTCCACCACGCGGGCCACCAGACAACCAGTGCCATCGCAGCGAAGATCATTGCCCAGGCATGCGTAACCAGCCACAGCCCCATCCAGTTGGATCGGCCGCGAAGCGCCTCCTCTTCCCCGCGCGTCAGCAGGGTTGCCGCATCGCCAGACACATCGCCAGACATCGCATTCTCTCTGCCTCCGGAAGGATTGTATTTCGTTGCGCGTAGAAAGTATCCGGATCGCAGACGCCCGCGAAATGGCGCACGCGGTGGTGGCGCAAGCGGTGGTGGCGCAAGCGGTGGTGGCGCACGCGATTGTGGCGCACGCGGCTGTGAAGCACGCGATTGTGGCGCACACCTGGCTGCACGATCCGCAGTGGCTCGAGGGCCTGCGATGCGTAGCAGCGCGCGACTGGTCATCGGTCTTGCGAGCGCCGTTCAGGCATCTTGCCGAAGCCGGCCAAGTGCTCGAGGGTGTGCCCAAGTTACGCGTGGGATTCAGGACCCGGGGACCTGGAATGCTCGGCATGATCGACGGCGCCTCGCCTTCCGGGCACGACACCATCGTGCGTGCGAATGCCCGTTGCTTCTACCGGATCCAGCCCTCGGATGCTGCGCCGTTGACGTCCATTTCGAAGTCGAGGCCTTCCACCGGTGGTCTGGCGTAGTGCCACACCGCGCCGGAATCCACGATCCGGTCGCGTGCCAGGCACTCGCCAACCAGATGCCCGATGTTGAGCACCGTGTAGATCTGGGTCGTGTGCGGCACGGTCCAGTCGAGACCAAGTGCGAAAAGACGCAGACGCATCGCCTCGATCACGCATTCCACCTTCGCGCGTATGCCTTCCACGGACGCATCGTGCAGCGCAATGATGCGGTCGCGGTAGGGTTGACCGGCGGCTTCCCGCGCCTCCCCGCTCCCGGCAACCATGAAGCCCCCCCGCAAACTGCGGCCCTCGGGAACCGTGTAGGCGAAGGCAAACATCGAGGGCTCGGAGGGCGGACCATAAACCGGACACACATTCGTGCGTGCGACGGGATTGTTTTGGCTGTTGCCACCCGGAAAGATACCCCAGGCCTGCAGGCGCTCCACATAGGCCCGGTTGAAGCGCACGAATCCCTCTTCGCTGAACGGCGCTGGCGAGCGGAGCTCACAGTGGGCAAACGCTGCCACCGGTCGCCCAACGGCGGCGAGGTGCGCTTCGACCGCGTTGAAGGCATCGGCAAGCGCAAGGGGCCTTTCAAATCGCATCCGGACAAGCGCAAAGCCTGGCTCGGCCGCAACCCCACCCGAGTACTGAAAAACCGCAGGAATGTAGCGGTAACCGCCGGGCGTGAAGTGTTGGGTGAGGGCCTGTATCGTCATCGATGGAGCTTACTCCATCTGCGCGGCTAGGGCGAACCACGCCTGCAAGGAAGCGCCCCTCGGCAGGACCGAACAAAAACGTTGTAGCTTCACACGCTTACTGTTGCCAAACCAGAACAACGTACTTAAGATCCCGAGCATCAACGTCCTTCGGGGTGGATCCTGAGTGGTTTGGCGAATCCAGCTCGGGGCCCGATCCGTTCATACCCCTTGCAATGTTGCAGGGGACTTTCCACCGCAGCAGTGCACATGCTCCCGAGGTACCCATGTTCAGATTGATCTATGTGAGCGAAGAGTCTGCGCCATTTTCGGTGTCGAATCTTCTCGAACTGCTGAACCAATGCCACGTCAACAACCCGCGCTTGAACGTGACTGGAATGCTCATGTATGGCAATGGCACTTTTCTTCAAACCATTGAGGGGGAGGAGGAGGTCGTGAAGGCGCTCGCCGAGAAGATCTCGCGAGACCGTCGCCATCGTGGGTTCAAGGTGGTTCGCACCGAGACCATACGCGAGCGTCTCTACCCCGACTGGAGCATGCGCTTCGAGCGCCTCACCGAGGAATCGTTGCGCAAGGTCCCCGGGCTCAGGGACTTCGCGCTCAAGAAATTCAACCGGGACTACTTAGGTACTCACCTCGAACTGGTCGACACGCTCGCCGCCAGGCCACGTCAAGGAGCGAGCGAACCCTCCACATCGGACGGCGATCATCTCCAGCGCCAGCTCGTCGAACTGCGCAAAGCGCTCGATGCCAGCCAGCAACGCCAGGAAATGGCCGCATTGCTGATTGAATCGCTTATCGAGTCCGCAACCAGGGGCCGACTCGACGACCCCCAGCTGAGGCTCTGCCGGTCGATGTTGACCTCCCTGCGTGGACGCAGCAAGGGTGCTGTCGCACGTGCCTGAGCGGGTCGGTCGCGCTGCAACCGGCGCGCCTTGCCGCCATGCTCGCACTGATCCTTACCGGCGGGGGAGCGCGCGCTGCGTACCAGGCTGGCGTGCTCGCGGCGATCGCCGACCTCCTCCGCGCTGAAGGTCGCGCGCCCGCACATCCTTTTCAGATCCTTTGTGGCAACTCGGCGGGCGCGATCAACATCGCGGCGCTTGCCAGCGCGCGCGAGGGCTTCGCGCAGGGCGCGGCGCATCTCGAGCGGATCTGGGAGGCGTTCCGGTCCGACCAGGTGTTTGTAGCCGATACCCTCGGTTTGTCGGCTTCCGCAGGAAGGTGGCTTTCGGCGCTCACCCTGGGGTGGCTCACCGGCAGCACGCCGAAGGCCTTCCTCGACACCTCGCCGCTGCGGCGCTTGCTGCAGCGCGAGTTGCACCTCGAAACAATCGACACCCATATTGCAGCCGGTCGACTGCATGCGGTGGCCGTTGGCGCGTCGAGCTACAGCACTGGCGAGCAACTCACTTTCTACAGCGCCGGAGCGCGGGTTGCACAATGGCAGCGGGCCCAGCGGCGCGCTGTGCGGACCCTGATCACCACGGAGCATCTGCTCGCCTCCAGCGCAATCCCGATCCTTTTCCCACCGGTGCTCATCAAAGTGGGCAGCGCGTATCACTGGCTTGGCGATGGAGCCATGCGTCAGGTGGCACCGATGAGTCCGGCAATCCATCTCGGTGCCCGCGCGATTCTGGTGGTGAGTACCGGGATCGGGTCGCGCGGATCGCCATTGTCCAACAAGTACCAGTCGCACCCTTCGCTTGCGCAGGTTGGTGGCCATGCCCTCTCGGGAATCTTTCTCGACACGATTGCCTTCGACGTCGAGTTGCTCCACCGGACCAACGCCGCGATCGCAAACCTGAGCAGCGCGCAGCGCGAGGCCCTTGGGCTGCGGCAGGTTGCGTTGCTCCAGATCCACCCGAGCGAACCCATCGAGACGATCGCGGTCCGCCACCGGATGCAGTTGCCCTGGATGCTCGCCACCCTGTTCGGACGGGTGGGCGTGACCGAGTCGCGCGGTGCGGCCATGCTCAGCTATCTCCTCTTTGAAGCGCGCTTCACCCGCGAATTGATTGCGCTCGGGCGCAAGGATGCACTTGCGCAGGCGCCGGCGATCCTGCAATTCATCGGGCAGCATTCCGCGCCGGGTTCCGAACCGCATTCCGGACCGCATTCCGGACCGCATTCCGCGCCGCATTCCGCGCCGGGTTTGGGGCCGCATTCCGGACCGCATTCGGGGCCGCAGGCGGTTTCGGCCTGAACTTGCTACAGTTCGCGCATGCGGAAAAAGCTCTATGTCAAGACCTACGGCTGTCAGATGAACGTCTACGATGCATCGAAGATGGTGGACGTGCTCAACGCGCGCGAGGGTGCCGAAGTGGTTGCGAGCCCCGAAGAGGCCGACATCGTGCTTTTCAACACCTGTTCGGTCCGCGAAAAGGCGCAGGAGAAGGTCTTTTCCGACCTGGGTCGCCTGCGCGCGCTCAAGGCGGCCCGGCCTTCGTTGATCGTGGGCGTTGGGGGCTGTGTCGCAAGTCAGGAGGGTGAGGCCATCGTGGCGCGTGCGCCGGTGGTCGACATTGTGTTCGGTCCACAAACGCTCCACCGCTTGCCCGACCTCATTGACGAGCGCCGCCGAAGCGGCAAGCCTCAGGTTGACATTCGCTTTCCGGCGATCGAGAAATTCGACCATCTGCCACCGGCCAGGGCGGAGGGGGTCACGGCCTTTGTCTCGATCATGGAGGGGTGCAGCAAGTACTGCAGCTTTTGCGTCGTACCCTACACCCGGGGAGAGGAAGTGTCGAGACCTCTCGAGGATGTCCTCACCGAGGTGGCAGAGCTCGCCGCGCAGGGCGTACGCGAAGTCACCTTGCTCGGTCAGAACGTCAACGCCTGGGCAGGTGCGGCACCGGAGGACATGTCGGCCGACTTCAGCGTGTTGCTCGAGCTGGTGGCGCAGATCCCTGGCATCGCGCGTATCCGCTACACCACCTCACACCCGCGCGAGTTCAGTCCCCAACTGATCGAGGCTCACGCCAGGATCGCGAAACTCGCCTGCCATGTGCACCTGCCGGTCCAGGCTGGCTCCGACCGGGTCCTCGCCGCGATGAAACGCGGCTATACCGCGCTCGAATTCAAGTCGATCGTCCGCAGACTGCGCAGAGCCTGTCCGGAGATCAGCGTGAGTTCGGACTTCATCGTTGGCTTTCCAGGTGAGACCGAGCGCGACTTCGAGCAGACCCTGCAACTGGTCCGCGATCTCCACATCGACCAGTCGTTCTCCTTTGTCTACAGCCCGCGACCGGGGACTCCCGCGGCCGACCTGCCCGACCCGGTTGACCGGGCCACCAAGCTGCAATGGCTCGAACGGCTCCAGCGGCTTCTCGAGGAGCAGGGGCGCGGGATTTCCGAGGCGATGGTGGGTAGCGTGCAGCCGGTGCTGGTCGAGGGAGCCTCGCGACGCGACCCGGCCGAGTATTCCGGCCGTACCCCGAACCACCGCATCGTGAACTTCCCGGGTTCGTCAGGCTGGGTGGGTAAGATCATCCCGGTGCGTATTACCCGCGCATTTCCGCACTCCCTGCGCGGAGAGGCCGAGGCCGAGGCTGCATGACGCGAACCCAGAGTGCCGGCCGGGCCGCCGCACGCCGCTGGAAACCCGATCCCACCGATAACCGTCGCCTCGCGAACCTTTGTGGCGCCCTCGACGTCAATCTTCGGCAGATTGAATCGGCGCTCGATGTGAGCATCCGACGCCAGCAGGGGCTGTTCACGGTGAAGGGCTACGCAGGCCCGACCGATCTGGCGGTTGCAGCGTTGCAGTTCTTCTACGCGCGGGCCACGCGCAGCCTTGGTGAAGACGACATTGCGCTCGGCTTGATCAGCCTGCGCGATGCCCCCCCCGAGCATACGGAACGCGCCAGCAGGGAATTGCGGCATGGAGCCTCAGGTAGCGCCGGTGCCGAAACCGGCGCCAGAAACCTTGGCAATGCCCGCAAGCAAACCCGCGCGAGAACCCCGGAAAGCAGGCTCAAGGAGCAAGGCCCCGGAGTTGCCGCAAAAGGTGATGGCGAGGTCACCGCGCAAGCACCCAGCCAGGCGTTGGTCCGGGTCAACCACAAGGACCACGGGGATGACAGCGATCACGAGGATCGAGGCGTCAACGGGGATCAGGGAGTGCACGGGGATCAGGGAGTGCCCGGGAATCATGGAGTGCTCGGGAATCAGGGAGTGCTCGGGGATCACGGAATCCAGGTGGATCACGATGCGCAGGGCGGGGTGCGGGGCGACGGCGGCAACGCGGAGATTCCGCGCGTTCAGAGGCCTCACACCTCGAGCCCCGCGCCCGCAGCACCCCGCAAGCGATCCGGCGCTGCTCTCGCTGGCGCCCCGCTGCAGAGCGCCGGTGTGCCGGGGAAACCTGCACACGCGAGGTCGCAGGCGCCTGAGGAACGTACGGGTGGCGCTAGTGCACCGCCTGAGGCGATCCGGCTGGTCACCCGGCGCGCCGACCTCGAGCCGCGCACCCCGAATCAGCGTCTCTACCTCCAGCGGATCCTGAGTCACGACATCAGCTTTGGGACCGGGCCTGCGGGAACCGGAAAGACCTACCTCGCAGTGGCATGTGCCGTGGATGCACTCGAGCGCGATCAGGTCAAGCGGATCATCCTCACCCGTCCAGCCGTTGAAGCAGGCGAGCGTCTGGGATTTCTGCCGGGCGATCTTGCGCAAAAGGTCGACCCTTATCTGCGCCCGCTCTACGATGCTCTGTATGACCTGATGGGCTTTGATCGGGTGAACCGGGCGCTCGAGCGGCAAAGCATCGAGATTGCCCCGCTCGCCTACATGCGCGGCCGTACCCTCAACCATGCCTTCATCATCCTCGACGAAGCGCAGAACACCACGCCCGAACAGATCAAGATGTTCCTCACGCGGCTTGGCTTCGGCTCGCGCGCGGTGGTAACCGGCGACCCGACGCAGATCGATCTGCCCAAGGGTCAGGCAAGCGGACTGATCGCCGCGCGAAAGATTCTCGGCGGCGTGAAAGGACTCTCGTTCACCGAGTTCGACAGCACCGACGTGATCCGCCATCCGCTGATCGCACGCATTGTGGAGGCCTACGAGCGGCAGGCGCGCATCGATGGCCAGATCGACTGAAGCCGGGCGGACGAGAGTTGGCAAACCGGGGACGGTAAGGCCGGGTACTCCCCGAATACTCAACTCCCCGGGCAACATCGTGCTGCAGCGCGGCAAAGGGATTGTGCGCTGGCCTGTGGATACCCGGCGGGTACGTCGCTGGACGATCGCAGCGCTCGAGATGCCGGTGAGTCTTGTGGTTCGCCTCGTCGACGAGCCTGAAGCGCTGGCGCTCAACCGCCAATGGGGTGGACGCGATGCGGCCTGCAATGTGCTCACCTTTGCCTACGGGCCTGCGGGCCAGGCCGAGGCTTTGGCCGATGTCGTCGTGTGTCTGCCCGTCGTTGAACGCGAATGCGGTGAACGCAGGATTGGGCTTGCCGCACATCTGGCGCATCTGGTGGTGCACGGAGTGCTCCACGCGCAGGGCTATACCCACGACGACGACGAGGCTGCACTGCGCATGGAATCGCGCGAGGCATCAATCCTTGCGCGCTTTGGCTTTGCCAGCCCTTATCCTGATGGATCTTGAGCGAAACGGGCGCAGCGCTCTGATTTTCCTGCCGATCCTTGTTGCGCTTGGCCTTCTCCAGGCGCTGAGCTTTGCGCCCTGGCACAGCGACATCCTCCAGATCGGCACCCTGTCGCTGGCGCTCTGGGTGCTGCGGCGCAGATTTGCGCGGGAGCGCGCCGGATTTTCTGCCTTCGCCCTCTTCCATCTTGCCACCCTGATCGCCGGCCTGAGTTGGCTGCATATCTCGATGACCCGCTATGGCGGAATGCCGCAGGCGCTGTCCGGGCTGGCACTGATCGCCTTTTGCACCTACCTCGCGAGCTTCGGCGCGCTCGCCTACCTGCTCAGCCTGCTCGCCGAGAGGCACCAACTGATTCGGGGCCCGGTTGACCGCGGCCTCCTGCTTGGCGCCTTGTGGGCTCTCGCCGAGATCCTGCGCGGGTGGGTGTTCACAGGCTTTCCCTGGCTCAGTCTCGGCTATGCGCATACCGACGGAATCCTGCGCCATTGGGCGCCCTGGGCGGGGGTGTACGCCGTCAGTGCCTGGGCGATGTGTCTTGCAAGCTGGCTTGCCGACCTTCCGGGGTGCCTGCGTTCGGCCCGGGGACCGCGCGCGGCCCTCGCGCCGGTGGTTGCAGTCGTTGCGGTGCTGTTGGTCACCCAGCTGATCGACGTCCGGTGGTCGCGCACGCTCGGGCCTCCGATACGCAGCCTGCTGCTGCAACCCAACGTGGATCAAGGGCAGAAATTTCTCCCCGAGCGGCTCGAGCGACAGCACGACCGGATCATCGCGATGCTTGGCCGCTCACAGTCGCAATTGGTGGTCACCCCGGAAACCGCGTGGATCATGCCCTGGGCGCTCACCCCCCCTGCAACGCGGCAGCGCCTGCTCGAGGCTCTCGAGCGCCACGGGGGGGTGCTTGCGCTGGGCGTGCCCCTTGGTCGCGAGGTTGAAACCGGTGCGGTCCTGCCAATCCTGAGCAACAGCGCGATCCTGCTTCAGGCCTCAGGAGCAGTCCTCGGCCGCTACGACAAGCAGCACCTGGTGCCCTTCGGCGAATTCGTGCCCTGGGGCTTTCGCTGGTTCGTTGACCTGATGCACATTCCGCTGGGCGACTTCGAGCGCGGCCCCCGACCAGCACCCGTTTTCGCTGTGGCAGGTCATGGCGTTGCGCTCAACGTGTGCTACGAGGACCTCTTCCCTGACGAGATCGCGGCCCAGGTGCGCCAGGGCGCTGGCCTGATCGTGAACATGAGCAACCTGGGGTGGTTTGGCGATTCGCACGCGCTCGCGCAGCACCTGCAGATCGGGCGCATGCGCAGTCTGGAGTTGCAAAGGCCCACCCTGCGTGCCACCAACACCGGGGCGACTGCAGCGATCGACGACCAGGGGCGAGTATCCGCATACTTGCCACACCTCACCGAGGAGGTCCTCCAGGCCGAGGTGCATCCTACCCAGGGACTCACGCCCTACGCGCGCTGGGATTACCGGGCAAGCCTGGCGCTGCTGGGCGCGATGGTCCTTCTGGCCCTGCTCTGGGCGCGCAGAACCCCCCGCCTTGCGCCGGCTCAAGGTGCCTGACGCTAAACTCCGCCCCAAGCTCCCATGACTATCCACTTCCAGCAACTCATCCTTCGCCTGCAGTCCTACTGGGCCGACCAGGGATGTGCAATCCTGCAACCCTACGACATGGAAGTGGGCGCAGGCACCTTTCACACCGCCACTTTCCTGCGTGCCGTCGGCCCCGAGCCCTGGCGCGCAGCCTACGTCCAGCCCTCGCGTCGTCCGCGCGACGGCCGCTACGGCGACAACCCGAACAGGCTGCAGCACTACTACCAGTTCCAGGTGGTTCTCAAGCCTTCGCCTCCCGACATCCTTGATCGCTACCTGGGCTCCTTACGCGTGCTCGGGATCGACCCCGCAGTCAACGACGTCCGCTTTGTGGAGGACGACTGGGAATCCCCAACCCTTGGCGCCTGGGGCCTCGGCTGGGAGGTCTGGCTGAACGGCATGGAAGTCACTCAATTCACCTACTTCCAGGAGGTGGGGTCGCTGCGCTGTGAACCGATCACTGGCGAGATCACCTACGGCCTCGAGCGACTGGCCATGGCGCAGCAGCGGGTGGAATCGGTCTACGACCTGATCTGGACCGATGGCCTGCGCTACCGCGACGTCTTTCACCAGAACGAGGTTGAGCAGTCGGTCTACAACTTCGAGGAGGCCAATGTTGCGGGCCTGTCTGCGCACTTCGACCATTGCGAAGCCGAAGCGAAGCGGTTGATCGAGCGACGGCTGGCACTGCCCGGCTACGAGATGGTGATGAAATGCTCGCACAGCTTCAACCTGCTCGATGCGCGGGGCGCGATCTCGGTCACCGAACGCGCAGCGATGATCGGCCGGGTCCGCAGCCTGGCCCGACTGGTCGCGCAGGCCTTCCAGGCTTCGCGCGAAGCGCTCGGCTTCCCGCTGGTCGCCTCCCAGAAGCGCATCGAGCCGGCAAGTCGCCCGGCAGCCGAGCCGCTCGGGAGTGCGGAGGGGAGTCATCGGTCGGCCGAGCCGCTCGGGAGTGCGGAGGGAAGTCATCGGTCGGCAGAGCCGGCAACGGGCGGCGACGCCAGCGACGCCCTGCTGGTTGAGATCTTCACCGAGGAACTCCCGCCCAGATCGCTTGAGGCACTCAGCGAGCATCTAGGAACCTCGGTAGCCACACAACTTCTTGCGATGCAACTCATCGACGCGCAGTCGCGCGACACGCTTTGCCGCTTTGCCACGCCCCGCAGGCTCGCCTTGCGTCTCGACCGGGTACGCGCCGCCGGCCCCAGCCGCGAGGTGTTGCTCAAGGGCCCGTCGCTCAAGGTTGGGCTCGGCGCAAACGGTCAGCCGACGCTCGCACTCGAGCGATGGGCCGAGCGGCATGGCGCGCCCCTGCAGG
>VGHO01000023.1 GCA_016868175.1 Betaproteobacteria bacterium
CTCGATCCCTGCGAAGTGCTGATTGCCGAAGGCCGGATCCGGGCGATTGCGCCGCGCGTCGAAGCGGCACCGGGCACTGCGGAGGTCGATGCCGGCGAGGGCGTTGTGATGCCGGGGCTGATCGATTGCCACGTGCATGTGCTGGCCTCGCAGTTGCATTTAGGTCGACTGGCGCGACTTCCCAACGTGCTTGCGAGCCTGCGGGCAGTACCGATTCTCAAGGCGATGCTTCGGCGCGGATTCACAACCGTGCGCGACGCGGGAGGTGCTGACTTTGCCCTTGCGCAGGCGGTCGAGGACGGCACGATCGAAGGCCCGCGTATCTATCCTTCAGGCCGCGCGCTCTCGCAGACCGGCGGGCACGGCGACATGCGTGAGCGTGGCGACAGCGTGGAACCTTGCGCCTGCGCGCCGAATGTGGGTGCGATTGCGCGGGTGGTTGACGGTGTGGATGCAGTGCGCAAGGCGGTGCGCGAAGAGATTCAGCGCGGCGCACGCCAGATCAAGATCATGGCCTCGGGCGGTGTGGCGTCGCCCAACGATCCCATCCATTTCCTGGGCTACAGCGAGGACGAAATCCGCGCCGCCGTCGAAGAGGCCGCCAACGCGGGAACCTATGTGATGGCCCACGCCTACACGGCGCGTGCGATCGTCCGGGCGGTCCGTTGCGGGGTTCGCAGCATCGAACACGGTAACCTGGTCGACGCCGAAGCAGCCAGGGTGATGGCAGATCACGGTGCGATCGCAGTGCCCACGCTCATCACCTATGAGGCGCTCGCGCGCGAAGGCGCGGCGCTCGGCCTGGCACCGGAATCGGTGGCCAAGATCGAGGCGGTGCGCGGCAAGGGTCTGTCGTCGCTTCGAATCTACGCCGACGCAGGCGTACGCATGGCTTTCGGATCCGACCTGCTCGGTGCGTCGCATCGCTTCCAGTCCGAGGAATTCCGGCTGCGCGCGGGGGTCCTCGGCGCGGCCGAGGCGATCCGGGCAGCAACCGTGCATGCTGCGTATCTGCTCGGGGAAGAAGGACAACTCGGCGTTGTTGGCGTGGGGGCGATTGCCGACCTTCTGTTGGTGAAGGGCAATCCGCTCGAGGATATCGGGCTGCTGAGCGATCAGGCGGACGAGGCGATTGCCTGGGTGATGAAGGACGGTCAGGTGGTTGCGCGCGCGTCGTGCGCTGCGAAACAGGCCACCTGACGCGACTCACCCGCGCGTGCCTCGAGCAGCGGTCGCTCAGCCTTGCAGCGCGCATCGGCAAGCGGGCAGCGGGGATGAAAAGCACAACCGGTGGGCGGCGCCAGCGGATTCGGGACCTCACCGGCAACGGGCGTGCGCGCCCTGCCGGTACGCTCCAGGTCGGGAATCGCATCGAGCAGCATGCGGGTGTAGGGGTGCAGCGGCGTCTCGAAGAGTTCGCGCTTGGACCCAACCTCGACCAGGCGACCCAGGTACATCACGCCGACCCGATCGCTCACGTGGCGTACCACGGCAAGGTTGTGGGAAATGAAGAGATAGGTGAGGCCCTGGTCGGCCTGCAGGTCCTTCATCAGGTTGAGCACCTGCGCCTGCACCGAGACGTCGAGCGCCGATGTGGGCTCGTCGCAAACCAGGAAATCAGGCTCGGAGGCGAGCGCGCGCGCAATCGAGATCCGTTGGCGTTGCCCCCCCGAGAACTGATGCGGGTAGCGTTCGGCGTCGGCCGCGGCCAGACCCACCTGATCGAGCAAGTGGCCGACCCGCGCCCCGATCGCAGTTTCCTCGCGTTTCAGTCGATGCACCCGGATCGGCTCGGCAATGATCCGGCCAACCGTCCAGCGTGGATTGAGGCTCGCGTAAGGATCCTGGAAGATCATCTGGATGCGGTGACGGACCTGGCGCTGCGGGGTGGCATCGGTGCTGTCGACCGGCGCGAGCGGGGCGCCGTCAAACCAGACCTCTCCAGCCGTGCAGGCGTAAAGACCAACCAGCAGGCGCGCAACCGTGGACTTTCCGCAGCCCGACTCGCCGACCAGTGCAAAGGTTTCCCCCTGGCTGATTGCAAAGCTCACTGCGTCGACCGCGCGAAGATGAAGTCGGGGCTTTCCTTCAAGAAGCCGATTGAGGAAGGGCTCGCTTACATCGAAGGTCTTGCTGATCGCACGGGCCTCGACGAGCCTGGTTCCCTTGGCGGGCGATGCGTTCATCCGACTTCCTCGGCCCGCCAACAGGCGGCGGAGGTGTTTCCGAGACGCTGCAACTCGGGCCGCTCGCGTTCGCACTGCGGGGCACGCCTTGTGCACCGCGGATGAAAAGCGCAGCCCGGGGGTATTGCGTTGAGTCGTGGCATTGCGCCGTCGATCTGTGCCAACCGCTGCCGGGTTTCCCGGACCGAGGGGATCGAGGCCATCAGTCCCTGGGTGTAGGGGTGACGGGGCCGGTGGATCGTAGCGTCGACCGGCCCGATCTCCGCGATCCGCCCGGCATACATTACGGCGACCCGATCGGCAGTCTCGGCAATCACGCCCATGTCGTGGGTGATCAGCATGATCGCGGTACCCGATGCGCGTGCAAGCGACTTCAGCAGCGTGATGATTTGGGCCTGGATCGACACATCCAGCGCGGTGGTTGGTTCATCGGCAACGATCAGCTTGGGTTCGGCAGCGAGTGCGAGCGCGATCACCACCCGTTGGCGCATGCCGCCCGAGAATTGGTGCGGGAAATGGTCGATCCGCACCTCGGGCGCAGGGATGCCGGTGCGCGCAAGCAGTTCGATCGCCCGCGCCCGGGCCTGAGCGCTGCTGAGCGGCAAATGGGTCTGGATGGTGTCGCTCAACTGCCGGCCAACGCTGAAGAGCGGATTGAGCGAGGTGAGCGGATCCTGAAAGATCGCGGCGATTTCCTTGCCCCGTACGCGCCGCATGGCCTCCAGGGGCAACTGGTCGATGCGCCGGCCTTCGAGCAGGATTTCGCCCGCGGCGATTCGCCCCGGAGGCTCGAGCAGTCCGATGATCGCAGCGCCCGTCAGGGACTTCCCGGCGCCCGACTCGCCAACGACCCCGAGTGTTTCGCCCCGCGCGATCGAAAAGCTCACATCGTCGAGTGCAGTGAGCACCCCGCGGCGCGTGGGGAACTCCACCCGCAAGCCGCGCACCTCGAGCAGCGCTGTACCCGGGTCTGCAAGCGGCGGCGCAGGCGCATACCCGGACGCCACCGAAAACCCGGGGTGTGCGCTGCGCGGTTCAGTGGAGCTTGGGGTTGAGGGCATCGCGCAGCCAGTCACCCAGCAGATTCACCGACATGCACAGCAGCACCAGCGCTGCGCCTGGAAACACCACGAGCCACCACTCGCCCGAGTAAAGGAAGTTGTTGCCGTTGTTGATCATCGTACCGAGCGAAGGCGTCGTGGGCGGAACGCCCACGCCCAGAAAGGAAAGCGTGGCCTCGGTGATGATCGCGGTGGCAATGTTGATGGTTGCGATCACGAGCACGGGTCCCGTGACGTTGGGAAGTACATGCCGCAGCATGATCGTGAGGCGCGGCACCCCGATCACCCGCGCGGCCTGCACATACTCCTTGTTCTTCTCCACCAGCGTCGAGCCGCGGACCGTACGCGCATACGAGACCCAGTTGGCCAGGCTGATCGATCCGATGAGCACCAGGATGGCCAGCGTGTCGCCCTGGCCCTCGTGGCTGAACACTGCGCGTGCAACTCCGTCGATGAGGAGGGCAATCAGGATGGCCGGAAAGGACAGTTGCACATCGGCAATGCGCATGATCACCGCATCGATCCGACCGCCGACGAACCCCGATACAAGGCCAAGGGCAACACCGAGCAGCATCGCGAGCAGCACCGAACTCAGGCCCACCAGCAAGGAGATGCGCGAACCGTAGAGGATCGTCGAGAGCACATCACGTCCCTGATCGTCGGTGCCAAGCCAGTAGCGCATGCTGCCCTGCGCAGCCCATGCCGGCGGCAGCAGCGAGTCATTGAGGTCGAGACTGGCAAGATCGAAGGGATTGAAAGGCGCAACCCATGGCGCGAACACCGCTCCGCAGGCCATCGCAAGTGCCACGAGAAGCGCTCCCTGCGCAACCCGGGAGCGCAGGAAACTGTAGCCCACCGGGCCGTCGAACCATTGCCGCATCATGGCGTGAAGGCCCGCCCCGGCGCACACCGCGTCATGCGGGCCCCACCGATCAAGCCCTCGACGCCGTGGGTCGTTCCACCCGCAGTCGGGGATCAACCGCGAAGTAGAGCAGATCGACCGTGAGGTTGATCACCACGAACACCAGCGAAATCATTACGAGGTAGGCTGCCATGATCGGAATGTCGGCGGTCTGTACCGACTGGATGAAGAGCAGCCCCATCCCTGGCCACTGAAAGACGGTTTCAGTGACGATCGCAAAGGCAATGAGCGAGCCCAGCTGAAGTCCCACGATCGTGATCACCGGGACCAGGGTGTTCTTGAGCGCGTAGGTGAAGTTGACCATCTTTTCGCGAAGTCCCCGGGCACGGGCGAACTTGATGTAGTCGGTGCGCTGCACTTCGAGCATTTCGGCGCGAACCATGCGCATGATCAGCGCGATCTGGAAGATCGCAAGCGTGATCGAGGGCAGGATCAGGTGACGCAGCCCGTCGGCCGTCAGCAGTCCGAGGCTCAGGCCCTGCCAGCGGAGGACATCGCCGCGACCGTAGGAAGGAAGCCAGCCGAGCAGCACAGCAAACAGGAGAATCAGGAAGATCCCCAGGAGAAACACCGGCAGCGACACCCCGAGAAGCGAGACTCCCATGAAGATCTGGCTGAGAAGACTGTTTCGTCTCAGGGCAGTGTAGACGCCCATCGGAATCCCGGTTCCGAGCGCAAGCACTCCGGCGCAGACGGCGAGTTCGAGCGTGGCCGGAAACCGCTCGGCCAGCAGTTCCGACACCTTGCGCCCTTGACGGTACGACACCCCGAACTCGCCCTGCATCGCGTTGCCCACGAAATGCATGAACTGCACATGGAAGGGGTCGTTGAGTCCGAGGTCCCTGCGCAACTGCTCGCGTTGCTCGGCAGTCGCGTCCTGTCCGAGCATCGACAACACCGGGTCTCCCACGTACTGGAACAGTGAGAAGGCAATGAACCCCACCACCAGCATCACGATGCAGGCCTGGAGAAGGCGTCGGAGAACAAACACAAACATGGCGCACCGCCAGAGCGGATCAGGATTGCGGATCGCCCCGGCCACCAGCACGCGTGGCGGTCGCCGGGCTTGACATCCTGCCGGGCACCACCCGGGGCAGGGCGTCCTCCGGCA
This sequence comes from Betaproteobacteria bacterium, assembly GCA_016868175.1. Lineage (GTDB taxonomy): Bacteria > Pseudomonadota > Gammaproteobacteria > Burkholderiales > Burkholderiaceae_E > UBA3064. The sequence goes on from VGHO01000023.1 coordinate 5,281, forward strand.
CTCGGACGGTCGCGGCACCAGCGGCTCGACGCGTCCTCAGCAAGGGCGGATCCTGAACGTGGGCAACGGCGCGGCAGGTCCGCACCGCCACCCGGGGGGCGTTGGATCCAGCTTGCCTACTTCACGGTCGCGTAGTACATCTTCGGTGCATCGTTGGAGTTGTGCGCGATGCTCACCGACTTCTTCATGGCCCAGGGCCTCATCTGATGGTGCAGCGGAATGTAGAGCGCGTCGTCGCGGGTGATGGTGAGTGCCTCGCGGATCAAGGCGTCGCGCTTAGCCTTGTCCATCTCGGTTTTCATGCTCTCGACCAGTGCGTCAACCTTGGCGTTACTCACTTTGCTGAGATTGAAGTTTCCGTCTGCTCCGCTGGTACGGGTGCGCACAAGTGATTGCAGCGAGTAGAGCGCATCATAGGTGGCGACGCCCCAGCCGAGAAGGTAGGCGCTCGAATCGAAATTCTGGATCTTGGCGATGAAGGGTCCGAAGGGCATCGCGTTGAGCCGGGTTTTCACGCCGACCTTCGCCCACATGCCAACGATCGCCTGGCAAACCTCTTCATCATTGACATAACGGTTGTTGGGACAGTCGAGGGTGAATTCGAAACCGTTGGGGTAACCGGCCTCGGCGAGCAGCCTCTTCGCTCCCTCGATGTTGGCGGGGCCGACCTTGTCGAGCTCAGCGCTGTGGCCGTTGACACCCGGCGCAACAAGGATGGCGGCGGGCAAGGACAGGTTGCGCATGATGGTGCGCTGAATGGCAGGACGGTCGACCGCCATGGAAAGGGCGCGCCGCACCCTCACATCCTTGAAGGGGTTTGCGCCCTTCTGGCCGTATTTGAGTTCATCGCTGCCCTGGTCGAGTCCGATGAAGATGGTACGTACCTCGGGACCGTCGAGCACGAAAAGGTTCGCGTTGGAGCGAAGCTTGCTCACGTCCTGCGTGGGAAGATCGGTGACGAGATCGACGTCGCCGGCAAGCAGCGCGGCAACGCGGGTTGCATCAGCCTTGATCGGCGTGTAGATCACCTCGGTGACGTTGCCGTCGAGCTTGCCCCACCAGTTCCGGTTTGCGGTCATCACGATCCGCTGGTCGGGTGCCCACTCCTTGATGATGTAGGGCCCTGTGCCATTGGTATTGCGCGAGGCGAAGGTATCCTCCTTGGCCTTGTAATCCTGGACTTTTTCCGACTTGTTCTTGACCGCCCAATCACGGTCCATGATGAGAAAGGTCACCAGACTGTTGAGGAGAACGGGGTTGGGCTTGTCGAGAATCATGTCGATCGTGTGGTCGTCGATCTTGCGAATCTCCTTCACCCCCGCCACATAAATCTGCATCGTTCCCTGCGGCTGCCGGATGCGGTCGAAGGAAAAAACCACATCGTCGGCTGTAAACGCCGCACCGTCGTGGAACTTGACGTCCCGGCGGAGGTTAAACCGCCAGGTGGTCGGATTGAGGGCCTGCCAGCTTGTGGCGAGACTTGGCTCGATATTGTACTGTTTGTCGTAGCGAACAAGTCCCTCGTAGGCGTGCCCGACGACATTGTTGGTCGTTGCGTGGTTTTGCGAGTGCGGATCAAGGGTGAGGATATCGTTTTGGGCGGCCCACTTGATCGGTGCGGCCTGCGTCCCGCCGAGGCTGATCAGGGAAAAACCGAGGGCAAGGCATCCGGTCAGCGCGACGCTGCGGATTCTTGCGGTGACCGCCACTGGAAAACCCCGCATGCTCCGGGCAAAGGAAACGGCTTGAGGTTTGAACATGATCCACTCCCTGTTGGTGAATCCGGGATCTTAGAACTCTCACGACCAAACCGTAAATCCCCGACTGCTCGAGGTGGTTTGGCTGGCCCGAAGCAGGCACTGAGGTGCCCAGGGTTTGCGGGTTTCGTTCGGAGCCTTGACCCGGAGTGTGATTCGGGTGGAGGACAGGGTTTGCAGAAGGCGGCGGCCGGCAGCCCTGGGGCAAGGCTTGGCGTTGCTCAATTCAGCAGTCTCACCCTCTTTTCGGCGTAGAGCGCCGCCAGCAACTGGCCCAGGGCTTGCCAGTGCCCGGGTTGCAAGTGCTGCAATTCACGCGGCAGAGGCTGACTTTGGGGGTTGGCAATGAAACAAAAAGCCTTCTCCACAAGCTCGGTCGACAGTGTCTCGATCTGCATGGTCAACTCCATCCTTGAGTGGGGGCCGGATCGGTTGTCCCCGGCCGCCTTGCGAGAGGGAGTTGGGGTCAGCAGTTTGCGAAATCAACCCCGCAGATACGCCGGAAGAGCAGAAAGCCGTGATGTTGGAAGAGCAGAAAGCCGTGGAGTTGGGGGCTTGGGAGTCTGATGCCACCGCGAGAACTGTCCGGTGTCCGGTGTCCGATGTCCGGTGTCCGGTGTCGGGTGCATCTGGCCGGTGGCCGACCAGACCCGCAGGAAGGCCAGGAGGCCCGTAGGTCGGTGAAGCTTTGGCCCGTGAAGTTCAAACGTCCCAGAGGGTTCAAAGCCCAGGAGGCCCGCAAGCCGTGGAAATCTTTCAACCCAAAGCGTGATGGACCGGAAGACCCGCCCTCTGCTCGCCGCCACGGCGGCAGTTTGGGTGCACTCGGAGGATCTAACCCTCCAATCCGGCCTCAGCGCAGAGCGTCCTCTGCAAGTGCGCGCGCAACTGCGCGGTCGTCGATCATGAAGCGACCCTCGCGGATCGCGGCCTTGATCTCCTCGAGCATTCCGGTGTTGAGCGCTGGCGGGTCGCTCATCCAGGAGTCGTCGCTGATCGAGGCCATCCGGTCGGTACGGACTGCGGGCTGGCTTGACGGGGCTGAGGTTTGCGCTCCAGCGGGATTCTGCGTGAGGCGCGCCAAGTCCGGACTACGGCCGCCAGCGCTTTCACGCACGCCCTCGGCACTGACCGTGGGCGACCCGGAATTGGCGAGCGGAGAAGAGATTGGAGCAGCGTGGATCTTCATGCATCGGATAGTAAACGAGTCCGTTCTGCAATGCAAGCTCTGCCCCTGGTCCATAAAAAGGTTTTGGCCCCTTTAGTACCCCAATCAACCGCAGTGTCCACGTTGGCGTGGTTCGGGATTCAGTTGCGTCGTTCGAGGGCGTAGTCACAAAGCGCAACGAGTGCCCGTTGCGCCTCGCCTTCGGGTAGGAGGCGGGCCGCCTCGCGAGCGGCAGCGGCTTCGCGTTGCGCCTGGCATCGGGTGTAGTCCAGCGCTCCGCTGTCACGCACTGCAGCGAGGATGCGCGGAAAATCGGGGTGTTCGCGATCCACCCCACCTGCGCCAAGCGCCTCCCGCACCATGTTGCGCTGGCTCAGCGTGCCGGTCCGGACGACATGGATAAGAGGCAGCGTGGGCTTACCTTCCCTGAGGTCGTCGCCAGGGCGTTTGCCCGTTTCGAGGAAAGTCCCCTCGTAGTCGAGGACGTCGTCGATCAGTTGAAATGCGGTTCCGAGCCGTCCGCCATATTCGGCACAGGCGAGTTCGAGGCTGGCCGGGACCTGACAGAGGATTGCAGCCAGTTGGGCAGCCGCCTCAAAGAGTCGGGCGGTCTTGTAGCGGATCACCTTGAGGTAGCGCTCCTCGTCCACGTCAGGGTCACGAACATTGAGGAGTTGCAGCACCTCGCCCTCGGCGATGGTGTTGGTGGCGTCTGCGAGCACCTGCATCACCCGCATCAGGCCCGGTTCAACCATCATCTGAAATGCGCGCGAATAGAGAAAATCGCCCACGAGGACCGAGGCGGCGTTGCCGAAGGCTGCATTGGCGGTTTCGCGACCGCGGCGCAGGTCTGACTCGTCGACCACATCGTCATGCAACAACGTGGCGGTGTGGATGAACTCCACGACCGCCGCAAGCAGGAGTGCATGCCGGTCGGGCGCGGCATCACGGCGTAGCGCCCGACTCAGCAGGCAAAGGATCGTAGGCCTGAGCCGCTTGCCGCCTGCCCCGATGATGTACTCTGCGACGGTCTGGATCAGCCCCACCTCGGAGTGGAGACGCTCCCGGATCACGTCGTCGAGGCCGCGCAGGTCGGTGGCAATGAAGGGAAAGCGGTCAGCGGGTGGAGTAGCGCTGAAGACCGACCGAGGCATGGGTACTTGGTTCACCGCGCGATTATACGGAGCGACCGTCGAGCGGGATGGGGCCGGGGTGCGCGCATGCACTTTGGCGATCCACTGCGATCGAAGCACGTGGACGGCAGCGGATCGATCCAGGGCAAACGAAGGAGATGGGCCTGGGGAGCGCGCGAAAGTGCGACCCGGGACCCGGTCCAGTCTCATCAGAGCTGATCTTAGGGATCTGATCTGATTTGATCTAATCTGAAGGATCTCATCCGGGCTTTGACCCGAATGATCTTTACGGATAACATCTGCGGTTAACCAGAGTTTGGGTCGTTGCTTTGCCGGGTGGGTTCCGGAGGGGATCCCGACCCCGCAAGCGCTTCCGCAGGGTTGTCCGGCGGTTCCGTGCCGGGGGCCCGTTGCGCTCCCCTCGAGTCTGGGTTGGCTGGCTCGGATTGCCTCAACAGGTCGAGTCGCCTGGGTACTCACCCAGGGCGTGAAGGATTTTGCAGGGAATACTTATGTATGCAGTGATCAAGACAGGTGGCAAGCAGTACAAGGTTGCTCTGGGCGAGAAACTGAGGATTGAGCAGATCGCAGCCGAAGTTGGCGCGGTGGTGAGGCTCGATCAGGTCTTTGCCGTGGGAAGCGGTGAAACGATCGCTCTAGGCGATCCGCTGCTTGCCGGTGCCAGCGTGCAAGCCACGGTGCTTGCACACGGTCGCCACGACAAGGTGCGGATTTTCAAGATGCGCAGGCGCAAGCACTACCAGAAACGGCAGGGCCACCGGCAGAACTTCACCCAGATCCAGATCAGCCACATCGGACTCGGGGAAGCTGTGGGAACTGCAGAGGCGGGCGGGCCAGCACAGGGACCAACATCCGCCGACCGCAGCGGAGACGCCAGCGGCGCCAGCGGCGGAGATGCCATCGGCTCTAGCGGCGGAGATGCCAACGGCGCCAGCGGCCGCGTCTGAGGCAATCGCCAACTGAAGGGATCCCAATCCACCTCCACCGGTGCGAAGGCTCAGCGATCGGCACCTGAGCGAAGCCCACGCCTCCAACACCTGAGCGAGGGCTCAGCCATCTACAACCAAGCGACGCGGCCGCGAGCGCCGCGCGCAATCCGGGCACGAAGGAACTGGCAGACATGGCACAGAAGAAAGGCGGCGGATCGACCCGCAACGGACGCGATTCCGAATCCAAGCGACTTGGGGTGAAGGTCTTCGGTGGACAGGAGATCTCTGCTGGAGCCATCATCGTGCGCCAGCGCGGCACCCAGTTTCATCCAGGTCCGAATGTGGGGGTGGGCAAGGACTTCACGCTCTTTGCGCTTGCCGATGGGCATGTGCGATTCCGGGTGAAGGGCCCCTTGAACCGGCGCACCGTCAGCGTCGAACCGCTCCAGGCCTGATCGCCATCCGCTGACGGGAGCGCTGCTCCGGGCGGATCGATGCGCCGATGGCGTGATCCCTTGCCGCCATGAAGTTTGTTGATGAGGCCTGGATCGAGGTGCTCGCCGGCGCCGGCGGCAATGGGGTGGTTTCGTTCCGACGCGAAAAGTACATCCCCTTCGGAGGGCCCGATGGCGGCGATGGGGGCCGTGGAGGGTCGGTTCATGCGGTGGCCGATCCCAACATCAACACCCTGATCGACTACCGTTATGCGCGCAAGTTCACCGCGCGCAAAGGGGAGAACGGACGAGGCTCCGACCAGTACGGCGCAGCAGGCGATGACGTGCTGCTGCGGGTGCCGGTCGGTACCCGTATTCGCGATGCGGAAAGCGGAGATCTGCTTTTCGACCTCACCCAGCCCGGAGAGCGGGTCTGCCTTGCCAGGGGAGGCGATGGGGGCCAGGGCAACCTGCACTTCAAGACTTCAACCAACCGCGCACCCCGCAGGGCCACCCGCGGCTGGCCGGGTGAGGAGCGCAAGCTGCAACTCGAACTTCTGCTGCTCGCCGACGCTGGACTTTTCGGGCTTCCAAACGCCGGCAAGTCCACGCTGATTGCCGCCCTCTCCAACGCACGACCGCGGATCGCGGATTACCCGTTTACGACACTGCACCCGCAACTCGGCGTCGTGCGGGTGGGACCCGAGCGCAGTTTCGTGTTGGCCGACCTTCCCGGGCTGATCGAAGGCGCCTCCGAGGGTGCAGGGCTCGGGCACCAGTTCCTGCGGCATCTGCAGCGCACCCACCTGCTGCTCCACATCATCGATGTGCTGCCCTTTGACCCCGGAGCCGATCCGCCGGCCCAGGCCCGCGCGCTGGTGCGCGAGTTGCAGCGCTACGACCCGGCGCTTGCCGCCAAGCCACGCTGGGTGGTGCTCAACAAGATTGACATGCTCGAGGCCCCCACCGCGCGAGCGCATCTCGATGGCCTGCGCAAGCGGCTGCGTCTTGCACGCGGCACGCCGTGCTTTGAAATTTCGGCACGCACCGGCGAGGGCATCCGTGCACTGCTCTACGCCGTGATGGACCATATCGAAGCGGGTCGGGAACCGTTGGCGCCGGAACCGGATGTGCGCTTTCAGCCACTTGGGGCCTGAAATGCCAGCGGCCCCGCGGCAAGTGCTCTGCGATGCGCAAAGGCTGGTGGTGAAGGTAGGGTCCAGCCTGGTGACCGATGAGGGGCGAGGACTGGATGTGGCCGCGGTGGCCAACTGGGCGCATGAGATTGCGGCCTTGCGCCAACGCGGGCGCGAGGTGCTGCTGGTGAGTTCGGGTGCGGTCGCCGAAGGCATGAAGCGACTTGGCTGGAGTCGCCGACCCCACGCCATGCAGCAGTTGCAGGCTGCTGCGGCCGTGGGCCAGATGGGCCTGGCGCAGGTGTACGAGAGCGAGTTTCGGCGTCACGGCATGCAGACCGCGCAGATTCTGCTCACCCATGACGACCTCGCCGACCGCACCCGGTACCTCAACGCCCGCTCCACGCTCACGACGCTGCTCGCGCTCGGTGTGGTGCCGGTGATCAATGAAAACGACACCGTGGTAACCGACGAGATCAAGGTGGGAGACAACGATACGCTCGGCGCGCTGGTGGCCAACCTCATCGAGGCCGATGTTCTGCTGATCCTCACGGATCAGGCAGGGCTCCACACCGCCGACCCTCGCATCGACCCCCAGGCGCGCTTGCTCCACAGGGTGCGCGCCGGCGACCCAGCGCTCGAGTCGGCGGCAGGAGGTGCGGGGAGCCCTCTGGGCAAGGGCGGGATGTTGACGAAGGTGCTCGCTGCGCGGCGCGCAGCCTCGGGCGGTGCACACACCGTGGTGGCGAGCGGTCGGGAGCCCGGGGTGCTTCGGCGGCTGGTTGAGGGTGAGGAGCTCGGTACGCTCTTTGTTGCCGACACCCCGAAGCTTGCCGCGCGCAAGCAGTGGATTGCCGATCAGCTTCAGTTGCGTGGCGCCCTGGTGCTCGATTCCGGTGCGGTGGTCGCGTTGCTGCGCGACGGCAAGAGTCTGCTGCCGGTGGGGGTACGGATGGTGCAGGGCGACTTCGCGCGTGGCGACGTGGTGGCGTGTGTCGACGCGGATACTCAGGAGGTTGCCCGTGGCCTCATCAACTACGCAGCCTCGGACGCGCGCAGGATCATCGGGCGCGCCTCGGGCGAGATCGCATCGATTCTCGGCTTCGTGGAGGAGCCGGAACTCATCCACCGCAGCAACCTGGTGCTGCGCGGCTGAACCCCTACATCACCGCGCCGAGTTGCCAGGGGACGAATTCGTCATTGCCGATGCCAAGTACCTCGCTCTTGCTCTTTTCGCCGCCTGCAACCCGCAGGATGCACTCGAAGATCTCGCGGCCCTTTGCGGCAACCGGGGTCTCGCCGTCGACGATGTCGCCGCAGTTGATGTCCATGTCCTCCACCATGCGGTGATAGAGCGCGGTGTTGGTGGCAAGCTTGATCGAGGGCGCGGGCTTGCATCCGTAGACCGAGCCCCGTCCCGTGGTGAAGCAGATGAGGTTGGCTCCTCCTGCGACCTGTCCAGTGGCCGAGACGGGATCGTAGCCAGGGGTATCCATGAAGACGAAACCATGGGCCTGGACCGTATCGGCGTAGTGATAGACCTCGACGAGGTTGGTGGACCCTGCCTTGGCCACTGCGCCAAGGCTCTTTTCCAGGATCGTCGTGAGCCCGCCGGCCTTGTTTCCGGGAGAGGGGTTGTTGTCCATCGAACCATCGTTGCGCTCGGTGTAGGTCTCCCACCACCGGATTCGGTCGATCAGCTTGTTGGCCACTTCGCGCGACACCGCCCGGCGGGTGAGAAGGTGTTCTGCGCCGTAGATCTCGGGCGTTTCGGAAAGGATCACGGTGCCCCCCTGCGCAACCAGCAGATCGCACGCGGCACCAAGCGCAGGGTTTGCAGTGATCCCGGAGTAACCATCAGACCCGCCGCACTGGAGTCCCACGGTGATGTGTGCTGCGCTCACTGGCTCTCGTCGCAGCGCATTGGCGGGCGCCAGCATGCGCTCGACCGCGGCGATGGCGGCCTCGGTGGTCTTGCGGGTGCCGCCGGAGGTCTGGATCACCAGAGCCTGCAGGAGCGGATTTTCCTCGAGCGACTGCGAGAGGAAGAGCGCATCCATCTGGTTGGCCTCGCAGCCCAGACCGATCACCACCACGCCCGCGAAGTTGGGGTGTCTGGCATAGCCGGCGATCGTCTTGCGCAGCAGATCGATCCCGGCGCCGTTGGAATCCATGCCGCATCCCGAGGCATGTGTGATGGGGACGACGCCGTCCACATGCGGGTAGGCGGCCAGACGCTCGGGCGTGAAGTGCGCGGCCACGAACTTCGAGACCGAGGCCGAGCAGTTCACGGTGGAGATCACGCCGATGTAGTTGCGGGTGCCCACCCGCCCGTCCTCGCGGACATAGCCCATGAAGCTTGCCGGTGTTGCCTTCGCGGTGGGGCGGCAGTCGACGCCGACGGCATAGTCCCGCGCAAACATCTCGAAAGCCAGATTGTGGGTGTGTACATGCGCGCCCGCCGCGATCGCCTCGCGGGCAAAGCCGATGATCTGGTTGTAGCGCCGCACCGGTTCGGCCGCTGCGATGGCACGGGTGGCGATCTTGTGGCCCGGGGCAATCGACTGAAGGAGGCGGATCGGCCGTTCACCGTCGTGGATTTCGCTCTGCGCGGCAAGGGGGCGAATGGCAATCACCACGTCGTCTTGCGGATGCAGGCGAAGGATCGCCTTGCGCAGCATCGTGACCGTCTGGGTTGGGTGTTCCATGGCATTGGTTCCCTGCAAAAAGCGGATCGGATCGAGGGGACGCCTTCGGGCGTCAGCCCGTGTGAGGCAAGTGCGCAGTGTAAAGTCGCGGCAGGAAAACTTCCGGGAACGCTCCCATGGATCCACGAAGACTGGCCGGCAAGAAGGTGCTGATCACTGCGGCAGCGCAGGGCATGGGGCGCGCTGCTGCGCTGGCGATGCTGCGCGAGGGCGCAAGCGTGGTGGCCACCGACCTGCGCGAGGACCTCCTTGACAGCCTGCGCACCGAGGCGCCGCAAGGGCAGCTTGAGACCTTCAGGCTCGATGTGACCGATGCGTGCGCCATCGCTGCCCTGTGTGCCGAGGTGGGAGCCGTCGATGTGCTGTTCAATTGCGCAGGCTACGTCCATCAGGGCACGATCTTCGAGTGCTCCGAAGACGAGTGGGATCGCAGCTTTGCGATCAACGTGCGTTCGATGTTCCGGATGATTCAAGCGGTGCTCCCCTCGATGCTTGCCCGCGGAGGCGGTTCGATCATCAACATGGCCTCGGTGTGCGGATCGGTGAAGGGTTTGCCCAATCGATTCATCTACGGCACCACGAAGGCTGCGGTGGTGGGACTGAGCAAGTCGATCGCTGCAGATTTCGTCACGCGAGGCATTCGCTGCAACGCTGTGGCGCCCGGGACGGTGGAAACCCCGTCGCTGCTCGAACGCATGCACGCGCTTGGCGATATCGAGGAGGCCCGAAGGATGTTCACAGCGCGCCAGCCGATGGGGCGACTTGCGCAAACCGACGACATCGTTCCGATCCTGGTGTATCTGGCAAGCGACGAGAGCCGGTTTGCCACCGGGCAGGTCTTCCAGATCGACGGCGGAATGACGATCTGAGAGGTGAGGGATTCTGGCAGGGCAAGCGACGCGGCCGCGGGGCTGCATGGATACGGACGTTCACAGGAAGGAGATGGGATGAAGCTCGTGCGTTACGGCAGTCCAGGCAGGGAAAAACCGGGACTCGTGGATGCGGAGGGAAAGCTGCGCGACCTCTCGGAGGTGATCACCGAACTCGGTCCGGAGCAGCTTTCGCCCAAGGGACTGGCGCAGATCGCCCGGCTCAGGACCGCGGAGCTACCCTTGGTGAGCGGGCAACCGCGGTTTGGCGTGCCCTTCAGCGGCTCCACGAAATTCGTGGCGATCGGGCTCAACTACTCGGACCATGCCGCCGAGACCGGCAACCCGATTCCCTCGGAGCCGATCATCTTCCACAAGACGCTCACTTGCATGCAGGGCGCCAACGACGATGTGATGCTTCCCAAGGGTTCGGTGAAGAGCGATTGGGAGATTGAACTCGGCCTTGTGATCGGTACGCGCGCCACGAACGTGAGCCGAGAGCACGCGCTCGAGCATGTTGCCGGCTACGTCATGGCCAACGATGTGTCGGAGCGCGCGTTCCAGATGGAGCGCGGGCCCACCTGGGATAAGGGCAAGGGTTGCGACACTTTCGGGCCGGTCGGGCCCTGGCTTGTGACGCGCGACGAGATTGCCGATCCCCAGGCGCTTGACATGTGGCTGGCGGTCAACGGTCAGCGGATGCAGTCGGGCAACACCCGGACGATGATCTTTGACTGCGCCACGATCGTGTCGTACGTGAGCGAATTCATGTCTCTCTTTCCCGGGGACCTGATCGTGACGGGTACACCACCGGGCGTGGGTCACGGCTGCAAGCCTCCGCGCTACCTCAAACCCGGCGATGTGATGACGATGGGGATCGCCGGGCTTGGGGAGGCAAGCCAGAAAGTGCTGGAGTACCGGCCGTTTGCGGCCTGAGCAAGCCGGTGCAGGTCGACGCTGCGCGTGATCTGGCCGTACGCCTGCTGCGAGCGGCAGGCGCCGACGCAGAGGTTGCGCAGTGCGTGGCACGGATTCTGGTGGAGGGCGATCTGCTTGGCCACGACACCCACGGCCTGGCCCTGCTGCCGGCCTATCTTGCCGAGTTGCAGAACGGCCGTATGCGCGGGTCGGGGGAGGAACAGCGCCTGCGCGAAAAAACGGCGGTGGCGCTTTGGGATGCGCAGCGGCTTGCCGGCCCCTGGGTGGTGAGTCGAGCGATCGCCTGGGCTGCAGAGCGGGCAGTGGTCTGCGGCGCCGCGCAGGTGGTGATCCGGCGCTCGCATCACATCGCGGCCCTTGCGGCGTATCTCGAGCCCTTCGCGCGACGCGGCCTGCTGGTGCACCTTGCCTGTTCCGATCCCAACGCCGCGAGCGTGGCTCCCTTTGGCGGGCGCGGCGCAGTGATCACCCCCAACCCGATGGCATGGGCCTGGCCAGGCGAGCCGGATCCGGTCATGATCGACATTTCCGCCTCGGTCACCACCAACGGCATGACTGCGCGCCTTGCGCGTGCGGCGCAGCCCGAGGGAGCCCAAAGCTGGTGGCTCGACGCCGCTGGAGAGCCGTGCCGCGATCCGCGGGTGCTGCAGGCGGATCCGCCGGGCACGATCCTGCCGCTTGGTGGGCTTGACGCCGGTCACAAGGGCTACGCGCTGGGCCTGATGGTTGAGGCCTATACCGCAGGGCTCGGGGGGCACGGCCGCGCAGACCCTGGCGAGGGATGGGGCGCAACCGTGCATGTGCAGGTCGTCGACCCCGAGGCCTTTGCCGGCGCCGAGGCCTTTGCCAGGCAGATGAACGCGCTCGCGCAAGCCTGTCGCGAAAGCCCTGCCAGGGTACCCGGGCAGGCTGTGCGGCTCCCTGGCGAACGCGGGCTTGCGCGCAAACGCCACCAGCTTGAGCATGGGCTCGCGCTGCATCCAGACATCATGCCCGCCCTGAGCGGTTGCGCGCGGGAATTGGGAGTGCACTTATGAGGCAAGCAAGGGAGGCTGGTTCAGGCCCCGCAGCCGGGCCAGCGCGGACGAGCGCCTCCGAACCTTCGAGCGCAAGACAGGTGGTGCTGGTGGTGCCGGTCCATCCCCCCACCGACGCCCTGCTCAGGTCCACCTACCAGACCCACGCGTGGTTTGCGGCGAGCGACAAGGAGGCATTTCTGCGCGAGGTGGTGCATTGCGAGGTGGCGGTCACGTCGGGGAGTTCGGGCATCCGTGCTGCGCTGATGGAACGCCTTCCGGCGCTTCGTCTGGTGGCGTGCTTCGGGGTGGGGGTGGACGGCGTGGATCTGGACTACGCGCGTGCCCACGGCATCCAGGTGACCAACACTCCGGAAGTGCTTACGGAGGAAGTGGCCGACTTTGCCCTCGCGCTGCTCCTTTCAACGCTCAGGCAGGTGCCACAGGCCGACCGCCATGTACGCGAGGGCCACTGGCTCGAGGCAGCCTTTCCGCTGACCGGGTCGCTCCGCGATCGGAGGGTGGGTATCGTGGGCATGGGGCGGATTGGCCAGGCGATCGCACGACGCTGCAGCGCTTTCGGGGTGCCCGTTGCCTACCACGGACCAGCTCCCAAGCCGGGGCTCGGATTCGCCTACTTCGACTCGCCGCTGGCGTTGGCGCAGGCCTGCGATGTGCTGATCGCAGCGTGTCGCGGAGGCGCGCAGACTGCGGGCCTGGTGTCGCGGGAGGTGATGAAAGCGCTCGGCCCCCAGGGCTGCCTGATCAATGTGAGCCGGGGCTCGGTGGTGGATCAGAATGCGCTGGTGGAACTTCTCAACGACGGCAGCCTCGGATGCGCCGGACTCGATGTGTTTGACGACGAGCCCCGGGTGCCCGCGCCCCTTGTTGCTTGTCCACGGGTTGTACTCACGCCGCACATGGCAAGCGGCTCGCATACCACCCGGGCTGCGATGGGGCGCCTGACGCTCGACAATGTGGCCGCCTACATGGCGGGTCGGCCCCTGCTCACCCCGGTCTGACGGACGCGCGGGTAGGTCGTGTTGCGCAGCCTTGTCAGCCAGGGGCCGACGCTGCCGGACTGACCTGCGCTGTCGGGCCGTCGATTGCCCGGAGGTCGCCGTCTGGCGCGGGGTTGCGGGTTCGACTCCGGTCCTGGCGCCGAGCGCGCAGGTGGCGTGCCAGTTCGGTGAGCGCAAGGCGATAGACGTCGCGCTTGAACTCGATCACCGATTCGAGCGGAATCCAGTAGTGATGCCAGCGCCAGGCATCGAACTCGGGATGGTCGGAGGCGCGCAGGCAAATGTCGCTGTCACGCCCAACGAGGCGCAAGAGATACCAGATCTGCTTCTGGCCCCGGTAGTGACCCCGCCACTCTCGCCGGATCCAGTGATCCGGAACTTCATAGCGCAACCAGTCGCGGGTGCGGCCGAGGATGCGCACATGTTCGGGAAGCAGGCCCACTTCCTCTTCGAGCTCGCGGAACATGGCCTGCTCGGGTGACTCGCCGCGCTTGATTCCGCCCTGAGGAAACTGCCAGGCGTGCTCACGAATGCGCTTGCCCCAGAAGACCTCGTTGCGCCGGTTGAGCAGAATGATCCCGACGTTGGGTCGATAACCTTCTTTGTCCAGCATATCGACAGTTCCTGCCGATGAAACAATGAACACGATTGTACTGGCCGACCCTGCATCCGCATAGGCCGACAGGGTCAAGCGGCTATCCGGCCTCCTGACCTCGCTCCCAGCCCCCCGCCCCCACTCCCAGCCCCCGCCCCCCGCCCCCACTTCCAGCCCACCAGCCCCGTGGCGCGCGCAGCGCGTTTGGGAAAGCGCTCGCGCAGGCGGGATGTATCCTTGCGCAACGCAGCGAGCAACCCACCCCGGCCCGGAGGTTTCCCGGCCCGCGAGCCGCAATGCCATCACCAACATGAGAGCCTCCGCAGCATGAAAGCGTCTTCCTTTCACATCTCCACGCTGCGCGAGGCGCCCGCCGACACCGAGGTCATCAGCCATCGGCTGATGTCACGCGCTGGAATGATCCGCAGGCTTGCCGGCGGTATCTACACCTACATGCCGCTCGGACTGCGAAGCATCCGGCGCATCGAAGCGATCGTTCGCGAGGAGATGAACTCAGCCGGGGCGATCGAGTTACTCATGCCGGTGGTTCAACCGGCTGAACTCTGGATGGAATCGGAGCGCTGGCAGAAGTACGGACCCGAGTTGCTTCGCTTGAAGGATCGGCACGGACGGGATTTCATCGTGCAGCCCACCTCGGAGGAAGTGATCACCGACATCGCGCGCAACGAGTTGCGCAGCTACCGCGACCTTCCGAAGAATTTCTACCACATACAAACCAAGTTCAGGGACGAACGCAGGCCGCGTTTCGGCGTGATGCGAGGTCGCGAATTCACGATGAAGGATGCCTATTCCTTCGACCGGGATCGCGATGCCGCACTTCGCTCCTACCAGAGCATGTTCGAGGCCTATCAGCGCATCTTCACCCGCATGGGCCTCGGGTTTCGCGCGGTTGCTGCCGACACCGGCGCAATCGGCGGCTCGGCGAGCCACGAGTTTCAGGTGATTGCGGAGACCGGCGAGGATCGGATCGCCTACTGCCCGGATTCGGAGTTCGCAGCCAATATCGAGCTTGCGCCAGCGCCAGGGCTGATTGCGGTGCGCGCCGATCCCGCCGAGCCGATGCGCGAGCTGGCCACGCCCGGCAAGGCCCGCTGCGAGGACGTGGCTGCTTTCCTGGGGATCGCGCTGCAAAGAACGGTCAAGTCTCTCGTGCTTGCGGGCCTGCCGTCTGTATCGGGCGCCGCACGCCCTGCAGGCGTCGGATCCCCCGATTCCCCAGTCTCTGACGGTACCGAAAATCCCTTGTCTGCTGGCCCCGGGCACCACGCCTTTCAGTCCGGCGGTGCGGATGCGCCTGCCGCCGGGAGTGCTTCGATCTGGCTGGTGCTGCTGCGTGGCGATCACGAACTCAACGAGGTCAAGGCGGCAAAACTCCCCGGGATGACTGGGCTGCGCTTTGCCACCGAGGCCGAGATCGAGGAACACTTCGGCTGCGAGCCGGGCTACCTGGGTCCGGTGGGGATGAGCCCTGCGGTCCGACTGGTTGCCGACACGACCGTAGCCAACATGGCGGATTTCGTCTGCGGTGCAAACCGGGCGAACTTCCATCTTGCCGGCGTGAACTGGGGTCGCGATCTGCCGGAGCCGATGGTGGCCGACCTGCGCAACATCTGCGAGGGGGATCCTTCGCCCGACGGCAAGGGGGTCGTCGCGATCTGTCGCGGGATCGAGGTTGGACATGTGTTTTACCTGGGCACGCGTTACTCGGCCCCAATGCAGTGCACCTTTGTCGACGAGGATGGGAGTCGCAAGCCGATCGAGATGGGCTGCTATGGCATCGGCATCACACGGCTGCTGGGCGCTGCCATCGAACAGAATCACGACGAACGGGGCATCGTCTGGCCCGAGGCGATTGCGCCGTTTGCGGTGGTGGTGGTGGGGCTTGGATGGGGCAAGTCGGCGGCAGTGCGCGCGATGTGCCTCCGAATCCACGCTGCACTGGATGCGGCCGGGTTCGATGTGATCCTCGACGACCGCGATCTGCGACCCGGCGTGATGTTTGCCGATTGGGAATTGATCGGCGTGCCCTGGCGTATCACCGTGGGCGACCGCGGACTCGCCGAAGGACAGGTGGAACTCACCCGGAGGCAGGGCATGTACAACGAGAAGCTGGCGCCCGCGATCCTGCTGGAACGCTTCAGGCGCTGAGCCTGGGCGATGCGCAGTCGATGCGCAATCGACGCGTAATCGATGCGTAATCAATGCGTAATCAATGCGTAATCGATGCGTAATCGATGCGGTTTCCGTCGGTTACAGCACCTCCAGGCGCATGCCCTCA
Organism: Betaproteobacteria bacterium; assembly: GCA_016868175.1. Classification (GTDB taxonomy): domain Bacteria; phylum Pseudomonadota; class Gammaproteobacteria; order Burkholderiales; family Burkholderiaceae_E; genus UBA3064. Next base: position 21,307 of record VGHO01000023.1, read on the forward strand.
CCGGCCGCGACGTCCTCCAAAGCGCGCTCCGGGCGGCA
>VGHO01000024.1 GCA_016868175.1 Betaproteobacteria bacterium
GGCACAGATGGAGCGTGAGGGCGCGAAGCGAGGGGTCTTCCCAGTCTCCTGAACGCAGCGGCCGCCCTGCGGGGTGCAGCCAGCGTGCCTCACTCGAGCGGTGCTGCGCGGGGCACAGCGCGTCTTCGGCGGGTTCGCGCCACCAGTGCGCGGCGAGATGCGCCTGCAAGCGCTTGCGCGCCCGCATCAGGGTACGTGCAAACGCAAGGAGCGCTTCGTCGCATTCATCCCAGCGAAGCCAGCTGAGGTCGTTGTCCTGGCAGTAGGCGTTGTTGTTGCCCCGTTGCGACCGGCCCCATTCGTCACCGGCCTGCAGCATCGGCGTACCCAGCGATGCAAAGAGGCAGGCGAGGAGCGCCCGATGCTTGCTGCGCCGCAGCCGCACAACTTCGGGCGGCGCATCCAGGCCTTCATGGCCGTGGTTGTGCACGCAGGGATCGTCGTGCCCATCGCGATTGTCTTCGCCGTTGGCCGCGTTGTGCTTGCGCGCGTAACTCAGTGCGTCGTGCACGGTGAAGCCGTCGTGACTCGCCAGGTAGTTCACGCTGGCCAACGCGGAGTTCTTGCCGCCCGCGAAGATCGCCGATGACCCCGCCAGCCGGTCTGCGAGTCGGCCCAGCGGAGCGTCTTCGCGGATCCAGAAGCCGCGCACCTCGTCGCGGTAGCGGTCGTTCCATTCGAGGACCTGCGCGGGAAATCCTCCCAGCCGGTAGCCCTGCGGGCCAAGATCCCAGGGTTCTGCGATCACGAGACTCTGCGCCAGCACCGGGTCTGCGGCGAGGCAACTCCAGAAGTACGAAGCCGCGAGCGGATCCATGCCACCGTCGGCGCGATTGCGCGAGGCGGTGGTGGCAAGATCGAAGCGAAAGCCGTCGACCCCGTAGTCGAGGACCCAGTGGCGCAGGCTCTGCAGTACCCATGCGCACACGCCGGGCTCGGCGAAGTTGAGCGTGTTGCCGCATCCGCTCCAGTTCTGCAAGCCACCGCGTGCATCGTGGCGGTAGTGCAGTGCAGCATCGAGTGCGCGCAGATGGTAGGTGGGGCCTGCCGCGTCGAGTTCTGCGCTGTGGTTGTAGACCACGTCGAGGACCACTTCGAGGCCGGCTGCGTGCAGCGCGGCGATCGTTTCGCGCAAGGCTAGTCGCGCCGCTTTCCAGCGCCCTCCCGACGGGTTCCCTCGGGCCCCCAGCGCCCCCTCGCGGCCCGCTGCAAGGTAGCCCGGATGCGGTGCGCTCCACGCGAGCACGTTGTAGCCCCAATAGTTCGAGAGCCCAAGCCGAAGAAGCCTGGGCTCGCTCACATGCGCGCTGATCGGCATCAGGCATAGCGTGGTCACGCCCAGTTTCAGGAAGTATTCAAGGCTCCAGGGGTGGGCGAGCGCCTCGATCGACCCCCTCAAGGCCTCGGGGATCCGTGTCTGCAGTTGGCTGAACCCCCGCGGATGGAGCTCGTAGAGCAGCCGCATCGTTGCCCCCGGGTCGGCGCGTTCCGCAGCCGGCCGATCGTGGATCCCTCGACGCGCCGGGGGAAGCTCCTCCACGAGCACCGCAAGTGGCCGGTCGGGCCGATCCAGGTTCACCCAGCGCGCCATCGGGTCGAGCAGGCAAGGCGCGAGTGCGCCGTGGTGGGCAACGCCGAGCCTGAAGCCGTAGGCCGAACCAGCGGGCCAGTCGAGCCCGCTCGCACTCCAGTAGTCACCGTCGCGCCGAAGCGCGACCTCGTGGAGTATCCGACGCGTATCCGGCTCGATCAGGCAGGCCTGCAGACTTTGGGCCTGCCGCGACAAGACCCCGAGATGGGTGCCGTTTGCGTCCTGCCATGCACCGGTACGCATCGCAGCTCAGGCAGCGCAGGGACGAAGCCAGAGCACAGCGAGCGGTGGCAGATCGATCGCAAGGCTGAAGGGCTTGCCGTGCCAGGGCTCGGCAACCGCCTGGGCGACCCAGGCCTCAGGGATGCTTGCGCCACCCCCGTAGCGCGGATCGTCGGTGTTGAGGATCACCTCCCAGCGTTGCTCCGCTGAAACGCCGATCCGGTAGGCCGGCCGCGGGACCGGGGTGAAGTGGCACACCACGAGAACCGCATCTCCGCTCAGGTCGCGGCGGAGAAAGGCAATCACGGACTGCCGATGATCGTCGTGCGCGACCCACTCGAAGCCTGCCGCCTCGTGGTCGAGTTGGTGGAGCGGGGCCTGCGCGCGGTAGACGGCGTTGAGGTCCTTCACCAGATGCTGGATGCCGAGGTGCTCGCCCTGCGCGAGCAGATGCCAGGGCAGGAAGCTGTCGTGATTCCATTCGCAGTCGCTTGCCCACTCGCTACCCATGAAAAGCAGCTTCTTGCCCGGGTAGGCCCACATCAGCCCGAAGAGCGCGCGCAGATTGGCAAACCGCAGCCAGCGCTCGCCGGGCATCTTGCCGAGCAGCGAGCCTTTTCCGTGCACAACCTCGTCGTGCGAGAGCGCGAGCACGAAGTTTTCCTCGAACGCATAGAGCAGGCCAAAGGTGAGGTCGCGCTGGTGAAACTTGCGGTAAAGCGGATCCCGGGCGAGGTACCTCAGGATGTCGTGCATCCAGCCGAGGTTCCACTTGTAGTGGAAGCCGAGCCCACCCTCCTCGAGGTCGTCGGAGGGTGGACGGCTCACCAGCGGAAACGAGGTGGACTCTTCGGCGATCGTGATGGCCTGAGGTGCCTCCTCACCGAGTCGCCGGCTGAGTTTGCGCAGGAAGGCGATCGACTCGAGGTTTTCCCGCCCGCCGAAACGGTTGGCGATCCACTGTCCATCGGGCCGGCTGTAGTCGCGGTAGAGCATGGAGGCCACCGCATCCACCCGCACCCCGTCGATCCCATACTGTTCGATCCAGAAGAGAGCATTGCCGAGCAGATAGTTGCGTACTTCGGGTCGGCCCAGGTTGAAGATCAGCGAGTGCCAGTCGGGGTGATAGCCCTCCCGGGGATCCTCGTGCTCGTAGAGCGCGGTGCCGTCAAAGCGCGAAAGCCCGTAGAGGTCTGCTGGAAAGTGTGCCGGGGTCCAGTCGAGAATCACGCCCAGTCCGTGCTGATGGGCGCAGTCCACAAAAGCTCGAAACTGCCCCGGGGTGCCGTGCCTCGCGGTGGGCGCATAGAGCCCCACCGGCTGGTAGCCCCAGGATCCGTCGAAGGGGTGTTCCATCACCGGCAGCAGTTCGAGATGCGTAAAACCCATCTCGACCGCATAGGGAACAAGCGACTCGGCAAGCTCGCCGTAGCTGAGCCAGCGCCAGCCTTCGGCCTTGCGCCAGGAGGCGCAGTGCACCTCGTAGATGCTGATCGGTGCGTGAAAGCCTTGCGGCACTCCCGGCTCGGCGAGTGGTCGAGGGATCTGGAGCCCCTCGATCACACTGGCCTGCTTCGGGCGCAACTCGGTGCGAAAGGCGTAGGGGTCCGACTTCATCACGATGGCGCCTTGGCTCTGCCAGACCCGGAACTGGTAGTGCTGTCCGCGGACAGCACCGGGAACGAAGACTGCCCAGATCCCGGAGGCTCCCTGGAGCGCCATCGGATGGGCTTCGGGTTTCCAGTCGTTGAAGTCGCCCAGCACCCAGACCTGTTGGGCGTTTGGGGCCCAAAGCGCAAACCGTGTCCCCGCCACGGCGGACTCGGTTTGCGGGTGCGCACCAAAGACTTCGTAGGGCCTCGCGTGGGTGCCCTCTCCGAGCAGCCACAAGTCGTGCGAGGAAATCAACATGGTCTGCGGAGGCGGCGGAAGCTGGCGCGGGGACTGTCCTGGTGCATCAATACGCAGCAAGTATGCACGAAGCGCCAAGAGGCACAGGCGGGCAGGCGCTAGAATCCGTGCGGCTGAAGTTCCGGATGCGGCACAGGCTTTGAACGACCGCACGCCTTTTCCTGTTGCATTGCGGAGAGTTCACATCATGGTTGACCGCCTCGTGCCGATTCGGTCCACACTTTCGCTCGAGGCCGCGCTGGCGATCAGCGTGGAGGCGTTGCGGTTGCGTCGCGAACTCGGCCTGCACCCGCTTGCTGTGGCGGTGTTGGATGCGGGTGCGCAGCTCGTGTCGTTCCAGCGCGAGGACGGCTGCGGTGCCCTGCGTTACGACATCGCCCTCGGAAAGGCCTGGGGCGCGCTTGGGATGGGGATGTCGTCGCGCCAGATCGGCGAGCGCACCGCGAGCCGCCCGGCGTTTCAGACTGCGGCATCGGTGGCTTCGCAGGGTCGCTTCGTGCCTGTGGCCGGGGGTGTGCTGATCCTCGATCGCGAGGGCGGAGCGATCGGCGCAGTGGGCATCAGCGGCGACACCTCCGACCGGGACGAACACTGCGCCATCGAGGCGATTCGCCACGCGGGCCTGCGCCCCGACCCTGAGCGGCCGGTTGCGGGCTAAGTCCCGCAGTCCGAACAGCGGCCATAGAGCGTGAGCTCATGGTCTTCCACGGTGAAGCCTTGCGGCGCAAGTTCGGAGAATTCGCCGGGGCAGGCGTGAATGTCGAAAACCCGGTTGCAGGCCCTGCACTGGAAATGGTGGTGGTGACGGTGGCCGCCGAGTTCGTAGCGGGGACTGTCTCCCGGCAGAAACACCGGCTGAAGTTCCTTCTCCTCCACCATCGCCTTGAGGTTGCGGTACACCGTGCCAAGGCTCAATGCCGGCACCGCTTCCTTGGCCTGATCGAGGATTTCCAGGGGGAGCAAAGGCCGACGCGAGCGCGCGATCGCCTCGCGGATCGCCGCCCTCTGCTTGGTCATGCGCTCCATGGATCGAGGATCTCGCGTTGAGGTTTTATGGTGGGCCTTTGCGCTGCGCGACAGCGCCCTTTATCTGTGTGATCCATGATGCTGTCGCGGGTGCGATCCATGATGCTGTCGCGGGTGCGATCCCGGATCTCAGTGCTGACTTCCCCGATGCGCCCACGCGGTGGTGTTCTTCTCGAGAGCGCTGAACAGTTCGTACATCAGCATCGCCATTGCGCCAACCACCACCAGTCCCGAGAAGGCAAGCCCCATCTGCATGGCCGAACCCGCGCTGATCAGGAGGTAGCCGATCCCCTCGTTGGCGGCGGTCATCTCCGAGACGGTCGTGCCCACGAAGGCAAGCGTGATTGCCACCTTGAGTGAGGCATAGAAGTAAGGCATCGATCGGGGCAGCCCCACCTTGATCAGCACGTCCCAGCGACGCGCTCCGAGTACCCGCAACACATCCTCGAGTTCGGGTTCGAGGGTTGCAAGCCCTGTTGCGATGTTGACCATGATCGGAAAAAAGGAAATGAGAAAGGCTGTGAGCACTGCAGGCCCCACGCCAATGCCAAACCACACCACAAGGATCGGCACGAAGGCCGCCTTGGGGAGTGCGTTGAAGGCGGTCATCAGGGGGTAGATTGCCGAATACGCAAGACGCGAACTCCCGATGGCAAAGCCGAGCAGCACCCCCACCAGGATCGCAAGACCAAAGCCGGCCATCGTGACCCAGAAAGTCCGCCAGGCGTGCGCTGCAATCGTGGCCTTGTGCTCGGCAAACTGCTCAAGAATCCGCAGCGGGCTGGGAAAGATGAATTCCGACACCTGAAAGCCGGAGCAGATGATCTGCCAGGCAAGCACCAGCGCGATGAGAAGTAGCCAGGGCGAGGCCCGTTCAAGCTTTCGGTTCATGGTGCGTGCCCTGCGGGGAAGGGTGGATCGGCCAGCCTGCCACTCAGTGCGCATCCGTGGCATCGGCCTGCGTACGAAGCGCGCCGATATGGTTGCGGAGTTCGTGCACGATGTGGGAGAACTCCTGGGTATAGGTAACCTCGAGGTCGCGCGGTCGCGGCAGATCAATGCTTCGCCGGGCCACGAAGCGCCCCGGGCTTGCGCTCATCACATACACCGTGTCGGCAAGGAACACCGATTCGCGCAGGTCGTGCGTGACGAGGATCACGTTGAAGCGCTGGGTACTCCACAGGTCGCGCAGTACACACCAGAGATCCTCGCGGGTGAAGGCATCGAGCGCACCGAAGGGCTCGTCGAGAAGGAGCATCTTCGGCTGATGGATCAGCGCCCTGCAGATGCTTACCCGCTGCTGCATTCCGCCCGAAAGCTGCCACGGATACTTCGATGCGTAGGCCTTGAGGCCCACCGCATCGAGCAAGGCGAGTGCCCTCACCTCGTACTCTGCGCGCATGCTCCGGTAGCGACTGCGGTGGGGTTCCACGATCTCGAGCGGAAGAAGCACATTCTGGAGGGTCTTGCGCCAGGGAAGCAGGGAGGGCGCCTGGAAGGCCATTCCGCTGATTTTCAGCGGGCCGTTCACCGCTGTTCCGTCCACCTCGATCCGGCCACGCGAGGGCGGCTTGAGCCCGGTGGCAAGTTTCATGAAAGTGGACTTCCCACAGCCGGAAGGTCCCACGATCGCGATGAACTCCCCCTGGTCGACCTCGAGGTGAATCCCTTCGACCGCATAGTGCCCCTGCGCTTCGAGAGCGGGACTGTAGGCCAGCCAGACGTCGTTGAAGCGGATGAAAGGCTGGCCCACTGGAGCGCTTACTTCCTGGGGAGGATGTCGAGAACCTTGGCATCCGGCAGATACTTGTCGTCCCAGACTGCTGCAGCGCTCACCCGGGTTTTCGTGGTGAAGGCATCCGACACCTGGTTGGCCATCGTGCCAAGGCGCGGGGTCTTCACCTGGCCGAAACCTTCTGCGCGCGCATCCGGGCTGTTGATCACCGAGTCGATTGCAAGCTTGAGTCGGCGCACTTCGAGTGCGGTGTTGATGATTCCGTCGCGCGCCTTCACAAACTCGATGGCGGCCACCGGATCGGCCATCGCCTCACGCGCACCCCTGGCAAAGGCAACGAGGAAGGCGCGGACCGCGACGGGGTTCTCCTTGAGGAACTTGTCGGACACGATGATCGCATTGCCGTAGAACTTCACGCCGTGCTCAGCGTAGGGGAACGTCACGATTTCCTCGGGCTTCACGCCGCGCGCCTCGAGGTTGAGGAGCGAAGTAAACGAGAACCCGGTGATCGCATCGATGTCGCCGCGCGCAAGCATCGTTTCGCGCAACGGCGGATCCATCGCAGTCCAGTTCACGTTGGTGATCGCGTTGGCCTGCTGGAAGACCGGAAAGGCGCGCCGCCCTGCGTCAAACACCGGGGCACCGAGTTTCTTGCCACTCAGGTCCTTCGGGCTGGTGATCCCGGACTTCTTCAGGGCCATCACCGCCGCAGGCGTGTTGTTGTAGACCATCATCACCGCAACCGGCTTGTTGGGCGCCTCGGGATTGTTGGCGTGAAACTCCATGAGCGCAGCCATGTCGGCAAATCCCATGTCGTAGGTGCCCGAGGCAACCCGCGTGACGGTACCGCCGGAACCGTTACCGGCATCGATCGTGACGTCGAGTCTGGCCTCCTTGAAGTAGCCCTTGGCGGCGGGCAGCAGAAAGAGTGCCGAGGGTCCCTCGAAGCGCCAGTCCAACTGGAAACGTACCTTGGTTTCCTGCGCGTGCGCCACCGTTGGCTGGCCCGCCACAACCACGCTTCCGACCACCGCCAGTGCGAGGGCCCCGCGCGCGAAGATCCGGCCCAGGCCGGCGAGGCACTTTCGCCGACCGGAGCCTCCCATGCTCCGGAGGATTGCCTTGCCGGGCGAGAGACCTGCCTCGAAGGCGCCGGGTGCATGCCCAAGGGAGTTCCGGGAGGCGGAGTGGCTGGGGGAAAAGGGCGCTTGCAACATGTTCGACCTCATGCGTTGAGTTGAGGGTTGACCGGAAGTCCTGTTGGAGGCTTGACCGGATGGATGAAGCGGGGATCTAGAAAGTGCCTGCGGAGCAGGATCCATGCCAGTGTGATGATGGAGTTCCATGTCGCTTCAAGGGGGGGTCGGCGTCTGCACCCGGCCGGCCACAACGGTGTGGCGCACATGACGGTCGTCGCCAAGGACAATGAGGGCAAAGAGTTGCTCGTCCAGGCTTTCGGCAAGTTGCCAGCGGCGCTCGAGCAGGGGCGTTGTGCAGGGGTCGAGCACCACGAAGTCGGCCCAGCCGGAGGCGGCGATGCCTGATGCGCAGTGCTCCCAACCGAGCCACTGCGCAGCAGCGCCAGTGTGGTGCCACCAGAGCGTCCCGGGACGCAGGTACACGCCGCCAAGCCGCGCAGTCTCGTAGGCTGCAAGCATGGTGCGAAACGGAGAAAACGACGAGCCTCCGCCCACGTCGCTCGCGAGAGCCCAGGCAAAGCCGGCCTGGGCGAAATCGAAGCGACCGCTACCCAGGAAAGCGTTCGAGGTGGGGCACACCGCAGCAACCGCACCTTGCGCCTCGAGCAGCGCGCGATCCTCTGCGTCGATATGGATGCAATGCCCCCAGATCGAATGCGGGCGAACCAAGCCGAAGCGGTCGTAGACGGCGAGGTAGCTGCGGTCTTTCGGGTAGAGCGAGCGGACCCAGGCGATTTCGCGGAGGTTCTCGGCCACATGCGACTGCACCACAACGCCCGGATAAGCCCGCGCAATCTCGGCTGCGCCGTGCAACTGGCGGTCGCTGCAGGTGGGGGCAAAGCGCGGCGTGATCGCGTAGCGCAAGCGCCCCCGGTTGTGCCAGCGCCCGATCAGGGTCTCGGTGTCGCGCAGCGAGTTCTCGGTGTCGTCCAGCAGTCCGGGGGGTGAATTGCGGTCCTGCAGGCTCTTGCCGGCGATCACGGCCATCGCACGCCGCTCGGCCTCGAGCATCAGCGCGTCAACCGAGTGCGGATGTGCGGTGCAATACACTGCAGCGCTCGTTACGCCATGGCGCAGCATCTCGCCAAGAAAGCGCCGAGCCGCGTCCTGCGCCACTGCAGGATCCTCAAAGCGCTGCTCGCAGGGGAAGGTGTGCTGTTCCAGCCATTCGAGCAGACCCGCCGCAGGCGAACCGATCACATCGATCTGCGGGTAGTGCGCGTGTACATCGATGAAGCCCGGGGCGATCAGGCAGTTGCGGCAATCGTGTTCGACACGCTCTCCAGCCTTGGGCGCGCGAAGCGGTCCGAAGCTGCCGCCGGCGTGCACCTCCACCACCTGGTCGCAAAGCACTTGCGCTTGCCCGGTGGCATCGAAGCGCAGCACATCGCCGCGCCAGCGGATAACCCCTTCCGGGTCCAGATCGCCAAGCATCGCCCGATGATATGCGATCCTACGCGGATACTCACCATGTCAGACCCAGCCTCCACTGAAGCCTCGATGCCGGGCGAACCCGTGCGTGACCCGGACCACGCGCAGCGCACCGGGCGTTTGATGGATGCGGCTCCGAGGCACCTGCGGTTCTGGCATCGGGGCCAGATGCACAGTGTGGAGCCACCTGCACCGCACACCACCTTGCTCGATTTTCTGCGCATCGAACGCGGCGATGTTGCGGTGAAGGAAGCGTGCGCGCAGGGCGACTGTGGGGCCTGCGCAGTGGCTGCGGCTTGCCTCAGCGACGACGGGCAATTGCGCTGGATGGCGATCAACGCCTGCATCAAGCCGCTGGCCTGGATCCACGGCAAGGCGGTTTTCAGCGCACGCGATCTTCCTCCGGCGCACCCGGTGATCTGCGCCCTGCTCGCCCGCGAGTCGAGCCAGTGCGGCTTTTGCACCCCGGGATTCGTGATGGCGCTTTTTGCGGTCTACCAGGAGGCTCGTGACAGGCCCGGGTCGCCGGTGTTCAACCGCGAGCAGGTGCTCGATGCGATTTCGGGCAACCTGTGCCGCTGCACCGGCTACCTGCCGATCATCGAGGCCGGCCTTGAGATGCTGCAGAGGCCGCCTGCGCTCGACTTCGACCAGGGGCTCGCTGCAATGCGCAGGGCACTGCTGGCGCATCGCGTGGAACACCCGGATGCTCACGAAGATCTCAGGGCAGTTCTCCAACGTCGGGCCGAGGCGCCCGAGGCCTGGGTCGTTGCAGGTGCAACCGACCTTGGCCTGCGCATCACGAAGGGCCATGAGCGACCTCGTTCGATGATCGATATCTCGGGGTTGGGTGCGCTGCGCACGCTGCAGGCCGACGAGGCGTGGCTCACGCTCGGCGCAGCACTCAACCTCCAGACGGTGTTTCAATGCCTTGCCGAGCGCTGGCCGTCCCTGGGTGAATACCTTTGGCGCTTCGCAGGGCGCCCCATTCGCAACAGCGCAACCCTGGGCGGCAACCTCGGTACTGCCTCGCCGATCGGCGATGCGCTCCCCGTGCTGATGGTGCTGCAGGCCAGGGTGCAACTGCTGCGCTGGGACCCTGACGCGCAGCGGGTGCTCGGCCGAAGTCTCGCAGTCGAGGACTTCATCCTCGGCTATCGGCAGACTGCGCTTGCACCCGATGAACTCATCGCTGCCGTGCAGATACCGACCCGCAGTTTCAACTGGCAGGTGGCCGCCTGGAAAGTGAGCAAACGCTTTGAAGACGACATCTCGGCGGTTTCGCTCGCGGTGGCGTGGCGCCGCGATCAGGACGGGAGGGTGGCTGCAATCCGGCTTGCGGCCGGCGGCGTGGCCGACCGGGCGCTTCGGCTGAGGAGCGTGGAGGACCTGCTCCTCGGAAGGCGCTTCGATCCCGCAGAACTCAGGCAGGCGGGTGAGCAACTCAAGGCTGCCATTGCGCCGATCAGCGATGCACGGGCCTCGGCAGCCTACCGGCGTGAGGTGTGTGGCAACCTTCTGCTGAGGCTGGGCGCACACGCATGAGTGGACCCTTGCACCATGAGAGTGCGCTTGCGCACCTTCGCGGGGAGGCGCGGTACCTCGATGATCTTCACGAGCCGACAGGCCTGCTTCATCTCGCGCCGGTGTGCAGCCGACTTGCACATGGGCAGCTGCATGGGCTCGACCCGTCGGCGGCGCTTGCGCTTCCCGGGGTGGTGGCGGTGCTCCGTGCGGCCGATCTTCCAGGTCCCAACCGGATCGCCAACATGGCCGGCGATGAGCCGATCCTTGCCGAGGGCGAGGTTTGTTACGCAGGGCAGGTCCTTGCGCTGGTTGCGGCAAGATCCCACCGCGAGGCACGGGCGGCGGCGGCCTGTGTGCAGGTGAAGGCCCACCCACTACCCGCCCTGCTCGCACTCGACGAGGCCATTGCAGCGCAATCGTGGATTTCGCCACCCGTGGTGCTCGAGCGCGGAGCGGTCGACGAGGCGATGCGCAGCAGTCCGCACCGGCTCAGCGCCGAGCGCAGCGTGGGCGCGCAGGAGCACTTCTACCTCGAAGGGCAGGTGGCAATTGCCTTGCCCGACGAGCAAGGCGGCTGGACTGTCCATTCCTCCACCCAGCACCCCGGTGAAGTGCAGCACTGGGTAGCGCATGCGCTCGGCACTTCGGCGCACCAGGTGCGCGTGCTTTGCCGGCGTATGGGAGGTGGCTTCGGCGGCAAGGAGACGCAGGCCGGCCAGGTGGCGGTGTGGGCTGCGGTGGCTTCGCAGGTGTTGCAGCAACCCGTGAAGATGAGGCTTGACCGCGACGATGACTTCCGCATCACCGGCAAGCGCCATCCGTTTCGCATGCGCTACCAGGTGGGCTTCGACGACGACGGACGGATCCTCGCACTCGAGGCGGAACTCGCATCCAACTGCGGCTTTTCGGCCGACCTCTCGATCCCGGTCAACGAGAGGGCCCTCTTTCATGTGGATAACGCCTACTACCTGCCCAATCTGCGCTTGCGGTCATTGCGTTGCCGCACCCATCTGCAATCGCACACCGCCTTTCGCGGATTCGGCGGACCACAGGGCATGTACCTCATCGAAAGTCTGATCGGCGACATCGCGCGGGCGCTGGGTCGCGATGCTTTCGACATCCGCCTGCTTAACGCCTACGGCGCCGCGCCGCGCAACACCACGCCCTACGGCATGACGGTGGACGACGAATTCATTGGCGATCTGATGCACGACCTCGCCAGCTCGTGCAGCTACCGCAAGCGTCGCCAGGCGATCGCGGACGCTGCAGCCGCAGACTCCACGGCTGCGCCCCGCGCCTGCTTTCGTGGCCTTGCGCTCACGCCAGTGAAGTTCGGGATCAGTTTCAACGCCACGCAGTTCAACCAGGCGGGCGCCCTCGTGCAGATCTTCACCGATGCAACCGTGGCGATCCACCACGGCGGAACCGAGATGGGGCAGGGGTTGCACACCAAGGTGATTGCGATCGTGGCGCAGGTGCTCGGACTCCCACCGGAGCGGCTTCGCGTGATGCCCAGCGACACGCACACCATAGCCAACGCTTCGGCAACGGCTGCATCCGCGGGGACCGACCTCAACGGCCGCGCGGCCGAGCACGCTGCGGTCGCACTGCGCGAGCGGCTGTTCGACTTCTGGGCGGCTCAAACCGGCTGGGATCGGGCAGCGATGCAACTGATCCACGGCCACCTGCGCTCGCACAACAGGGGCGAGCCCTGTGCAGTGGCGTTTGCGGAGCTTGTGCACAAGGCCTACATGGCAAGGGTGCAATTGTGGGCAGAGGGTTTCTACGCCACCCCGGGCATTCACTTCGACCGGATCACGCGGCGCGGCAAGCCCTTCTACTACTTTGCCTGGGGCGCGGCGTGCACCGAAGTGGAAATCGATGTCCTCACTGGCGAATACCGCGTCGTGGCGGTGGACATCCTGCACGATGTGGGCCGCTCGGTGCACGACGCCATCGACCGCGGACAGGTGGTGGGAGGCTTTGTGCAGGGCATGGGATGGCTCACCATGGAGGAGCTGGTGTGGGATGCCCACGGGCAACTGCTCACGCACGCCCCGTCCACCTACAAGATCCCAACAGCCGCCGATGTGCCGGAGCACTTCACCGTGCGCTGGTGGCCCTTTCCCAACCGGGTGGACAATGTGGGGGGATCCAAGGCCGTGGGCGAGCCGCCCCTGATGCTGGCGTTGTCGGTGATCGAGGCGCTGCGCGATGCGGTGGCACAAGCGCGCAGCAGCGCAGCGAACCCGCTGGGCAGCCCCTCGTCTGCGCCCAACCATGGCGTTGACCTCGATGCCCCGGCAACCCCCGAGCGCGTGTACTTCGCGGTGCGTCATTGAGCGCAACCCGCGCCGATGCGCTGCGCTGGCTGCGTGAGGAAAGGCTGGCAGTGCTCGTTGAACTTGTGCAGGTGCGCGGATCGGTGCCGCGGGAAGCCGGCACGCGGATGCTCGTGGCGGCCAACGACGCGTGTGGAACGATTGGCGGAGGGCATCTCGAACACGAGGCGATCCTCGAGGCGCGCGCGCTCCTGCGCGACGGGCAGGGGTTTGTGGCCGCTCCGGAGTTGCGTCGTTGCCTTTCCCTCGGCCCCTCGCTCGGCCAGTGCTGCGGCGGATCTGTGGAGCTTTCGTGGAGGCCGCTCGATGCCGCGGTTCTCGAAGCATGGCCGCCCGCCACGCCGCGTTTCTGCCTGCAGTTGCACGGCGCCGGTCATGTGGGCAGGGCGCTCGTGCGGATCCTGTTAGCGGTTCCCTGCCGAATCCACTGGATCGACGCGCGCCAGACTTTCGAGCCCCTGCCTGAGGCGCAGTCGGACCCCTCGCCGCGGCTTGCGCAGGTGCAGGTGCATCAGTGCGAGGAGCCGCAGAGCCTGGTTGCCCACGCCCAGCCGGGCGATCTGGTACTGATTGCAACCCATCGCCATGACCTCGACGAGCGGATTGCAGCCGAGGCGCTGCAACGCAACGATCTCGGGTGGGTTGGCATGATCGGCTCGGCCACCAAGCGAGCCAGGATCCTGCGGCGCCTGCTCCACCGTGGACTGCCGCCGGAACACTCCAGGGCGCTGGTGTGCCCGATCGGGATTTCCGGCTGCGAGGGCGTTGGCGCCAAGGAGCCCGGGGTTATCGCGCTTGCCGTGGCTGCCCAGCTTCTGCAAACCAGCGCCCGATCAGCGCGCGCTCCTGATCGCTGATCCCGGTTGCATTGTTCAACGGCATCTGGCGGGTTACCACCACCTGCTGATAGATTGCATCACGCTGCGAGATCACCAGCGTGGGCTCGTCGAGGCGTATGTTCTTGCTTGCCGCACCCGCGCGGTGACAGCCCACGCAATGCTGCTCCACCACCACACGGACTGCAGGTGGCAACTCCACTGCGCCTGCCTGCGGCACCGGTTCACGCGCCACCGGGATCGCGATCACGATCCCTGCGAGCAGCATCGCCGACGAGGCGAGCCACGGCCAGGGCCGCTGCAGTCCGCGATGGCGTGTCACGAACCAGTAGCGGATGATCGCCCCCATGGCCATCATCAGGATCAGCAGGAGTCCGTTGAGCGGGTGCTGATACAGCATGGCCGCATGGTTGGAGAGCATGGCAAAGAGCACCGGCAGCGTGAAGTAGGTGTTGTGAACCGAGCGTTGCTTGCCGCGCTTGCCATGGATGGCATCCGGGCTCTGCCCGGCGCGCATCGCGGCGATCACCTTGCGCTGTCCGGGGATGATCACCATCAGCACATTGGCGCTCATGATGGTTGCGAGCATGGCGCCTACGATCAGATACGCCGCCCGGCCGGCAAAAAGCTCGCAGGCGATCCACGAGGACGCCGCGACGAACACCGCGACCGCGACGCCGAGCAGGCGCTCCCGGAAGGCCTCGTCGGCAGCATCGCGACCTGTACCGATCAGGCGGCAGAGCAGGTCGTAGACTACCCAGCCCAGCAGCAGAAAACCGAGAGCAGTCGCAATCGCCAGCCACGCCGGCCAGTCGTGAACCCGCGGATCGACCAGGTAAGTCTGCGCGTTCAACAGGTAGATCGCCACGAAGAGGGCAAATCCCGAAAGCCAGGTTGCGTAGCTCTCCCAGTAGAACCAGTGCAGGCGCTCGGGAAGGCCGGGCGGGGCAAGCATGTACTTCTGCGGGTTGTAAAAGCCTCCGCCGTGTACCGCCCACAATTCGCCGTCAACGCCCTTGCGCAGAAGTTCGGGCTCGCGGGGCTTTTCAAGGTGGTTGTCGAGCCATACGAAATAGAACGAGGCACCGATCCAGGCGATGCCCACGATCACATGCAGCCAGCGCAGGAGGAGGTGCACCCACTCCGCGATCAACCCGCTCGTGATGGCTGCAAGCACTCTCAGGAACCCCGGTAGGTGGTGTAGGACCATGGGCTCACGAGGAGCGGTACGTGGTAGCTTTGCTCCGGGTTGGCAATTCCGAATTCGATCGGGACCTGATCGAGGAAAGGCATTGGCGCTTGCGATGCGTTGGCGTCTGCTCCGGCCGTTGTGGCACGCTGCCCGGCAAAGTACTCGCCCACCGCAAAGCGCAGGCAGTAACGTCCACCCACGAGTGCGTCGCCCTCGAGCAGGGGGCGATCACAGCGGCCGTCGGCGTTGGTGCGGGTGCGCAACACTGGTTCCCAGTGCCCGGTGTTTCCAAGCCGCAGGAGCACGAGCCCCATGCCGACGGCAGGGCGCCCTGCAGCAGTATCAAGCACATGGGTGCTGAGTTTGGCCAAGGTGTGACTCCACGCGAAACAACCGGAGGCTGATCCGGAAACCGGGTTGGATCATATACTCCGCACCATGGAGCGGTTTCTGGATGCCCTCAATCAGGCCCAAGGTGCTGAGGCGCGCGGGATGCTTGCGGGCCTTTATGAACACAGCGACTGGGTGGTGGAGCGCGCGCTCGAGCAGGCTCCGTTTCGCAGCCTCGCGCACCTGAAACATGCCTTCAGCCGCGCAGTGCGGGCTGCAAGCGCGCAGGAGAAACTCGCCTTGCTGCGCGCGCACCCGGAATTGGCGGGTCGTGCCGCGCTCGCCGGCGAACTCACCGGAGCCTCCCAGCGCGAGCAGTCACGTTCGGGGCTGCAGGAGTGCTCCGCTGAAGAATATGCAGCCTTCCATGCCCTCAACCACGCATACCGCGAACGCTTTGGCTGGCCGTTCATTCTCGCTGTCGGGGGTCCGCGCGCAAACGGTCTAAGCCGCGCCGAGATTCTCGAATCTTGGCGAAGACGCCTGGATCAGCCCGCCGAGAGCGAACTGGCCGAGTGCCTGCGGCAGGTGCATCGGATCGCCGAACTGCGCCTCAACGCGCGCGCCGGTTTCGCGCCGCACGATGGCGAAACGATCTGGGATTGGGCCGAGGCGCTGGCGGTGCACAGCGACGACGAGGCGCGTGCACAGGGGCAGCTCACCGTTACCTACCTCACCGCTGCGCACCGGCGGTGCGCGCAGCAACTCGACGCATGGATGCGCGAATGCGGCTTCGACGAGGTGGAACACGATGCGCTTGGCAACGTGGTGGGTCGCTACTGGGGCAGCACCGGGCCGGGCGCGCCGCTCCTTCTCACCGGCTCGCACTTCGACACCGTGCGCAACGGAGGCAGATACGACGGGCGGCTCGGAATCCTCGCCGCAATGCGCGTGGTGGCCCTGCAGCAGCGTTGCGGCAGGCGCTGGCCCTTCACACTCGAGGTGATAGGCTTCGCCGAGGAGGAGGGGCAGCGCTTCTCAACTTCCTTCCTGTCGGCGAGCGCGCTCGTGGGCAAGTGGGACCCTGCGGTCCTGCAGCGGCGCGATGCCTCGGGGCTGAGCCTCGAGCAGGTGCTGCGCCAGGCGGGTTTCGATCCGGAGCGGATCGGAGCGATTGCGCGCGCGCCGGAGCGTGTGCTCGGCTTTCTCGAGCTGCACATCGAACAAGGTCCGGTGCTGCTCGAGATCGACCTGCCGCTCGGAGTGGTGACTTCGATCAACGGTTCGGTGCGCATCATGGTGGAACTCACGGGGACCGCCTCGCACGCCGGAACCACGCCCATGCCGATGCGCCGCGATGCGGCCTGTGCGGCAGCCGAGATCGTGAGTTTCGTGGAGCGCCGCTGTGCGGCCGAGCCACAGCTTGTGGGTACCGTGGGAATGCTGCAGGTTCCTTCGGGTTCGATCAACGTAATCCCCGGACGGTGCAACTTCAGCCTCGACGTGCGTGCTCCAGACGATGCGCAGCGCGACCGTGCAGTGGCCGACATCCTCCAGCATGTTGAGGAGGTGTGCAGCCGTCGGGGTATCGGCAAGCGGGTCGACACCCTGATGTCGGTGTCGGCTGCGCCGTCGGATCCGGAACTGCAGGCGGCCTGGGAGCAGGTGGTTGGCCACTTCGGGCTGCCAGTGCACCGGATGAGCAGTGGCGCAGGCCATGATGCGATGCGGATGGCCCAACTCTGTCCGCAGGCGATGCTCTTCCTGCGCTGTGGCAACGGGGGCATCAGCCACAACCCGCTCGAGACCGTTACCGCCGACGATGCCCAGCTCGCGGTCGAGTCGATCGCGCGGATGCTGGAGGTTCTTGCCGGCAGCGAAGCATTCCTGCAGCGCCAGTGACTGCCGAGACCCCGGCAGGGCTGCCCGCGGCAGGGCTGCCCGCGGCAGCGCTGCCCCCGGCGGCGCGCCTTGCCTTGCGCGGCATGACCAAGCGCTACGGGGTGCTTCTTGCCAACGATGCCATCGATCTCGAGGTGCAGCCGGGAACCATTCACGCGGTCCTTGGCGAGAACGGAGCCGGCAAGTCCACGCTGATGAAGGCAATCTACGGCGTGGTGCAGGCCGACGCCGGCCGGATGTGGCTCGACGGCATCCCGTATGCGCCGCGCTCGCCGGCCGATGCGCGCAGCTTCGGCATCGGCATGATCTTTCAGCACTTCGCGCTTTTTGAATCGCTCAGCGTTGCCGAAAACATCTGGCTCGGACTCGACCGCCGCTGGAGCCTCGCAGCAGTAGACGGTGCGCTGCGCAAGCTTCACGACACCTACAAGCTCCAGATCGATCCCGATGCACGGGTGCACCGCCTGAGCGTGGGCGAGCGCCAGCGGGTGGAGATCTGTCGCGCGCTGCTTGGTCAACCGCGGATCCTCATTCTCGACGAGCCCACCTCGGTGCTTTCTCCCCAGGCAACCCGCGCACTCTTCGAGATGTTGCGTCTTCTCGCCGCGCAGGGGTGCAGCATGCTCTACATCAGCCACAAGCTGCACGAGATCCGCAGCCTTTGCGACGACTGCACCGTGCTGCGGGGAGGGAGGGTGAGTGGCAGGCTCGACCCGCGACGCAGCACCGAGGCCGAGTTGAGCGCCTGCATGATCGGCGCGCCCCCGCCCCCGCTGGTGCGTGCATCGAAACCTGAAGGCAGGATCATGCTTCGCGTGCGCGGTCTGAGACTCGTGACCGATGAGGTCCAATCCGGCAGTTCCGCCACGGGCACTTCCTCCTCGGGCGGCCCCGGGCATGCGCTGCGCGACATCGACCTCGATCTTCGGGAGGGCGAGATCCTCGGGATCGCAGGGGTGTCGGGCAACGGTCAGGCAGCGCTGCTCGATGCGCTGTCGGGCGAAACCCGCCAGCACTTTGCGCCTGCACCGAAGGTGTCCGGAACGCTCGAACTCGAGGGCCGCGATGTGCTGCGCCTCGGCGTGGGCGAACGTCGCGCGCTCGGTCTGCACGCCTTGCCCGAGGAGCGGCTTGGCAGGGCCACCGTCCCCGAACTTGCCTTGAGCGACAACATGCTGCTCGCGGGCAACGTCCTCGACCGCCGGTGGTGGCTCGACTTCGGAGCGCTGCGTCGCGCGGCCAATGCCGTGATCGAGCGCTTCATGGTGCGCGCCCAGGGGCCCGACAGTGCGGCGCGAAGCCTCTCGGGAGGCAATCTGCAGAAGTACATCGTGGGGCGCACCCTTGGCGAGCGGCCGAAGGTCCTGGTGATCAGCCAGCCCACCTGGGGTGTTGACGTGGGGGCGAGCACCCAGATCCGCCAGCAACTGCTTGCGCTGCGCGACACGGGCACCGCGATCATCGTGATCTCGGAGGAACTCGACGAACTCTTCCAGCTTGCCGACCGGATCCAGGTTATCGCCACCGGCGAACTCTCGCCGTCGATGGCGATCGACCAGGCAAGCGTTGAGCGGATCGGGTCGTGGATGGGCGGGGGCTGGCGTGAAGCTCAGGCTTGAGACCGCGCAATCCGGGCCCACCGCCAGGCGGATCAGCCTGGTTCTTTCCCCTGTGCTCGCACTTTTTGCCACCCTGTTGCTCGCGGCGCTCGTACTTGCCGCGATGGGCAAGGATCCTGCGCAGGTGTTACGTCTCTTCCTGATCGAACCGCTCAAGGACCGACGGGCTGTGGGCGAGGTGCTGCTCAAGGCAACGCCGCTCATGCTCTGCGGACTCGGGCTTGCCCTGTGTTTCAGGTCGAATGTCTGGAACATTGGCGCCGAAGGCCAGTTCCTCCTCGGAGCGATCGCTGCGGGCGGGTTTGCGATGTGGGCAAGCCAGAACTTCAGTGCACTCTCGCCCTGGTTTGCAGTGCCGGGCGGCGTGCTGGCGGGAATGCTCGGAGGCGCGGTCTGGGCCTCGATCACCGCGCTTCTCAGGGACCGCTTCCACGCCAACGAAATCCTGGTGAGCCTGATGCTGGTCTACGTTGCCAACCTGCTTCTCAGCTATCTGGTCTTCGGTCCCTGGAAAGACCCCCGTGGATGGAACTTTCCGCAGACGATCCGCTTTGCCGACTTCACTGCGCTCCCGCGGATCGGCACCGGTATGCGGCTCCATTGGGGCTTCGTGTTCGCACTCCTGCTCGCTTCGGTGATGAGCGTGCTGGTGTTCCGGACGCATCTTGGCGCGCGCCTGCGCATCGGCGGGCTTGCCCCTGCCGCTGCGCGCTTTGCAGGGTTTTCACCGCGTGAGGCCCTCTGGACCACGCTCCTGCTGTCGGGGGCGTTTGCCGGTATGGCCGGTGCCATGGAGGTCCTCGGGCCGATGGGCCAACTCACGCCGCATGTGTCGACCGGCTACGGATTCACCGCGATCATCGTGGCCTTCATCGGCCGGTTGCACCCCCTCGGCTGCGTGCTCGCCAGTGTGCTGCTTTCGATGTGGATGATCGGGGGCGAGCTTTCCCAGTCGCGCGTTGGTCTGCCTGCCGCAGTTTCGAGCATGTTCCAGGGAGTTCTGCTCCTCATGCTTCTCGGATTCGACGCCCTGAGCAACACCCGCATCGTCTTGACGCGGGTGGCGGGTGCCGGCGGATCCTCGCAATCCGGTGGCCCGTCTCGCTCCGAACGAGCAACCGTCGCCACCCCGTTGGCGGAACCGGGCGGCCGGCCATCGTCGGGCGGATTGCCAGGCCCTGCAGGCGCGGCACGGCCATGAATGAGCTTGCGCTGCTCATCGCGGCGGGCATGGCGTCGGGCACTCCGCTGCTCCTTGCAGGTCTCGGCTTGCTCATCAACGAGCGGGCGGGCGTTGTGAACCTTGGAGCCGAAGGCCTGATGCTGATTGCCGCAGTGGCAGGGTTTGCCGTGGGCTTTGCCACGGCAAACCCTGTGCTCGCACTGCTGGCAGGGGCCCTGGCTGCAGGCGCCTTCGCGGCGGTGCTGGGCGTGCTGGTGATCTACTTCAACACCAATCCCTATGCGAGCGGGCTCGCACTCAGCCTCTTTGGCACCGGATTCAGTGCCTTTGTGGGCGCTGGACTCGTGGGAAAGAAACTGTCGATCGGCGTTTCTCCAGGACTGCCCTGGCTCGCGGATCTCCCCTGGCTCGGACCGGCCTTCTTCCGGCAACATCCGATGGTGTACTTCGCCATCGCCCTTTGCGGGGTGCTCTACCTCTTCTTTCATCGTTCCCGCGCCGGCCTTCTCATCCGCGGGATCGGTGAGTCCCCCGAGGCTGCGCACGCGCTCGGGTATCCGGTCCGCCAACTGCGCCTGCTGGCGGTGATTGCCGGCGGCGCCTGCTGTGGTCTGGCGGGAGCCTATCTCTCAGTGGTCTACGCCCCGCTCTGGGTGGAGGGCATGGTGGCGGGACGGGGCTGGATTGCGTTGGCGCTCACGGTCTTTGCGACCTGGAGGCCGGGAAGGGTTCTCGTTGGCGCTTACCTCTTCGGCAGCGTGACCATGTTGCAGATGCACTTGCAGGCGCTTGGAATTCAGATTCCAACGCAGTTCATGTCGATGCTCCCCTACCTCGCCACGATCGTGGTGCTGGCGCTGATCTCGCGCAATCCTGCCTGGATTCGTGCAAACATGCCGGCTTCGCTCGGAAGACCCTTTGTGCCGGGGCACTGAAGGTTTCGCCCACCCGCAGGTCGGTGCCGCAAATGCACGGGCGAGGGGCGCTCCTTGCCGGTCTTTCATTGAAATCCGGTGCAAAACCTGCCCTCGGGCGGTGGCACCCGGGCAGATGTGTGATCCTTGCGGTGGCATCCGGGGCAGATGTGTAATGATTGGGGTTTGCGTATCCGTGGATCCGCTGCGCGCGCCGCTCAGGGTCCGGTCTTCCGCATAGGCGTTTCCCCACACAAGGAGTCCTCATGAACTCGTCGCATAAGCGCTGGTGGCTGCGTACCGGTCTGGCAGTCTTTGCA
>VGHO01000025.1 GCA_016868175.1 Betaproteobacteria bacterium
TCAGGAGGGCGCGCGGGGCTCGGCGATCGCCTCGAGCGCCTCCCAGCGCTCGAGACAGACAAGCAATTCGGCTTCGATCGCATCCGCCCTTGAGCGATCCCGACGCAGGTGCTCCGCATCGCTGCGAAAATATCCGGGCTCTAGCATCGCCCGCTCGAGAGTCTGTTGCTCATCTTCGAGCACGGCCACCCGCGAAGGCATCTGCTCGAGTTCACGCTGCTCACGAAAGCTGAGTTTCCGACGCGCGACCGGAGTACCACTCCTGCCCTGCCTTTGCACACCCGGGGCGGCCAGGCGCATGCGGTGGGGTGGTTGCGGCACCAGGCCGGCATCCAGCGGGCCTTCGGTTTGGGCCTGGACCGGGGTCTGGGTTGCGGTCCGGGATTGGGTCCGGGACTGGGTCTCCGTCCGGGCCTGGGATTCATTCTGTGGCCATTGCCCGTCCTGGGCCATCCAGTCGCTGTAGCCACCCGGATACTCGCGCCAGAGACCCTGGCCGCGCGACACCAGCGTCTGGGTTGCCACCGCATCGATAAAGGCCCGGTCGTGGCTCACCAGCAGCACCGTCCCTGGGTACTGCTGCAGCGTGCATTCGAGCAGTTCGAGCGTCTCGAGGTCGAGATCATTGGTCGGCTCGTCGAGCACCAGCAGATTGGCTGGCCGGGCAAAGAGCCGCGCAAGCAGGAGTCGGTTGCGTTCGCCGCCCGAGAGGGTCCGCACGGGCGCGCTCGCCCGGCGCGGGGAGAAGAGAAACTCGCCGAGATAACGCATCACATGCTGACGTCTGCCGCCCGTCTCCACCCATTCGGAGCCTGGACTGATCGTCTGCGCCACGGTCCTCTCCTCGTCGAGTTGTTCGCGCATCTGATCAAAGTAGGCCAATTGCCACTGGGTGCCCTGGCGGATGCGACCGCAGCCGGGCGCCAGGGTACCGAGCGCAAGCTTGAGCAGCGTGGATTTTCCGATCCCGTTCGGGCCCATCACCGCCACCCGGTCGCCCCGCATCAGGACCCAGTCGAAGTCCTTCACCAGCACCTGCCCCGCAGGAGTGGTGTAGCCCACGCCCTCGCATTCAAGGACCAGCTTGCCGGAGCGCTCGCCGGCGTCAACCCGCAGGCTGACGGTGCCGACGCGCTCGCGCCTTGCCTCCCGCGCGACCCGCAGCGATTCAAGGCGACGAACCCGGCCCTGGTTACGCGTTCGCCGTGCCTGAACGCCCTGGCGGATCCAGACCTCCTCGTCGGCCCAGAAACGCTCGAACCGGCGCTGCGCCCTGTCTTCTGCGGCCCACTCATCGGCACGCAGCCGCTGATAGTCGCTGTAGCGGCCCGGGTAGGAGCGGAGCTGGCCGCGGTCGAGTTCGACGATACGGCCTACCACCCGATCCAGGAACAGTCGGTCGTGGGTGATGACAACGCTCGCGGGAACGCGCTCCATCGCCTCTTCGAGCTGCCGGATCCCGGGCATGTCGAGGTGGTTGGTGGGTTCATCCAGCAGCAGCAAATCGGGTTGCTGGGCAAAGGCAAGCGCAAGCGTGGCACGTTTGCGCTCGCCCCCCGAGAGGCTCGCGATGCCGTCGAGCTTGCGCTCGGCCTTCAGTCCGAAGCGATCGACCCACGCCCGGAGGTTGGCATGCTGCTGCCAGCTCTGCACCTCATCGGGCTCGATCGGCCAGCCCGCGCGCCTGAGCAGACTTCCCAGAAGGGTATCGGACTCAGGGAGCGCAGGCTCTTGCTCCACGAGCACAACGTGGAGCCCGTCTTCGGCCTGCACCAGACCGTCGTCGGGACTTTGCAGGCGTGCCATGATCCGCAGGAGCGAGGACTTGCCTGCGCCGTTGCGCCCCACAAGCCCGACCCGCTCGCCGCGGCTCAGGGCAAGCGAGGCGCCGTCGAGCAGGGGCAGATCGCCAAAGGCAAGCCGCAACTGGATCAGTTGCAGCACGGTTCAGCACAGGGCCCGGAGTATCCGGCAACGACACAGCCCGGCATCATCGACGTCGGGGCGTTGCGATCAAGCCAAGCCCTGGCGCATGGACCAAGCGCTGCCCCTGGGCATGAGCCTCGCCCCGGCGCATGGTCAGGCATCCGCATGACCCGGTTCGGAGAGGCGCCGGGCCATCACCTTGTCGATACGGTGACCGTCGAGATCGACCACATCGAACTCCCACTCCTCCCAGTTGATGCGGTCGCCCTCCCGCGGCAGTCGTCCAAGCAGCAGCATGAGCATGCCTGCGAGCGTGTGGTAGCGCCCCTTGTCCTCCTCGGGCACGCTGGCAAGCTGAAGCGAGTCCTTCATTTCGGGAATCGGAATCAGGCCGTTGAGCAGCCACGATCCGTCTTCGCGCTCGATGGCCCATGAGTCTTCGTCGTGCTTCGACTTGAACTCACCCGCGATGGCCTCAAACACGTCCTGCTCGGTCACGATGCCCTGCGCTTGCCCATACTCGTCCATCACCACCACCATCGAGGCACTGCTGCGGCGAAAGTTCTCGAGCAATTCCATTCCGGTGAGCGTCTCGGGCACGAAGACAGCAGTTTGCATAGCCCTGGAAATGTCTGGGCTTTCGCCGCGCAGCAACTGGTTGAGCAGGCTCTTGGCAGAGACAATGCCCACGATGTCACGACCGTCGCCGCGTTGAACAGGGAAACGGGAATGATCGGCGGCTGTGATGATCGCAAGGTTCTCCTCGTTTGGCGCATCGGCATCGAGCGCAACCACATCCGAGCGTGGAACCATCAGTGAACTGATCTGCCGATCGTCGAGCCTGAAGACGTTGCGCACCATCTGGTGCTCCTGCGCCTCGATCACTCCCGCGTCGGAACCCTCCACCAGCATGGCCTCGATCTCCTCCTCGGTCACTGAGGGCTGTTCCCGGGCACGACGCGGAAAGAGCGCGAGGATCAATTCGGTGGTGGCGCTGAGCAGCGACACGAAAGGCTTGGCCGCAAGCGCCAGCCACTGCATCGGAAGCGCCACGATGCGCGCGATCGTCTCCGGGCTGCCCTGCGCAAGCCGCTTGGGAACCAGTTCGCCAAAGACGATCGACAAGAAGGTGATGAGAAGCACCACCAGCGCCGTGGCGGTCCACTGCGAGGCTTCCACCTCGATCCCCATGTTCTGCAGGCCGATTGCGAGAGGGCGGGCCAGCGTGGCCTCGCCCACAATCCCCGAGAGAATGCCCACCGAGGTGATTCCGATCTGGATTGTGGACAGGAAACGGGTGGGTTCGCTGTTGAGTGCCAACGCCGCCGCAGCGGTCGTGTCGCCCTCCTCCACCAGTTTCTGCAATCGGACCCTTCGGGAGGACACCAGTGCCATTTCCGACATGGCAAAGAGCCCATTGAGCAGGATGAGTAAGGCGACGGCGAAGAGTTCCATCACGCAGGCCGGAAGTTGAGGTCCGGCTAGGGTACAGTCAATATGGCGATTTGCCTAATTCCTTGTTGTTTTCGACCTCGGATTCAAGCGCTTGCGCATCCGCAACCGCTGGGCGCAGGCGCAAGGGTGACCAGGCATCGCCAAATGCATGGTGTGCGCCGATGCCCTTGGGTTCCGAGCACCCGATTCAGAGCCACGAGCGACGGCGTCGGTCAACCGGAAGCGAGCAACTGCTGAAAAAGGGCCACCCTCATGAACACCCGCAGGCTCGCTGCAATCGTGTTGAGTTCCACCTGCTTGCTGCCTGTTGTCGGGGCGTCGCAAGCGAGCGGCCACCGCCATGGATACCCGGGCCACCACGTCCCCGGTCTCGGACTGCGGGGGCCTCAGGTCATCTACAACGCCACGGTGATTCAGACCGGCGGCCGGGGTTGGCAAAGCGGCGTTTACAGTGTCTGGAACAGTGGCTGGAACAGTGGCTGGAACAGTGGCTGGAATGTGGGCTTGCACAGCGGCACCCACAGTGCGTGGCATGGCGGCTGGCGCACTGGCTACTATGGGCGCGGTGGCTACTATCCCCCCGGAGCTTACTATGCCCCTGGCTTTGCGCCTCACCGGTCCAACCTTGCCGGCGCCTTCGCACTTGGCGTGATCGGTGGCGGGCTTGCGGGAGCGGCGCTCGCGGCGCCACCGGTGGTGAGTTATCCGCCCACGGTGGTCTATCCGCCCGCCGTGGTCTACAACCCGCCCCATGTGGTGAGCCCGCCGCTCGTGCTGAACCCGCCGCTTGCAGTGAACCCGCCGCTCGTGGTGGGTGCGGGATCCGCGGTGCTTGCGGCCCCGCCGCTCCCCTCCACCCTACCCGCTCCGGCGCTTGCCGCTGCCCCGCTTCCGATTCCCTCCGCGCCTGTGCCGGCACCGATGGCTCCAGGTGAACCAGCCTTCGGTACCGTCTACAGCGCACTGCCGCCCGGTTGCGTGTTCGAGCCCGTGAACAACCAGCCCTACTACCGTTGCGGGAGCTACTGGTATCAGGCGCAGTTCGGGCCCCAGGGCCCGCAGTACGTTTTCGTTGCGCCCCCGAGGAGCTACTGAACCGCGAAGTGCTGCCCTTAATCAACCCTCTTCGGCGTCTTTCGACGCCGACCACGGGCGACGCCAGAGGCGGCCGATGTGCATGAGCATCGGCGCAGCCACCAAAGCGAGCGCGAGGAGCAGAATGCTTCCCGAGATCGGGCGGGTGATGAAGGTCGTCCATTGCCCTTGCGAAATCGTCAGCGCCTGCCGCATCGACTGCTCGAGCATCGGGCCCAGGATAAGGCCCACCAGCAGGGGCGCCACTGGAAAGTCAAAGCGCCTCATCCCATATCCGAGGAGGCCAAAGGCAAACAGCAAGGCCACATCGAAGAGCGAGTTGCTTGCGCCATAAACGCCCGCGGTGGAGATGATCACGATGCCGGGGTAGAGCCACACCGGTGGCACATGGAGCAGTCGCACCCAGAGCCCCACCAGCGGCAGGTTCAGCAAAAGCAGGATCACGTTGCCGATGAAAAGACTCGCAATCAGCGTCCACACCAGCGATCCCTGCTGGGTGAAAAGCATTGGGCCGGGCTGAATCCCGTAGCTCTCGAAGGCCGAAAGCATCACCGCCGCAGTGGCCGAGGTGGGAATACCCAGGGTGAGGAGCGGCATCAGTACGCCCGCCGCCGAAGCGTTGTTGGCCGCTTCGGGCCCTGCAACACCTTCAATGGCACCATGCCCGAACTCCTCGGGTCGGGAACTCAACTTGCGCTCGGCGTAATAGGAGAGCAGGGTGGGTACTTCGGCACCGCCCGCAGGAAGCGCACCGATCGGAAATCCGATCGCCGCCCCGCGCACCCAGGGCTTCCAGCTCCGCGCCCAGTCCTCCCGCGACAGCTTGAGGCTTCCGCTCACCCGCATCACTTCGGCATTTCCCTGGCGCCCCTGCCACGCCAGATACATCGCCTCACCCACAGCGAAAAGCCCAACGGCCGCGATCGTGACCTCGATGCCGTCGAGCAGTTCGGCCACGCCGAAGGTGAAGCGCGGCTGCCCGGTCTGCAGATCGATTCCCACAAGGCCAAGGAGCAGGCCCAGGCTGAGCGCAATCCTGCCGCGAAGCACCGAGCGACCGAGGACTGCCGACACCGCCACCAGCGACAGCACCATCAGGCTCGCGTACTCGGCCGGCCCGAAGGCGAGCGCCGCCTCTACGATGATCGGTGCAAAGAACGTGAGCGCAAGCGTGCCGATCGTGCCGGCCACAAAACTTCCGATTGCCGCAGTGGCGAGCGCTTGCCCGCCCCGACCACGGCGCGCCATCTTGTTGCCCTCGAGCGCGGTGATCAGTGTGGCCGATTCACCGGGCGTGTTGAGCAGGATCGAGGTTGTGGACCCGCCATACATTGCCCCGTAGTAGATGCCAGCAAAGAGCACGAACATGGCCGCTGCAGGCACCTTGAAGGTGAGCGGCAGGAGAAGCGCAATCGTGAGCGCCGGACCGATCCCGGGAAGTACACCCACGAGCGTACCGAGCAGGCAACCCGCAAAGCCGTAGAGCAGGATATCCGGTTGCAGCGCGGCACCAAAGCCCTGCAACAGCGCATCGAAGCTCGTCATGGGTTGCGGCTGCGCACGATCACCTGAAGCCTCAGATCCATCCGCGCAGGAGCGGCCCCAGCTGCACGCCAAGAAGGCGCGCAAAGACATACCAGACAACCACGGTAAACGCGCCGCCCACCGCGAGGTCGCTCAGCGGACGCTCCGAGGCGAAGGCACGCGCGATCGCGGCGAACGCCACGGTGCCGGCCGGGCCCAGACCAGCGGTGGGAAGGAGCACGCCGAAAGCGAGCAATCCGGTGGCAAACCAGCCGGTCCTGCGCCGGGCATGGGGCAGCGCCGACTCCTCGGGATCATGCGCTGCGTCCGGCGCACGCGTCCGCGCGTCGGCTAGCAGGTAGCCAAGCGCAAGCACAAGCAGCAATCCCGACAGAGCTGCAGGCATCGGGTGGGGCCCCACCTCGGCATACACAGGCGGCATCGGGATCACGCTGACCTGCCACGCCGAAAGCAGCGCAAAGACCAGCAGCAGTTGCCCCACGAGGCGGGTGGGCCTCATGCAAGTCCGAGGTCCTTGAGCACCGTCTCGGTGGCCGCAATGTCGGCGGCAAGCTCCTTGCCAAAGGCGTCGCCCGCTAGGAACACGTCCGTCCACTTGCGCTGCTGCAGGATGTCTTTCCAGGACGCCGAGGCGTGGATCCGCGTTACCAGCTGGATGAGCGCGTCGCGCTGGGCGGTTGAGATGCCCGGCGCACCAAACACGCCGCGCCAGTTGGCGGCCACCACATCCATACCCTGCTCCCGCAGCGTGGGCAACTCCACCCCGGGGATGCGTACCGAGCCCGATACCGCGAGCGGCCGCATACGGCCGGCCTTGATCTGCTCGGCAAACTCGGAGTAACCGCTGATGCCCGCAGTGACCTGTCCGCCCAGGATTGCCGCATTGGCCGGACCTCCCCCGGCGAAGGCCACATACGCCGCCTCGCGGGGATTTCGGCCCACAGCCCTAAGCATCATGCCGAGCAGGATGTGGTCGGTGCCGCCTGCGCTTCCGCCTGCCACACTCACTGCCTTGGGGTTGGCCTTGAGCGCCGACTCGAGGTCCTTGAAGCTCCTGATAGCCGAACTCGCTGGAACCACAATCACGCCCGCCTCCTCGGTGAGGCGGGCAAGCGGAGTGACGTCTCGGATGGTGACCGGACTCTTGTTGGTGATCCCGCCTCCCACCATCACCGAACCGCCCACCATGAGCGCATTACCCGCGCCCTTGCGCTGATTCACGAACCGGGGCAATCCAACCATGCCGGCGGCTCCGCCGACATTCTCGAACTGGAAACTGCCAACCAGCCCCTCATCGCGCGCGGCTTTTTCGAGTGAACGGGCTGTACCGTCCCAGCCGCCCCCGGGAGCAGCGGGCACAAACATGAAGATCGACTCGAAGAGCGGTGCCGCAGGCAGGGGCGCAGGAAGCAGCGCTGCAAGTGCAGCCAGCCCGGCAAGGCCGAGCATGTCCCGCCGCGCATTCCTGCCGGCATCGCTGGCAGCATTCCGGGCGTTATCCCGGGCGGTATTCCGGGACGCAGCCCGGTGCAGGTCGCGGGATGGCTGCCAGTGCCCATCCCCTGCCCGGTCGCGCTCTGGCGGTCGGCTGGTCCCGGGAGCCTCGCAAGGGCTGGTGACGGTGATCGATGCTGGAAGTGATCGCATGGGGGGTATCCTGAGCTTGTGTTGGGTATTCGCGGAGTTTGCCCGGAAATCCGTGCTCCGGGTTGGGTTGGACCGCATCCGCGCGTGAAACCGATTCACATGGAAGCCTGGGACGCGGGGGAGGTGTCTGGATGGAGCCGTCCAGTGGGAGGCGTCCAGTGGGAGGCGTCCGGGGGGAGGCGTCCAGTGGGAGCCGTCCGGGGGGAGGCGTCTGGGAGGCATCTGAAAAAAGGCAGCACCGTTACACTCCACCACCATACCTCCCGCACCCCTTTGAACCGCCCTGAAGCTATGGACTCTCGCCCTCCGTCCGAGGCTGCCCCAACCGCAGAGCACCTTCTTTCGCAAGCAGCCGTTGAATTGGAGGCGCCCGACATCCGGGGCTACCGAAAGCTTCACCCCTTCTGGCCAGGGATCGACTATGTGATCCGGCTGCAGTCGCCCCGCCCCGGCCCGCATGTGCTGATCCAGGCGCTCACCCATGGCAATGAACTTTGCGGCGCAATCGCGATCGACTACCTGATGCGCGAGAGCATCCGGCCGGAACGCGGGGTGCTCTCGTTGGTCTTTGCCAACGTCGAAGCGTATCGGCGCTGGGATCCCGAGCATCCGCACAGCAACCGTTATTGCGACGAAGACTACAACCGGGTCTGGTCCGACGACGTGCTCAACAGTACGCGCGACTCGATCGAACTGCGGCGCGCCCGGGCGCTTTGTGCCTACATCGACAGTGCCGACTTTCTGCTCGATCTCCACTCGATGAGCGCCCCTTGCGAGCCGCTGATGGTTTGCGGCGTACGCGAGGGCGGCGGACTCAAGGCGGTGGAGCTTTCCCGCGCGCTCGGCCTGCCCCGATGGCTGATGATGGACACCGGGCATGCTGCCGGCCTGCGGATGATCGAGCGTCGCGCCTTCGCGGATCCGCATGCAGGCGCGGTGGCCGTGCTCCTCGAGGCCGGCCAGCACTGGGAAATGAGCACTGCCCAGGTTGCGATCGACCTCAGCCTGCGTTTTCTTGCGCATACCGGCACAGTCCCCCCGAGGTGGGCGCAGTCGCGGTGTGTACTGCCCACCACGCACCAGCAGGTGATCCAGGTTACCGAGGCGGTTACTGCGCAGAGCCTCGACTTCGTGTGGCTGGGCGAGTATCAGGGGCTCGAGATCGTTCCGGATCAGGGCACACCGGTTGCGCGCGACGGAGACCTCAGCATCTGCACACCCTACCCTGACTGTGTACTCGTGATGCCCACGCGGGCGCGGTTTGCGCCCGGCCAGACGATGCTGCGTTTCGGGCGTTTGCTCTGAAGCATGCTGGCGCGCACGGCAGGAATGCTCGCGCGCTGGAGCGGCAGGCTGGCGGCGCTCCTCGGGCTTGGATTTCTCTTCCTGCTGCTGCTGATCGCAGGCTATGTGGTTCTGGCCTGGCCGCGCCCCACCGAAGGCCTGACGCTGCAAGGCTTGCGCGGCACTGTAGCGGTGCGTACCGACGATGCCGAGGTGATCCACATCGAGGCGCAGAGCACGCGAGACCTCTGGTTTGCGCTGGGGGCGGTGCATGCGCGTGACCGGCTATGGCAACTCGAGATCAATCGCAGGATCGCGCAGGGAAGGCTCTCCGAACTCTTTGGCGAGGCAACGCTCGACACCGACCGCTTCCTGCGCACCCTTGGACTTCTCGAGGCCGCCAGAGCCCAGCTCGAAGGCGCAAGCCCTGAGCTTCGCGAGCAGTTGCAGGCCTACGCCGATGGCGTGAATGCCTGGGTTGCGCAAATGCGCATCCTTCCACCCGAATTCCTCTTGCTCAAGTCCTCGGTCGAGGGGCCCTATGTGGAGCCTTACCGGCCCGAGGACGCCCAGGCGTGGTCGCTGGTGATGGCGCTCGACCTGGGGGGCAACCATCAGCTTGAAGCGGCTCGCCTCGAACTCGCGCGCTTTCTCGGGCGTGACCGGCTCGGCTTGCTGATGCCACCCGCGTTGACCGATCTCGGCGCCTGGTACCGCGCGCTCGGGGTATACCGGTCCCCGGTCGAGACGAGGCCGGTTCAGCGTACCGGGTCCTCCACCGAAGAGGGCTTTGCCGAGATCGGGCGCTCGCCGGAGGGGCGCGGTTCCAACGGCTGGGTGATCGACGGCAGCCGAAGCGCCAGTGGCAAGCCGCTTCTCGCCAACGATCCGCATCTAGGGTTGAGCGCACCGTCGCTTTGGCAGGTCGCGCATTTGCGCGCCCCGGGTATCGATGTGATCGGAGGCGTGCTGGTGGGATTGCCGGCCGTGGTTCTCGGCCGCACTGCGGGTGTCGCGTGGGGATTTGTCAACACCGGCCCCGACGTCCAGGACCTGATGCTCGAGCAGCTGCACCCCACCGACCCCTCGCGCTACCGCATCGCGCCCGACGGTCCGGAACACAGCGCCTACGCGCACTTCAGCGAACGCGAGGAAGTGATCCAGGTACGCGGTGGTGCTGCCCAGACGCTGACCGTACGGCACTCGCGCCACGGCCCGGTGATTTCAGGGGTGCATCGCTTTCTTGCGCGCGAAGTCGAAGCTTCGCGCTACGCCGTAGCGCTGCGCTGGAGTGCACTCGATCGCGAAAACCGCACCCTCGAGGCCTCCCTGGGCATGATGCGCGCCGAGTCGGTGGCGCAGTTGCGCGAAGCGCTTCGCAGCTACTGGGCGCCCGCGCAGAATGTGGTGATGGCCGATACCTCCGGCGAGGTGGGCTTTCAGGTTGCAGGCGCCATCCCGCGCCGCAACCCGCTGAACCCGGTTGCCGGGATTGCACCGGTGCCCGGTTGGGATCAGCTGTACCGCTGGCAGGGATACCACGAGTTTCGGCAGCTTCCGCGGCGCACCACCGAGGAGATCCGCCTGCAAGGCGGGGTGCATGCCAGTGCCAACGAAAAGCCGATCGACGAGGGCCAGAAGTTGAGCTTCGGGGAGGACTGGACCCGCCCCGACCGCAAGTTGCGCATCGTTGCCTTGCTCGCCGCCACGCAGGCGCATGACCTGGGTAGTATGCGCAAAATCCAGGCCGACCACTACGCAGCGTCGCTGCACACGCTGATCGGGTCACTCGGCGCACCGACGAGCCAGCACCGTCTGCACGAGAGCGCCTGGCCACTCCTCCAAGGCTTCGACGGCCGGATGGATCGGCGCAAGGTCGGCCCAACGCTTGCCACAGCCTGGGTCGACGAACTCACCCGCCTCGTCTTCGCCGACGAGATCGGCGAGGCGCGCTGGACCGAGCACTATGGGCGACGCGATTTTCGTTCGGCGCTCGAAGCAGTGATCGCCAGGCGCGACACGCTCTGGTGCGACGATCGCACGAGCAGCAACATCGAGCGTTGCGAGACGATGATTGCGCAGGCCTGGGATGCGGCCCTCGAGGCGCTGAGCGCTCGCCTGGGCAACGACCCGAAGTCCTGGACCTGGGGCCGGGCGCATCAGGCGGTGAGCGTTCATCGTCCGTTTTCGCAGATTCCCGGCCTTCGGCAACTCTTCGAGTTGCGGGTCGCCAGCGACGGCGACACCTACACGGTCAATGCCGGACGCCTGAGCCTGTCGCACCGCGAAGACCCCTACCGCAACCAGCACGCGCCCAGCCTGCGGTTTCTGCACGACCTGTCTCAGCCCGAAGCATCGCGTTTCGTGATGCACAGCGGTCAGTCGGGCTGGGTGTTTACCCCGGCCTACCGCAACATGCTCGGGCGGTGGTCGCAGGTTGAGGACCTGCCGCTGCGCATGAATCCGCCCGAGGAGGCGCTGGTAAGGCAAGAACGCTGGCACCCGGCGGCTGCGGCACCGCGCTGACGCGCAAGGCTCCGCAGCAGCGTCGTCACACCAAAGAGCGAGGATCCCGAAGCACCGCGCGCGCGTTGGCGCGACTACAGTTTGTAGTACACCATTTGCTGGGTACTCGCCAGCAGGTCGCCTTTGCGTGACCACACGAAAGCATGTTGATCGAAGAATCCGCGGTGGAAACGGTTGGCGCCCGCCTCACCGAGCAGGTAGTCGCTGCCGATGGCATCGAGTTCCTGCTGTGACGCCTGAAAGTGAATGCTCATGCTGATCGTGCCCACCGGCACCCAGACAGGACGGCGCACGAAAAGCCGCGGAAAGAAGATGTCGCAAAGCGAGGCAAGCCCTGGAAAATCGAGCCCACGCAAAGGTTCGTCGCGCATCCAGAGCAGACTCTCGGAGTGTTGAGCGGCTGGCGAATCCACACGCGCAAGCGCCGACGCCAGCGACTCGGCATCGCTCGCCCGGCCCCGCATGCGCATCGGCCCTCTGGCATAGCGCAGATCGAAGCTGTTCACCCAGACGGGCGCTTCCTCGCGCCGGAAGCGCTCGAGCGTCTCTGGCGCGGGGCAACCGGGCATGCTGCGCTCCTGATGCCCCCAGGTCTGGCGACGGACCGCCGTGATCAGCATCCCGGTCATCACGGTCTGCTCCGCTCCGGGTTCTCCCTGCAGCATGTCGATCGACCAATGCTGGGTGCTGCGGTTGCTGCGGCGCACCTTGGTGTGAACCAGAATCGGCCCGTCGGCGATCGGCGCGGTGTAGTGCAGCGTGAAGGAGAGCGGATCGCCAAGGCGTCGCGGATCGAGCATCACGGCCTGCAGCATCTGTCCTGCGGTCACGCCTCCGTAAGGGCCCACCATGTTCCGGTAATAGGGGTGGGATCTGGCCAGCCAGCGGCCTTCGCCCTCGTCGGGCTTGGGCTCGACATGCTGCGGATCGCTGGGCTTTCGATCGTTGGGCGGCTGGCCGTTGGGCTTGGGCTCGACATGCTGCGGATCGTTACGCTGCGGGTCGGCGGGCCGCAGGTCGATGGCCTCGTCGAAGGGGTGGCGGGAAGTTGTGGGCATCGGAGCAGGGATCGGAGGGTTTGACGGGAAGGGCTCAAGAGGCGCAACCCGCTGCCGGGCGGCACCTTGCATGCCGCAAGCTGCCGATGGGGGGTAAGCACCTTGCAGCTTGCGGCGTATATTCTGCGGGTTGGGAGGGCTTTGACGATGGATTTACAGCTGCGGGGAAAGACTGCGCTTGTCACAGGCGCCTCTTCGGGAATTGGGAGGGCCATCGCACGGCTTCTGGCGCTCGAGGGCACGCGGGTTGCCGTCACCGGTCGCCGACACGATGAGCTCGGGGCGCTCGCGCGTGAAGTAACCGCCGCAGGTGGGTATCCGCCGGTTTGCATTGCGCAGGACTTTCTCGAGGAGCGTGCTGCGGCGCAGATTGCCTCGCAGGCCCTCGCGGCCCTGGGCTCGGTGTCGGTCCTGGTGAACAACGCAGGCGGTTCGCGTCCTTTCAGGCTGGACGCGCAGGAGGATCAGTGGAACGAAGCCTTGACGCTCAACTTCACCCGCCACCGCCAACTGAGCAGCGTCCTGCTGCCGCAGATGATCGAGGCGGGCTGGGGGCGGGTGATCAACATCACCGGCAAATCCGAGCCAGAAGGGATCAACGGTGCGTTTTGCGCAAAGGCCGCCATGCATGCCTGGGCCAAGGGTTTGTCGCGCGAGGTGGGCAAGCACGGCATCACGGTGAACTGCATTCCCCCGGGACGTATCCTGAGCGACCAGATCCTGCGCAACTACACGCCCAAGTATCGGCAATGGCAATCGGAGCACGAAATTCCGGTGGGCCGTTATGGTGATCCCGAAGAGCTCGCGGTGCTCGCGGTCTTTCTTGCCTCGCCGCTTGCCGCCTACATCACCGGGGCGGTCATCCCGGTGGATGGCGGACTGCGCAGATACCAGTTCTGAGCGCGCAGGGATCAGGGCTGACCATACCGATGCAGGCACGGACGACGCAAAGAACGTATTGCGCAGAGACCTCTATCCGCAAGGTGTCGAAGCAGGACATGGCCCGGGGACGCTGAGCCGTGATCGGTTGCCGACTCAGCAAGACACGCTCGTGAAGGAAGGAGACAAGCGGATGAAGAACAGGAAGACCCGATGGCCGGATCGCTGCCGGCGCAGGCTGTTGCGCGGCACTGCACTCACCGCTGCGGTTCTGCTCGGCCGTGCGCATGCGCAGCAGCAAGCCTGGCCCAACAAGTCGATCCGGCTGGTTGTGCCCTTTGCCCCGGGAGGTACTTCGGAAATCGTTGCCCGGGCAGTTGCCGCAGAACTCACGCGGATCCTCGGACAAAACGTCTATGTCGAGAACAAGCCCGGCGGTGCCGGCACGATCGCGATGACCGAGGTGGCGCGTGCCGCGCCCGACGGCCATTCACTCATCCTGGGGCATGTCGGCACCCTGGCGGTCAATCCCTTCGCGATGGCGCGGCAGCCCTACGACGTCAACCGCGACTTCCAGGCGGTGTCCTTGCTCGCCCGGGTCCCCAACCTCTTTGTCGTGCATCCATCGGTGCCGGCGAAGAATCTGCGCGAGTTTGTGGATCTGGCGCGCAAGAAACCGGGCGCCCTCAACTACGGTTCGGCAGGCAACGGAAGCGCGGGGCATCTCGCCTTCGAGTATCTGCAACTCGTTACCGGCATGGAACTCACGCACATCCCCTACCGCGGCACCGGGCCTCAGCTGGTCGACCTGCTGGCCGGGCGCACCGAGGCGTCTTCGGCGGGCGCTCCTGCCCTGCTGCCGCACATCCGCGAGGGCAAGTTGCGTGCGATTGGGGTGGGAATGCCGCAGCGGATCGCGGCGCTTCCGGATCTGCCCACGGTGGCGGAACAGGGCTACCCCGGATTCGAAACCTCGCAGTGGTACGGCATCCTCGCACCGTCCGGTGTCCCCAGGGAGATCGTGTTGCGCCTTGCGAGCGCAGTCAACGAAGCGATGAAGGCCAATGCGATCACCGAGCGCTTTGCCAAGGACGATGCAGTGGCCGGTGGCGGCAGTCCCGAAGACTTCGGGCGCTTCATTCGCGCCGAACAGGAGCGCTGGGCGACCGTGGTGAAGAAATCCGGGCTCAAGCTCGACTGAGCCGCTGCCGTGGCGCTCCTGGAGTCACAGCGCGATGCGATCGGTGGCGCTTCGCCTGATCGTGCGGACGGGGCTTTGCCGCGTCGAATCAACAGCGACGCTCTCCGGGCACCGGCCACAACCTCGGCACGTCCCACCGAGCGTCGGGTCGATGTGCTGGTGATTGGGGGTGGCAACGCAGCGCTTTGCGCTGCGCTCAGCGCTTCGCAGGAGGGTGCGGAGGTGCTGCTCCTCGAGGCATCGAGCCGCGCGCAGCGTGGCGGCAACACGGTACACACGCGCAATATCCGCTGCATGCACAACGCACCCGAGGATGTACTCCTCGAGCACTACACCGAGGAGGAGTATCTGCAGGATCTCCTGCGGGTAACCCGCGGAAGGACCGATCCAGCGCTTGCCCGCCTGCTGATCCGGGAGTCAGCGCGCTGCAGGCCCTGGATGCGGCAGCACGGTGTGCGCTTTCAGCCGGCGCTCGGGGGCACGCTCCACCTGTCACGGACCAACGCTTTCTTTCTCGGCGGAGGCAAGGCACTTGCCAACGCCTACTACCGCAGCGCCGAGCGTGCCGGAGTACAGATCCGCTACAACGCCCCGGTCGTGAGCTTCGCACGGCAGGGTGGGCGGCTGGCTGCCGTGGGCATCGGACGCGCAAACGACGCCGAACTCGACGAGGTGGAGGGCGCGCTGCCGCTTGTGGAACGCGTGCAGGCGCGCAGCGTGGTGCTGGCCAGCGGTGGCTTCGAGTCCAACCTCACCTGGCTTGGCGAGGTCTGGGGCGATGCTGCCGCCAACTTCCGCATCCGCGGTTCGCGCTTCAACCGTGGACGGGTGCTGCGGCAGATGATCAACGCCGGCGCAACCGCAATCGGGGATCCCAGGCAATGCCACGCCGTGGCGATCGACGCGCGCGCGCCCCTGTACGACGGCGGGATCGTCACCCGGGTCGATTGCGTGTCGCTCGGTATCGTCGTGAACACCCGAGGGGAGCGCTTCTACGACGAGGGGGAGGATTTCTGGCCCAAACGCTATGCGATCTGGGGACGGCTGGTTGCAGTACAGCCTGGCCAGCTTGCATGGTCGGTGATCGATGCCAAGGCGTCCGGTCGCTTCATGCCGCCGGTCTTCCCCGGGGAGGAGGCGGGCGATCTCCACACCCTTGCGCGCAAGATGGGCGTTCCGGTTGAGGCCTTTCTCTCCACCGTACGGACCTTCAACGACAGCGTCGTGCCGGGCACTTTCAACCACGCGCAACTCGACGACTGCCGCACCGAGGGCTTGAGCCCTCCAAAGACGCACTGGGCACAACGGATCGATACGCCGCCCTTCCGGGCCTACCCCCTGAGGCCAGGCATCACTTTCACCTACCTCGGACTGAAGATTCACGAGGACGCGCGGGTGGAGGGCTTCGAGAATGTCTTCGCGGCGGGCGAGATCATGGCGGGCAACGTGCTCGGCGAAGGCTATGTGGCCGGCATCGGGATGACAATCGGTACGGTCTTTGGCCGGATTGCGGGCCGCAATGCAGCAAAGTGGGCGCACGGTGTTGGGCGTGACGGCACTGTTGCCGGTGCTGGATCGCGCTGCCGATAGCGCTTCGATCAATTGCCCCCACGCGCTGCCATTCGCGCTTCGATCAACCTCCCCTGCGCGCTGCAACTGCAATGACTGAAACCCGGTTTCGCAGCATCCTCCTCACCCCTGCACAGTCCGAGGGCGCGCGGGTGATGAGCATCTGCAACGCCTGCCGCTACTGCGAGGGTTATTGCGCAGTGTTTCCGGCAATGGAACGGCGTCTCGACTTCCATGCGGCCGACCTCGACTACCTTGCCAACCTCTGCCATCACTGCGGAGCCTGCTACCGCGCTTGCCAGTATGCGCCGCCGCACGCTTTCGCTGTAAACGTGCCGCGTGCACTGGCGAGC
This sequence comes from Betaproteobacteria bacterium, assembly GCA_016868175.1. Taxonomy (GTDB): domain Bacteria; phylum Pseudomonadota; class Gammaproteobacteria; order Burkholderiales; family Burkholderiaceae_E; genus UBA3064. Next base: position 16,539 of record VGHO01000025.1, read on the forward strand.
ATCCGTGGCGAGAGTTATGCACACTACGCCTGGCCCGCCGGTTTTGGCCGACTGTATGCGCGGCAGGGTGCCGCGATGGCGTTTGCGCTCACCCTTGCTCTTTCGATCGTTTTCTTCGTGGCCAACGCGCTCGTGGGGTCGACCGCCACGGCGCAGGCAGCGGGCTTTTATGCGGTGATCCCGCACGGAGTGATGGTCACGATCTTTGGATCGGTGTTCGGTTTTTCGCTGTGCGCGATGGCGGTTTCGGCCTGGCGTTTCTGGAAGGAACTGCCGGTTGCCGCGCAACCGGGCGCTGGACGCGATGCCTTCGACGCGATCCTGCGTCTGCGCCACCTCGACGGGGGTGGAGAAGGCTGCGCGCAGGGCGGGGAGGCACCGGGTGCAGCGCGGCGGCACCTGCACCATGCGGTCTTTCATGGATTTCTCCTGTGCCTCGCCTCCACTTCAGTGGCCACGCTCTACCACTACGGTTTCGGGTGGCAGGCACCCTATCCCGTCCTGAGCGTGCCGGTCGTCCTCGGCACGGTGGGCGGGGTGCTCATGACGCTCGGGGCTGCCGGCCTGCTCTGGATGCGGCTGCGCCGCGACCCCCGCCTCGGCGATCCTCGGCAATTCCCGATGGACGTGGGCTTTGTGGGGCTGCTCCTTTGGGTGGCAGTGAGCGGCCTGGTGCTGCTCGCGCTGCGTGAGACCCCGGCGATGCGTTTCTGGCTGATCGCACATCTCGCGGGTGTGCTGGCCTTCTTTCTTCTCATGCCCTACTCGAAGTTTGTCCACGGCATCTACCGGAGCCTGGCCGTGCTCAAGCATGCGCGCGAACAGAGAACACCCAATCCCTTCGGGCTTGCCGAGGGTTGAGGGTCGGAGCCAAAGCTACTCGGGCGCCCGCCCCCTGCCTTGCATGCACAGGCCCTCCAGACAAGCCACAGCGATCGACGCTGCAGCGACCCAAGCCGCGTCACACGCGGCAATGTCGCGGGCGCTCGCCTTCATCGCAGGATGCGAGACCTCATGGTCGCGCAACACCTCGCCCCCCTGGGGGATTCACGCCGACGATCCGCCGCCCTACAACCGTCTCTTTGGGCCGGTGTTTCCACGTGGCGGGGTTGCCGCTCTGGTCCTGCGCGGGGGCCGCGAACTCGGGCGCCTCGGCACCATCGAGCGCGCCGACCTCACCTTCAGCGTTGCCAAGACCTACCTGGCGCTGATCGCCGGCGTGGCGCACGACATCGGACTTCTCCAGGATCCCGACGAGGCGGTCGTGAAGCGCTGCCCGGGGATCGGGTTTGAGAGCGATCACAACCGATCGATCACCTGGCGACAACTGCTGCAGCAGACCAGCGAATGGGAGGGGACCTGCCTGGGCATCCCCGAGCAGGTGGACCGCTGGCGATGGCTCCAGTACCAGCCCGGCGAGCCGCTGGGACGCAAGGGCGGGTTCCGCAAGCTGCAGCCGCCAGGGAGCTTCTTCGAGTACAACGACGTGCGTATCAACCAGCTTTCGCTTGCCCTTCTGCACCTTTTGAAAAAGCCCCTCCCCGCGTTCTTTCGCGAGCGGATCCTCGAGCCTTGCGGCTGCTCCGACCCCTTCCGATGGGACGGCTATGCGCAGGGAATGACTGTGGTGGGCGGTGTCGGGATGTTGTCGGTGCCTGGCGGCAGCCATTGGGGCGGCGGGGTCTCGATCTCCGCCCGCGATCAGGCGCGGATTGCCCAGATGATGCTTGCCAACGGCGTGGGGTCGCACGGCGCGCGTGTGATCTCCTCCGGTTGGCTCGCCGAAATGCGCAAGCCCTGCGCGGTGGCGCCCTTCTACGGCATGCTGTTGTGGCTCAACACTGCGCGGGCGATCTTTCCAAGCGCCTCCGAGCAGGCGTCGTTTGCGCTCGGCGCGGGATCCTCGGTGGTCTGGATCGACCCTGGCCTCGAACTCGTCGTGGTGCTACGCTGGATCGAAGCCACGCAGACCAACGCCTGCCTTGCCGCAATCCTCGCCGCGTTGCCAGGCTGAGGAGCGAGCCACCCCGCCTGCTGTCTGCTGTTCACCCCGGAGAATCCCTGATGCAAGCGCCCACGATGAGCGGGTTCGGCAACGAATTCGCAAGCGAAGCCCTTCCTGGAGCCCTTCCCCAGGGACGTAACTCGCCGCAGCGTCCCGCCTACGGGCTCTACCCGGAACAGATTTCGGGGACTGCGTTCACCGCGCCGCGCGATCGCAATCTGCGCACCTGGATGTATCGGCTTCTACCCTCGGTCCGACACGGTTCCTATCGGCCCTGGAATGCACCCGCTGCGCTCGTTTCGCCTGCGGTTTTGCCGGTGAGCCCGCAGCAGCAGCGCTGGAACCCGATTGCCTTCCCGGTGGAACCCTGCAACTGGCTCGAGTCGCTGCACCGGATGGTGATCAACGGCTCGCCGCAGGCACGGCAGGGCTGCGCGATCTATCTCTATGCGGCCAACACCTCCATGGACAAGGTCTTCTTCCAATCGGCCGACGGGGAGTGGCTCATTGTTCCCCAGGAGGGCGCCCTGGAGCTTCGCACCGAGCTCGGCTGGCTCACGATCGGCCCGGGCAGCATTGCGGTGGTTCCCCGCGGGATCCGTTTTCAGGTCGCACTCGGCGGGCCGCGCGCCCGGGGCTATGCGTGCGAAAACTGGGGAGCACCGCTGCGGCTCCCCGAACTGGGGCCGATCGGCGCAAACGGGCTTGCCAACCCGCGCGACTTCGAAGCACCCCATGCACGCTTTGTGGACGAACAGGGTCCGCATGGACTCATCACCAAGTTCCTCGATCACTGGTGGCAATGCGAACTGCCCGGCAATCCGCTCAACGTGGTGGCGTGGCACGGCAATCTCGCACCCTACCGCTACAACCTCAAGCGCTTCAACACCATCAATACTGTGAGCTTCGACCACCCAGATCCGTCGATCTTCACCGTGCTCACTTCGCCCACCGACTCCCCGGGCACTGCCAATCTCGACTTCGTGATCTTCCCGGAGCGATGGATGGTAGCCGAGGACACCTTCAGACCTCCATGGTTTCATCGCAATGTGATGAGCGAATTCATGGGACTGATCGAGGGCAGCTACGACGCCAAGCCCGACGGATTCGTGCCGGGTGGCGCAAGCCTTCACCCCTGCATGAGCGCGCACGGCCCCGATGCCGAAGCGCTACGGCGTGCCACCGAAGCCGAACTCGCCCCGCACAGGCAGCGCGACACGCTCGCCTTCATGCTCGAAAGCGCCACCGCCTTCCAGCCCACGGTGTTCGCAATGCGCTCGAGGTTGCGTCAACCCGGCTATCTGGCGTGCTGGGAGGGACTGGTCGTGCGTCAACCCGAGGCTCTGCGCACCGCAGCCTTCTCGATGGGAACAAGCGAAGGATCGAGTGCCTCGCGACCGTCGAACACGAAACAGTTTCCGCTGTAGTGCCTCGATCCCACCGCATCGAAGTACCCGAGGATTCCGCCTTCGAGCTGATAGCTGTGCTTCAGTCCTGCAGACTTCAGAAAGAGTCCGGCCTTTTCGCAACGGATGCCGCCGGTGCAAAAACTCACCACCGTCGTTCGCCCCAAGGCCTCCAGATGCGGCGCAACCCTCGAAGGAAAATCGCTGAAGCGGCGCAGCCCCAGCGATAGCGCGCCGCGAAAGCTGCCGTAGTCCACTTCGAAGGCGTTTCGGGTGTCGAGGAGCCGCACCGGCCGGCCCTCGTCGTCGCAACCCTGGTCAAGCCAGCGCGCAAGCCTCACCGGCGATACTGCACAGGCACGCCCTGCGGCCGGGGCGAGTTCCGGGCGGTTCATGCGGATGATTTCCGCCTTGAGCCTCACCTGCATCTTGCCAAAGGGCTGCGTGGCCGACCAGCTTCGCCGGGTGGCAAGCCCACGAAACCGCGCGTCGGCACCCAGTTCAACCAGCCAGGTCTCGACCTGCTCCGGCACGCCTGCAACAAAGAGGTTGATGCCTTCGGGCGCGATCAGTACGGTTCCGCGCAGATCCAGTGCGCGCGAGCGCGCGCGCAATCGGGCACCCAGGGTTGCACCATCGTGGATCGCAACGAAACGGTAGGCAGCAATGTTGATGAACCGACGCGCGTCGGCCACGGCAGGGCGCATTCCTTCACTCTCCTGATCCCGCACCGATTCTGGCATAGTCGCTCCGGGCGCCATCCGTCGGCGAATTCAGCGGCGATCCAGCGCCATCCGTCGGCGAATTCAGCGGCGATCCGGCGCCATCCGTCGGCGAATTCCGGGGCGATCCGGCGCCGTCCGTGGCGTTCCGCGAGTACCTGTGCCGTTCCATGCAACCCTGTGTCGTCTTCGTGGAGTACCCAGTGACCGAAGCACTTCCCTTGTCCAAGGATGTTGTTGACCTGCTCGGCGCGGTCACAACCGCAACGCTCACCACCCTTCTCCTCAAGAAGGGTCTGCGAAAGGTCTGGATGCGGGGCACCCGGCCAATCCGCGCGGGCCAGGGCCGCAGGGTGGGGCGTGCGTTCACCCTGCGCTTTGTGCCCTCGCGTGAAGACCTCGCCACCCCGGAATCATGGTCCTCACCGA
>VGHO01000026.1 GCA_016868175.1 Betaproteobacteria bacterium
TGCTCGTACTTCACGAGTTTGTTGGGACGGAGGTGGATCTCCGGAGGTTCGGCCAGACCAACGAGTTCAACCAGACGCGCCTCGAGGACCGGGCGGCTGGGCAGCGCCTCGCCATTCCAATACACCGTCCCGTCAAAATCCACGTCAAGTTTGATCACGGTGGGCTGCGTTACCTGCGGCGGAGGTGTGCCGATCGGCATGTTGAGTTTCACTGCGTGGGTCTGGATCGGGATCGTGATGATCAGCATGATGAGCATCACGAGCATCACATCGATCAGCGGCGTGGTGTTGATCTCGATCATCACATCATCGTCACCGGTTTCGCTTCCCATCTGCATCGCCATGATCAGTTCCCCGCTGTCTTCGGTGGAGGTTCGGTGATGAAACCCACCTTGGCAATTCCCGCACGCTGGCAAGCCACAACCACCTTGCCCACGAACTCGTAGCGCCCTTCCTTGTCGCCCCGGATATGCACTTCGGGTTGGGGATCGAGATTGGAGACCTTGTCGATCAGCCGCTTCACCAGGGCATCCTGGCTGGGGATCTTTTCGGCACCCCAATACACATCCCCCTCCTTTGTGACCGACAGGACCACATTTTCCGGCTTGGTCTGCGTGGGAACATTACGCTCCTTGGGCAACTCCACTTGCGCGGTTTGAACGATCACGGGAATAGTGATGAGAAAAATGATCAGCAGCACGAGCATCACGTCCACCAGGGGCGTGGTGTTGATCGCAGCCATCACCTCGTCGTCACGGTCATCGGATTCAACGGTCATTGCCACGTGCGTTGCACTCCGTTCAATGGATGCCGGCGGTGTTCAACTGCGCAGATCCTTGTTGCCCCCCAGCAGCACCGCATGCAGATCGCTTGCGAAGCGCCTCACCTGCTCCATCGCCACCTTGTTGCGCCGTACCAGCCAGTTGTAGCCCATCACCGCAGGCACTGCGGCGCCCAGACCGATGGCCGTCATGATGAGTGCCTCGCCAACGGGTCCTGCCACCTTCTCGATCGAAGCCTGGCCAGCAACGCCGATCGCAGTGAGCGCATGGTAGATCCCCCAAACGGTACCAAAGAGTCCCACGAAAGGCGCTGTGGAGCCCACCGTCGCCAGAAAGGCCAACCCGGTCTGCAGTCGGCCGCTGATGGTGTCCACCGACTGCTGCACCGCCATCCCGATCCAGGTGTGTTTGTCCACATGCTGACCCAGCGTGCCGCGGTGGTTCGCGTCGGCCTTGAGTCCCGACTCCGCCATGAAGCGTACCGCGCTGTCCTCGCTGAGTGCGGCGGCACCGGCCTCCACGCTGGCGGCCTTCCAGAACGATTCCCGGGCTTCGCCCAACTGCCGCATCAGGCGCCCCTGTTCCAGAAGCTTCACGATGCCCACATACCAGGTGCCCACAGACATGATGAGCATGACGATGAGCGTGCTGCGTGCCACGAAATCGCCCTGCGCCCAGAGGGCGTCGAGTCCGTAGGGGTTTACCGTGGTTTCCGTGAGTACGGCGCTCGGGGCTGCCACGGCGCCGACCGTGCTGCTCCCGGTAGCGCCCCCGGGGGCGCTACCGGGGCCTCCGGGGACCCCGCTGCCGGCCCCCGGGCCTGTGGGCGATCCGCCCGCGGTGGAGGAGGCAGCGGGTCCAATCGATGTTGACGGTGCGGTGGTGGAATCCGAGGGGGCCGGGCTTGCGACCCCCGAGGCTGCAGGTGCGGCCTGAGACGCGCCGCCCGAGCCTTTGGATGCCTGGGCGAAGGCTGCGCCGGTGGTCACAAGCGTGCCGGCGAAGACGGCGCTGATCGCAAGAAACACCGCAAGCCTGAGGCGATCTGCCAGGGCGGATCCCGATGGCTTGGGCCGCTGCTCAGGTTTGCCAGGTACGTCCCCGGGTTCGCGGGGAGACCCGTCCTCCGGCTTCCCCCCTCCGCGCCAACCTGAAGTTACGGCGCAAGCCGTATGGAAGAGCGCGGGGCTACACAGGTTTCGAATCGACATCAATCACTCCTTTCAGGCACTGCCGGCATTTGAACGGGCCGGTCTGGCTTGTCCATACGGGCTCCATGGTGTTCAGTCGAGTTTCCAGACCACTTCGAGCGTGGCTGGGCCGCGGTCGATCTTCCCCTGCACCATGGCGGGCTTGAATCTGCAGGTTTCCAGCAAGCGACGGGCGGCCTGATCGAGGCGTCGGTAGCCGCTCGAGCGCTCCACCTCCACGGTGCCGAGCTTTCCGTCGGCTTCCACGAAGAAGCGCAGCACGACGGTCCCGCTCTCGTTGAGTTGTTTCGACTGCCGCGGATAGTAATCCTCCGAGTTCGAGCAGGACTTCACTTCCACGCTTGCCGCATAGCTCGGCAGAGGTTTGGGTGGTGGAGGCGGCAACGAAGACTGCGCCCAAGCCAAGAGGGGCACCAAGGCAAGAATTAGGAGGAGACTGCGCATGGCCCCAGCGTACTTGATGATCTGTGCCGATGGAAGGGAGGCAATGAAAAAACTGGGTCGGGCCCGACTCAAGCAACGGAGGCGACACGGTGGCCGCACGCGGCCGTGTATCGTCGTCGTGACCAGTCACGCAGGGGTTCGACGATGGCAAAGACTCCAGCCGAAAGGCAGCGACAGTTGCGCTTACGACGGCGAAGCGAGCCCGAAGGTGCCGTGCAGTTGTCGGTCATGATCCGGCTGACCGCGTCGGTCAAGTTGCATCGCCTCGCGCGGTTTCATGGGCTCACAAAGCGCGCAACGATCGAGCGGATCATCGCCGAGGCCGAGGGCACCGCGGTGGCCGGCATGGTAGACGCCGCAGTCGAGGCCTACTATCGATCTTGGTGACATGTCACGCGCACTATCCCGAGCAAAACCCTCGGGGGGTACCGAGGTCATCTTGGGGGCATATTTGGGGGCATCTCGAATCTGAGAAAACCCGTTTTCATAGGTAAATTGAGGTTCAATGTGGTGGAGCGATACGCCACCGAACTCATGAATACGATGCCTCTGAAAGATACCTCTTGAGGATACCTGCACCAACGGTGTACTTCGGGTCAACGAAATTCCCGAGTCTCACGATCCCACACTGACTGAGCATCATGTAGGCATCCCAGCGGTCGAAGCCGTATTCAGCCTCCATCCAGAGCACCAGGTCCTTGTAGGCAATCCGCGCGGCATCCTCCAGGGGACGCGCGCTACCGATGCACATCACCATCTGCTCAGTCTCGAGTCGAGGCCATTCGAGGGTCCAGTGCTTGATCAGATCCACGCGGATTGTTGTTGTGCTCGGATATTCGATCGCCGTACCACAAACCTCGCCGTCGCCCTGGCAGGCATGCGCATCTCCGATGAAGAGCCGTGCGCCATCGGTGCGAACCGGCAAGTAACTGATGCTCCCGGGCCCCATATCGGGCAGATCCATGTTGCCACCGTGACTGTCCGGCGTAAGCGTGTTGATCGAGTCGATTTCAGGTGAACAACTCAGGGTTCCGATGTGCGGCCGGTAGGGCAGCGTGACCCGCTTGCTCCAGTACACACCCTTTTCGTCCACATCGATCTTGCGCACGATCTCCGGTAGATCGGCAGCGAGCAGAGCGGTGAGCGAGGTGCCCGAGAGCGCGCCGAACTGCGGAATCATGGCGCAGGTGCCGCGCGGGTTCGGCCCCCGCGGCAACATGGACTCGATATGGACTGCCAAGGTGTCGCCCTTTTCGGCACCCTCCACGAGGATGGGCCCGTTCTGCGGGTTCACGAATGGCATACGCAAAACCTTCGAGGGCAGGTCCTGCTCGGTCTTTACTGCGCCCTCGAAGGCGTCCCGGGTTTCCACCACAATGCGGTCGCCCGGAGCAATCCGCAGGACCGGGTTGGAATAAGGACCGATGGTGTAGTGATACCTGCCTTGTACCGCCTCGCTCAGAAAGTGGGTAACCGGCTCCCTGCTCCACCCCTCCCCGCGCCGTGCAACGATCGAATCATCCATCCAGGCCATGCTCGGACCTCCTCCCAGGGGCGGGACGCTCGGCGTCCACAAGCGGATACGGATCAGCCTCGTAGCCCGGCCCCTTCATCACCATCACCACGATGCAGCCGATCGCGATCGCGGCAAGCAGGCTGAAGTGCAGGCCCACGTAGCCGAGCAAGGCGTAACCGGTGCGCTCAACCCAACGCGCGGTTTCAGCCGCCGCAGGATCGTTGGCCTCGGGAAAAACGGCCTTCAGGGTCACCCACACCGAGGCTGGAACCAGCAATCCAGCAAGTGCGAGCATGGGCAGGCTGCGCCACGTCATCCACTCCAGTCCCGCAGGTGCACGACGCGATCCTGGTCTTCGCTTGAGCCAATTCATGCAAGCCCCCTGGGGCGAACGGCACCTGCCGCATTTCCCGAATGCATCACCACGCAGCCTGGAGCTTAGCACCTGCGTCAAACGATGGCGCCTACCTGCTTAGTCATCGGCTAGTCGGGTCGGCAGTCTTCAGGAGCTTCGCGAAAACTCCTCAACGAATAATCGCCAGCCCCCGGAAAGTGCGTCTGCATGCGTAAGGGCCACGGACCAGTCGAGACAGTGGCGCACCGCGAGGGACAGTATGTTGCAGCCGGGTCAGCCCTGCGCGCGTCAGGCCACGCGGTATTCCGACGCAGCGATGCGTCAACACCCTACCTCTCACTTTTCAGGAGCAATGATTCATGCGTACGCACTTCACGCAACAGGTCGTCAGCAACACGGTCCGACCTGGCAAGTCGACCACCCGTCCGACCCGACTCAACCCCTCGATCAACGCGACCAACGCGGACAACCCGCTCAACCAGCCCGGTCAGGTCGAGAAGACCGGGCTGAACGCTGCGACAGCCCAGCCCACATCTGCCCCAAGGCGCCTCCGCTTCAATCCGGCCACGCTCACAAGGCTGCGCGAGCGTCTCGGACTCAGCCTTCGCAAGACTGCCCGCCTCGTGGGCGTGACACCGCGCGCAGTGATGCTCTGGGAGCGCGGTATCTTCGTCCCCACGCTCAGGAATCAGGTCAACCTGCGGAATCTCATGCGCCTCACCAAGCGTGAGGCCCACGATCAGCTTGTGGCCGCAAGCTGATCGGGTAACGCGGGGCCTGGCTTTGGGCCGTCAGGAAGGCCCCCGGTTCGCCCATTTCGCCTGGGGCTTCGCCACGACGTCCGGTGCGACCGAGCGGCACGGCGCCTCAGGAGGGAGGTTGTCTGCGAGGCCCGGCATCGAGGCGCATCAGATTGAAGACGGGCTGCCAGGCCCACCGGTGGCGGGGCGAAATCGTCCCACCCGCCGGATCTGGCGTGGGGCTGCCTTGTAAATGGCGAAAGCCGACACAAGGCTCAGCAGCAGGCAAAGCCAGAATGCAGCGCGGTAATTTCCAGAAGCATCATGCAGCACCCCTGCAACCCAGGGTCCGAAGGCACCGCCGCCCAGAATGGCCACGTTGATCAGCCCGAAGATCGCAGCGAAATGCGGTCCTTCAAAGATCTCGGCAACGATCGCCCCCATGACCGATGTGAGCGAGTAGCCCAGAAAGCCCTGCGCGACCACCATCACGACCAGGAGGGAGTGCCACGGCGCATGCTCCAGCGCCAGCAGGCAACCGTAGCAGATCGCAAACCCCGCGCATCCAATTGCCCAGACAATTTCCCGGCCAACGCGATCCGACCAGGCGCCAAGGAGGATCTGCCCCGGAATGCCGACGACACTCACAAGGCCGAGCGCCCACGCCGCTTCCGAGGGCGTAAAGCCGATTTCCGTGAGGTATCGGGTCTGGTGCACCTGCACTGCGTACCAAGCCACCAGCGCGCTGAAGAAACCCAAACATATCCACCAGAAGCGAGCGGTTCGCACCGCAGCGGCGAGTGTCCAGGTTCGCGCAACCCACTGGGGGTCGACCACTGCCGCGGATCGACGCACCGCGCCAGCGTGTTCTCCCGGTGCATCGCCATCGGGCCACTGCCCCACGTCCTGGGGTCGCCGCCGGACGAAGGCGCTCAAGGGGATGATCGTGAAGCCGAGCATTGCCGCAAGCCAGAGGCAAGCCTCCCGCCAGCCGCTTTCCACGATCACCGTCTGCAGCCATGGTAAAAGCGTGATGGCCCCAACACCCACTCCAGAGAAGGCGAGGCTGATCGCCAGACCCCTTTGGCGAACAAACCAGTTGGGCAGGTACTGAGACTGCGCCGAGTAACTCATCAGATTCGCTCCCGCGCCCACGAGCAAGCCGAGGCTGAGGTAGAGCTCCACCAGCGAAGACACTCGTGTGGCAAGCAGCAGACCCGCAGTCATCATCAGCGCCCCGCCTGCAATCACCACCCGCGGCCCCCGTCGGTCCATCACACGGCCGGCGAGCGGGCTCATCAAGGCCGAACACAGAAAACCAAAGGAGAAGGCCCCGGCGGTGTCGGCCCGGTCCCAGGCGAATTCCTCGAGCAGCGGGGGCAGAAACAGGGAAAATGCAGTCCGCGCAGTGACACTGAGCGCCATGGTGCAAAAGGCGATCGCGATGATGATCCAGCCGTAGTACAGTCGCGGCACACTGTGGTGGACCGGCTCCGACCCGCCGGGCACCGATCCCTCGTGCTGCGTCGCTCCCTCAACCGCTGCTCCGCCCCTGCGTTCCATCTCGCTCAAGCCTGCCTCCATGCCACACGCATCGTCGATGCTCAGTTCAGCGCAACGCTCCAGCTACCGGAGCGACGGATACCTGATCCCCGACTTTCGCATGCCCGAGGAGGTCCTCGAACGGATCCGGGAGCATCACACCGCGCTTGTCGACCGCTACCCAGAGTACCGCGATTACTGTCCAGCGCTGCTTGACCTGGATCCCTGGTTTCTCGAGGCCTGCAGTCAGCCCGAAATCGTGCAGATGGTGAGCGAGTTGATCGGTGAAGACCTCGCGCTATGGAACTCGAGTTTCTTTGCCAAACCCGCGCGCAACGGAAAGCGCACCCCCTGGCATCAGGACGGCGAGTACTGGCCGATCACGCCACTTGCCACCTGCACCGTCTGGCTCGCGGTGGATGACTCGAACACGACCAACGGCTGTCTGCGGGTACTCCGTGGATCACATCGCGAGCAGCGCTTGCGTGCGCATCAACGTCTGGCGTCCAACGACGTGACCCTCACCCAGGAGCTTGCGCCCGGCGAGTATGCCCCCGACGACGCAGTTGACCTCGTCCTTGAAGCCGGGCAGGTTTCCCTGCACGACGTCTACCTGCTGCACGGATCGGAGGCGAATCAATCGGCGTATCCCCGCCGCGCCATGACGATGCGCTTCATGCCAACCACGAGCCACTTCGACCGCGAACTCGCGGTTCGCAAGGCCCTGGATCTGCAGATCGTCGACCACTCGCGACGGCCGGTGTACCTCATGAAGGGCATCGATCGCTGCGGAAAGAACCTTTTCGTGAACGCTGTTGCCCGCCAACCTTCACCCTGAGGTGGCCGCAGGCTTCATGCCGCACGCCTGGCCTGGTGCACCTCAGCCGCGTGAACGCCGATCCGGAGAACCCGACCGCGCAGGCCTGCGCCGCGCCCCCACAAGCGTGGGGGATCAGAAGCCGCGCGACCAGCGCGCCGAAAGAAGATAGGCGCGACCTGGCGCCGGTTCGAAAAAGCGATCGTTGGCCTCGTTCACGATCACCGTGCCAACCACCCGGCGGCCGGCGAGGTTGTCGATGCGCGCAAGCAGATCGAGCCGCCCCCGCCCTGAACCCAGATCAGCGCTCTGACGCGCCCTCAGGGACGTGAGGACGAAACCGGGGAGAAGATAGGTGCGACCTGGCGCCGGTTCGAAAAAGCGATCGTTGGCCTCGTTCACGATCACCGTGCCAACCACCCGGCGGTCGGCGAGGTTGTCGATGCGCGCAAGCAGATCGAGCCGCCCCCGCCCTGAACCCAGATGAGCGCTCTGACGCGCCCTCAGGGACGTGAGGACGAAACCGGGGGCGAAATCGCTGTTGGCGTCGTTGACCGGGAGGTCGCCTTGGCCGCGGGCCTCCAGGGCGATCTCCGACTGGCGGGTCGGTTGCCAGGCAAGTTCGGCAAAAGCCACCCTTGCCAGCGTGCCTGCGATGCGGTTACCTGCCGGAACCAGTCGGGTTCGCTGGGCCTCGCCGCAGGGCGTGGCCGCGCAAATGCGGAAGTCGTCGCTGTAGGTGGCGTCGAGCCAGGTCAATGCAAGCCTGCCGCGCCACTGGGGGGAAAACAGGGCACGCAGATCGATCTCAGCCCCCTGACGCTGGGTACGACCCACGTTACGGAAGGTCTGCCGGCCATTCTGGTTGGTCGCGACTGCGATTTCGTCGTTGGTTCTGGCACTGAAAACCGCAGCATCCAATGCCCAGGCAGGTCCGCCCTCGCGCCGATCCGCGCGCCATTTCAAGCCTGCTTCCGCCTGCTCGCTGGTCTGTGGTTTGAGCGCAGTGTTCAGGCCTGGATTACCGTCGGCCCGGTAGGCGAGTTCGGTGAGCGTGGGGGACTCAAAGCCACGGGCGACGCTCGTGTAAATCTGAAGAGCACTCGAAGCGCGCCACTGGAGGGCTGCGACCGGTGTGGTGAACCGGAAGTCCACGGAGCCCGAATCGTCGCCATTCACACCCACGATGTAGCGATCCACGCTCCGGTAGCGAATACGCCCGTCCCGCACACCCACAGTACCTGTGATTGCCGACGAGAATTCGACTTCTCCTTGCGCATAGACATCGGTCCGGTTGACACGGTTGCGTTCGTCGCGCCGCAATCTTCCTGTGACGCCGAGCAGTTGTGCTGCTCCGGCCCCATTGAAATTCTCGTACCCCCTACGCTCTTCGGTGTTTTGGTCGGTGGAGACACCCGTGACGAGTTGGGCACCACGGTCACCGGGAAGCACCCACTGCCAGACAAGACGCCCGTCGAGCCCGTCGTAGTCGCGGTCGAAATCGATTACCCCTCCAGGCTGTCGGGCAGTCAACTCCGGGCGCGTTGCGTTGAATTGGGTGGCAACCGGAATCGACTGCCATTGCGTGACCGAACGCCTGCCCCGGTAGGCGGAGACCAGACTTTCGCGAAGTGCGCCATCGCTCCCGAAGCTATGCCGCCAGCTTGCACCGGCCTGGGTTTGTGCGGTGTCCTTTCGGGTATTGAAGCGCTCGGGCACCCCTGGCGAGGGCTGAGGCAAAGCAATCGTGGCGGTCTGGTCCGGATTCGCGGCCAGCTGTGCCCGGGTGAGTCCCAAGGGATCCAGAGAAGGCTGATCGAGACTGTTGACCAGAAATACCACGCGGTCGCGCGGTCCCTCCCATCCAAGACGGAGGTTGGCCAGTGTTCGGGTGGCGGAGGACTGCGGCCGGAAACCATCGGTCTCGAAGCGGCTGAACTGCGCCCGGAGATTGAATCCACCGTCGAGCGGCGCATCCACACCCAGCCGGGCTTGCCGCAATCCGTCGCTTCCAAGGTCGCCGTCGACGGTCACGCGGCGCTCCGTGGCCGGCGCACTGACCAGCGAGATCACGCCTCCCGAACTGCTTCCGTAGAGCGCGGAAAAAGGGCCACGGAGCACCTCGATCCGCTGCGCGCCAGCCAGGTCGAAGTGCGAGACCTGTCCCTGGCCGTCGGGTCCGCTCGCCGGAATGCCGTCGGTGTAGAGCCGTATGCCGCGCACGCCGAAGCTTGCGCGCGCGCCAAACCCTCGGGAGTTGATCTGCAGGTCCTGTGCGTAGTTGCTGCGGTTGTTCACGACTATCCCGGGGACCCGCGCGAGTACCTCGGAAAGATTCACCATCGGGCCTGCGCCGCGCAGGGTGTCGAGGTCGACCGAGGAGGCCGCATAGGGCAACTCGAAAAGACGCCGTTCAGCCCCGCTTGCGGTCACGATCACTTGCTCGGTCTCTGCGAGCACTGGCGATAGCGCACTCGCAAGGCCCGTTGCAATTGCGTTCAAGAGCCGTACGCGTGCGCCTCTGCCCCGGGGGATGGCCGTGAGCCTTGGCTCCATCAGTTCTTGTCCTCCACGCTGATCCTGAGCGAGGAATACCAACTCGACGTGAGTACGATATCCTGATCGCTGAGCGTTTTTGCAATCACTGACATCACCTCATGATGCCGGCGTCCATTCCGGTATTGCCTGAGCTGTTCGACCAGGTAGTCCTGGTCCTGGCCCGCGAGGTGCGGGGTCCGCGGCAGTGCGGCCAGGCCTTGCGGACCATGGCAATTGGCGCAAAGCTGCATTGCCTTCAGTCTGGCAAGCGCAGCCTCATCCGCATGCACGGCTTGGGAAAAGCCCAACACGCAAAGAGCAATACCCGCCGCAGTCGCCAAGGCCCTGAAGCGAACGCCAGATGTCTCCCGGACGACAGGACGTAACGCTTTTCGAGCATTTCTTGTGAATTGCCGCACTGTAAACCCCCGCAAATGAAGAACATGACGCCGGACTTGCACCAACTCCCTGTCAGGAACGGTTCGACCCCCCTGCCTAGTGCGCCAGGCCCGGAAGCGTCTCGAGATCGAGCAACGTTATGGGTTGTGGCAGTGCAGGTGAGGCATAGGCCTCCGCCTTTCGTCGAAGACGCGCGCGCCGTTACTCCGTCGGAGGCCCGAGCGGTGGCGACCCGGCGCAGGTGGGAGGGCCGGATGCAGTCATCCGGCCCAGGCGCCAGGAGAGACTTACTCGTAGCTGATACGGTAAATCGCACCAGCGAAATCGTCGGACACCAGCAATGATCCGTCCTTCATCACTGCCACATCCACCGGACGACCGCGGTAGAGACCGGTCTTGTCATCGAGGAAACCCGATGCGAAAACCTCCATCTTTCCAGCTTTCCCGTCGGGGCCGATCGGCACAAACTGCACTTCGGCGCCACTTGGCTTGGTACGGTTCCACGATCCGTGTGCCGCCACAAATACGCCACCCCGATACTTTGCCGGGAACCGGTTGCCGGTGTAGAACGCCATGCCGAGTTGCGCCTGATGGGCTGGGAACTCCACCTCCGGGAAGATCGCGCCTTTGGGTTCGGGCATGTCCTTCAGATCAGGGGCTGCATCGGAACCTGCCACCTTGAACTTGCCGTTCCAATAGGGAAAGCCGAAGTGCTGTCCCGCTGCGCTCGAGCGGTTGAGTTCTCCCGGGGGGATGTCATCGCCAAGGCCGTCAACCTGGTTGTCGGTCCACCAGAGCGAGCCATCCTTGGGGTTGAAATCCATACCCACCGAATTGCGCGCCCCCATTGCAAACACTTCGCGCTGGGATCCATTGAAGGCGTCCATCCGCACAATACCGCCGATCCCCACCTGGTTGTAGAGATCGATCTTTTCGCGCGGTTGCACGTTGAAGGGCTGACCGAGCGTGATGTAGAGCTTCTTGTCGGGCCCGATACGGCAGGTGCGGGCGCCGTGGTTGAACGACTCCTCGTCGGTGGGAATCAGTTTGCCCTTGGGCACCACCTCGATAACGGCAACGTCCGGGCCCTCGTAGAAGAACTCGGCAGCAGGAAAGTTGAGAACACGGTTGTGCTCAACCACCAGCAGGAAACCGTCGGGGGTCCAGCAGACCGCGTTCGGATTGGAGAAACGCAGCGAGGGTGCAAAGGCCTTGACCTCGTCGGCCACACCGTCGCTGTCACGGTCGGTAACCGCCCAGACGGTTGTCTTGCGGGTACCCACGAACACCATGTTGACATTGGGAGCCACAGCCATGTGGCGAGCGTCAGGCACGACCGCAAAGAGGTCGATCTTGAATCCCGGCGGGAGCTTGACCTGCTTGAGGTTTGCGCGAATGTTGTCGGCGCGGCGTCCCTCTTGCGCAACAGTCGGAATGTTGAGATCGGTTGTGGCAACGCGGAACTGCTTGAGCGTCTCAAGCTTGTCCTGCGCGCCGGCCACCGACGCTGAGAGCGCCACCGACGCAACCGCCGCTGCGACGGCCGTTTTTTTGAACAACTTCATCATCTGAGTGACTCCTGTTTTGTGTTGGCTTTACAAACTGATTTGAGAAGAAACGCGGATCAACGGGCGATACCACCGCAAGGAGCGGGGTAGCTTGACGCCACCCGCTGAAGGCTTCCTACCCGCAGGGTCGAATCGTGCGGTATCAAGGCAGTGAGTACACGCGTAATTCCACACCGCGAGTGTGCACAAACCCCGCATCAAAGCGGATTTCGAAACCAGGCAAGCAAGGTCAGGCCTGCGGCAACGCGCAACGGAGCCGCGGTTTCGCCGGAGGCAAGGCACTTCGGGGCCGGCGTTTCGCCGGCCACAAGGCACCTCGACCTCAGACCCTCAAACGCAGGAAAGCTCGAGCGCCTTCTGCAGCGTACTGCTCATCATCCCGAGGGTGAGCGAACGCTTCGAGATGATCTGAAGCACGCCACGACGGTGGTACTCACGCAGGTCGGCAGGTTGAAGCTCGCCGCTGAAGACCACCACACCAGTACTCGGGCGCAGGACCTGCCTGATGCCATCGATCCACTCGATGCCCGTCATCGTGCCAAGCTGATGATCGAGCAGGATCAGGTCATAGCGGTTCTGACGGCACAGCCAGTTGGCCCGCTCCACCGTGCTCGCGGTCTCGAGCCGGACATTGGCCTGCATTGCCCTGCAGGCAAGTGAAATCATGGTGAGGGTGGTGAGATCGTCGTCGATGGCGAGTACGCGCTTGACTTCAGGGTCGCCCAGCATGGTGGGATCCTCCGTTTGGGTTTGCAGAAACAATCCACGGTGCGCGGTGCAGCAGGCGCTCTGTGGCCTCGGATGGTGCGTGCGCCAGCGTTGGGTTGGCCGGCGTTGTGGCAGCGCAGGCGCTGTTTTCGATGCCCGAATCCAGCACCGATGGGTACTCGCGAAGGCGTCGGCGAACGTCGCGCGAGAGCAGCCTTAGCAGAGCCGCCACGTTCACGCGGATGTCGCCCAGTTCGCCTGCGAGGTTCTCCTGGTGGGATTGCTGCGCCGCACCAAGCCGGCGTGCGTTTCGCTCCCACTCGAGGAAGGATGCCGCAGACCTGCGATAGCCGATCAATCCGCAACTGCCACCGGCCCGATGCGCCACCGAGGCAACCTCGATGCTCGACAGAAGTCCGGTGGGCGCCGCATCCAGCGCGCCACGGAGCGCAGCCCAGGACTCGAGCGCAGAGGCGAGCAACGCCCGACAGTCCTCGGGATCGACGTCGCTGAAGTTTTCGGCCCAATACTCTGCATCGAAGCAAAGCTCGCTGCCCGATGCACGGGCCGCCGCTTTCTCGAGCTCGCGGCGCCGGTAGGGCTTTCCCAGGATCTCGTCGGCGCCCGCCAGCCTCACCCTCGCCTGCTCCTCAACCATCACGCTCGCTGTGAGCGCAATGATCGGTGCGTCGCGGTTGGGTCCAGGCTGCGAGCGGATCCGCTCGATCACCTCGATCCCCGAAAGCACCGGCATTTGCAAGTCCATGAGGATCAGGTCGAATGGTGTTGTGAGGGCCTCATGCAGCGCCGCTTCGCCGTCCCACACATGCCGGTGCGACCAGCCGATCGTCTTCAGATGCATCGCAGCCACCTGACGATTGACTTCGTTGTCTTCCGCAAGCAGCACATGCAGCGGGAGTCCGGGTACAGGGCGGTGGGCGCAGCTCGTGCCCTGCGGAACCTCGGGCGCGGAGGGCAACGGCAGGAGGAGTGCCACCACCGTCCCCTTGCCTGGAGCACTTGCGAGTGCAAGACCTCCTCCCATGCAGGCAACGAGTCTTGCCGTGATGTTCAGCCCGAGTCCGGATCCTCCAAAGCGCCGGGTAATGCTGTCGTCGGCCTGCGCGTAGGCATCGCCCAGACGTCGAAGTTGCGCGGCATCCATGCCGATCCCGGTGTCAACCACACGCAGCCCGAGGAAATCCAACGGTGCAAGCTCCGCAGACTCCGCAGCCTGAGCGCACGCAGCAACTCCCGGGATGAAGGCTGCGGCCTCACCGGGTGCCCCGAGCGAGCCCGTTCGGCTGCATTCACCGAGGGGAACCAGCCAATGCCAGCTGGTGGTGGCATCGCTCAGGTCTGTGGATCTGACGAGTTCCTCGAAGCTCCCGACACGGGTTACAGCGAGGCTTACACTGCCGCAGTCCGTGAATTTGATGGCATTTCCGATCAGGTTGTTGAGGATCTGGCGCAGCCGCGTGGGGTCGCCGGTAACGCCGCGGGAGCGGGCATCGACGGCCACCGAAAAGTCGATCGCTTTATCGCTGGCGCGCACCGCATGCATGCGGGCGACTTCGCCAACAAGGCCGTGGAGGTCCACCCGGATTTTCTCCAGCGTGATGCGACCTTCCTCGAGTTTCGAAAGATCGAGAATGTCGTTGAGAATGCCGAGTAGTCCATCGGTGCAGCCGATCAGGGTTTCGGCCATCTGCCTTTGCTCTGCAGCGAGGTCGCTGCGCGCCAGTGCTTCGGCGATTCCCATGATGCCGTTCATGGGTGTGCGGATCTCATGGCTCATGTTGGCCAGAAACTGGCTCTTGCTCCGCGTGAGCCGCTCGGCACGCGCTGCCGCCTCGAGTGCCCGCGCACTTTGGGCTTCGAGTTCGCTGGCGAGCTTTTCCTTCTCCACGATCAACGCCGACTTCCGACTGAGCGCACGCCGCAATTCGAACTCGTCTACTGCGATCGCGGCAAGTTGCCGCAGGACCTTCTGCTGCTCAGGCGACAGCTTGCGAGGCTGGGAATCAATCGCACATAGCGCACCCAGCCGTTCCCCGGTGGGAACCCGCAAGGGCACACCCGCGTAGAAGCGAACTGCCAGTGGACCCGTGACGAGCGGATTGTGACAAAAGCGCGGATCCGCGTGCGCGTCCTCCACCACGAAGATATCGTCGGGGTGAGCGATCGTGTGATGGCAGAAGGAAATGTCGCGCGGGGTCTCGTCGGCGTCGATCCCGCACTTGGCGAGAAACCACTGACGGTCCTCCGCAAGCAGACTTATGGCGCTTCGCGGCACCTCCAGGAACTGCGCTACCAACTCGACGATGCGGTCGAAATTCGGTGTCCGCTCGATGTCGAGCAGTGCATACTCCTTGAGACGCGAAAGCCTCGAGGATTCAAGGATGGCCTCCGGATACATGATGACGAACCTCCCAGTGCAACATCTTCTGGCCGAGTCTTCTGCCCAGCGCAATCCGCCTATTTTTCTTCGTGATCCGGTGGCCGATCAAGCGATTTTTTGTCTAATGCATCCGCTGGATGAAACTTCGGACACAGCTTTCTCTGTGCTTCGATCGGCATTGGGGACCTCCGTTGCAGGGGGCACCCCTGCCACACCACCCGGCATGCGGGTCCGCACCGGGCGGTTCGAGGTGTTGAGATCATGAGCGGCGGGCTGAGCCGGGTTTGTTGAAACAGGCAAGACCTTCGCCACGCTGCGCCCGCCCCCGTGCAGTTGCGCTTCGCTTGGCCCGCTGTGACCAACCCAAGGGAGGACCTTCACCTCCATGGGTGCGCCCATGCCGGGCGCACCACCACAAAAGCTCAAGGCCCTTTCGGGCCTTGAGTGCTGCGCCTGCCGCTGGCCCTGAGGGCCAGCAGAGAACGATTCCCTGCCAGGCGGCGGTCTCGGCGCGCCACGCGCCTCAGGTGGCCTCGGTGTTGAGCGTGTCACCCTTGAGGCTGGGGTAGCGGACATGCTCGACAAGTTCCTGCACATCCCGTCCGGGCGCAGGCGTGAGGAGACTCACCAGGATGATCACGGCAAAGCCCACCGGAACGCCGAAAACGCCCGCCGAGATCGGCAGGATCCCTCCCCACAAACTCACCGGCGAGTCGACGCTGAAGACCGTGCGCATCCACGGATGATTCATGATCATGTAGTAGGCGGTGGTTCCGAAACCGGCGAGCATGCCGAGGACTGCACCCCACTTGGTGGCCCGCTTCCAGAAAATCCCCAGCACCAGCGCCGGAAAGAATCCGGCGGCGGCAAACGAGAAGGCTGCCGAGACCAGGAACAGGATGTCGGCGAGCTTGCTCACCTGCACATGCCATGCCGTCCAGGCCGCAAGGACTGCAACCACAAGGAGAAGCGCCTTCGAGATTGCCACCCGCCGGGAGGTTGTCGCGTTGGGGTCGATCATCTTGTAGTAGAGGTCGTGCGACAAGGCGTTGGCGATCGTGAGCAACAGGCCATCTGCCGTGGAGAGCGCTGCAGCGAGGCCGCCGGCGGCTACGAGGCCGGAAATCACGTAGGGCAGGCCTCCGATTTCAGGGGTTGCCAGCACGATGATGTCTCCACCGATGCGCATTTCCTGAAGCTGCAAGATGCCATCCTTGTTGACATCGGTGACCGAAAGCAGCGCGGGGTCCACCTTCGCCCAACTTCCCACCCATGCTGGCAATTGGTCGAAGGGCGTGCCCACGAGCACATGGAAGATCTCGTATTTCACCAACACCGCGAGCGCCGGAGCGGTGAAGTACAGCAGAAAGATGAAAAACAGCGACCAGCCCACCGACTCGCGCGCCTCCCTCACCGAGGGGGTGGTGTAGTAGCGCATCAGGATGTGCGGCAGCGCGGCAGTTCCCACCATCAGGCAAAAGACCAGCGCGAGGAAGTTGCGCCGCGACGTGTCGAAGGTATCCTGGGCTTTCTGGTCCCCCTTGGGATCGCCCGCGAAGACTTGCGCATGTGCGGGCAAGCCTGCAAGCGGACGCGCCCGCGCCTCCGCGGCCGCCTTGGCCTTGGTCCAGGTGTCCTTGGCCGCAGCCTCGTCCTTCGGGACCGCGGCCAGGGCCTTCTCGGCAGCCGCAATCTGATCCGCAGGAGCGTTCGCAGTCTTCAGGTCTTCGACCCTTTTCGTGGCCGCCGACCGGTCGGCCTCAAGTGCTGCCTTCACGTCCTTGAGTTTCTCGCCAAGGGCGTCGGCCTGCGCCTTGAAAACCCCAATCACTTCTTTCTCCTTGGGGTCTTCACGCAAGGCCTTTTCCTTTTCGGTGACCTTCTCGAGCTGATAGCCGTAGACAAGCTGCGGCACAGGCACGGAGGTCTGTTTCACCGACAACCACACCACCGGAATCAGATACGCAATGATGAGGATGATGTACTGCGCGACCTGGGTCCAGGTTACCGCGCGCATTCCACCCAGAAAGGAACATACCAGGATGCCTCCCAGCCCTACGAAGATTCCAATTTCGAAGGCAAGGCCGGAAAGCCGCGTGGTGATCAAGCCCACGCCGTAGATCTGCGCCACCACGTACACGAACGAGCAGATGATGGCGATCAGGATGCCGATGAACCGTGGCAGGTTGCCCTCGTACCGTGCCCCAAGGAAGTCCGGTATCGTGAACTGACCAAACTTTCGCAGAAATGGGGCAAGGAACAGGGCGACCAGGCAATAACCGCCCGTCCAGCCCATGATGAACGCCAGCCCGCCATAGCCTTGCAAATAGAGGGTGCCGGCCATGCCGATGAACGACGCCGCCGACATCCAGTCGGCTCCGGTGGCCATCCCGTTGTAGATCGCGGGAACCCTGCGTCCGGCCACGTAGTACTCGGCGGCGTCGTTGGTGCGACTCATGATCCCGATGCCCGCATAGAGCGCAACAGTTGCGAGAAGGAAAACGATCCCGATCGTGCCCCGGGACATCCCCATCTGCTCGAGAATCGCGAGGATCGCAACAAAGGCGATGAAACCGCCCGTGTAGAAGCCATAGATCCGGTTGAGTCCTGCCTTGAAGGCCGCCGTCGATTTTGCATCGAAGGCGCCGCCGCCTGAAGTTTCACCTGCGAGTCCAGCCATTATCAGTCCTCCAAGTCTTCTGCAACGCCATGCTCTTCATCGAGTCGACCCATGTACACCGCGTAGTAAACGATGATCACCACGTAGACGACCAAGGAACCTTGCGCCCCCATCCAGAAGGAGAAGGGCCAGCCAAAGAACGTGAACGTGAGGTCCTCCAAGTCTTCTGCAACACCATGCTCTTCATCGAGTCGACCCATGTACACCGCGTAGTAAACGATGATCACCACGTAGACGACCAAGGAACCTTGCGCCCCCATCCAGAAGGAGAAGGGCCAGCCAAAGAACGTGAACGTGAGATCCCTGCCAAAGTACGCAACCACGAAGGTCACGACAAACCAGGTGGCGAGGAGCACTGCGGTAATGTTGAGGTTCTTCTGCCAGTACTGTTCGTGCGAATCACTGAGTTGCATACGCCTTCCTCCAAACTTCGTTGATTGTGGAGCCTATGCCGCACCCCCCCGGATTTTTGAGTCCTAGCAGGCTGCTGAAATACTTCCCGGATAGTGTCAACGACTTGGTCTCTCCGTTGTTGTAAACACGCAGTCACTCGCGCACTCACACTCCTCCCAAGCCAGTCTCCCGGCGCAACTGGTTGGCCACCTTCGGCTCAAAGCCCTGCAGGTGGCGGATGATGGCCTCGGTCTGCTCGGGTTGATTGAGATCAAGGTGGACTCGCGCCATCTGGTACCAGGCGAAAGGACTCATCGGCTGCAGAACCGTGTTGCGCTGGAGTGCGGACAGGGCCTCCTCGAGCCTTCGCTGCCGGATGAGAACCAGCCCCAGACCGTACCACGCACGGTCGAGTTTCTCGTCGATCGCCACGGCACGCCGAAACGCCGCCTCGGCATCCGGGAGCTGACCCTGCGCCTCAAGGAGAAAAGCAAGGTTGAAATGCAGCGCTGCATTGTTGGGTTGCAGGCCCAGCGCCTGCCTCAGGAGCGTGATGGCCTCGGCGCGATTGGGTGCTGCCTGACCTTCATCACGCTGCCCGAGAAAGTGCGCCAGGGTGGTGAGCACAAAGAAATCGTCCGGCCGGACCGCGCGCATCTGGCGCAGGTACGCGATCGCCTGGTCGCGCAAGCCCAGCAACACGTATACGAAGACCTGGGTGCGCAGGAGCATCCAGGAAAAGTGGTTGACCAGTGCTTCAATCACCGCGCGGGCACGGACGTGGCTCCGCTACTTGCACCGTTCGATGCCAATCTCGAGGCACACGGAGATCTTCGCGATCAACGCTGCAATCCACACGAAAAGCATGATGAAGAAGGTCACGATGGGCAGATGCCGATCGAGCACCACACGTGGCGCCACGAATCGCGCCGCGCGTTCGAAAGGGCGGGTCATCATGCCCAGCACCTGGTAGAAGAAGTTGCGATCCCGGCGTTCGCCGGCAAGGAGCGCAACCAGACCCTTGCCGAGAAGGGCCATCAACACGATCTCGGCGATCAGCTTCACGAGGCTTGCAACAAGAAGCATGTTGCGATCATGCACTATGGCTCAGTTGCTCGAGGATCGCCGGATTTTCCAGCGTGGAGGTGTCCTGGGTGATCGCCTCGCCCCTGGCCACGGACCGCAGCAGGCGACGCATGATCTTGCCGGAACGCGTCTTCGGAAGGTTGTCGCCGAACCGCAAGTCCCTGGGCTTGGCAATCGGCCCGATTTCCTTGCCTACCCATTCGCGCAACTCGGCTGCGACCGACTTTGCCTCCGCGCCGCTGGGGCGGGCCTGCTTGAGCACGACGAAGGCGCATATCGCCTCTCCGGTGAGATCGTCGGGGCGCCCAACCACCGCGGCCTCCGCAACCAGGGGATGCGCCACGAGCGCAGACTCGACCTCCATGGTGCCGAGCCGGTGGCCCGAAACATTGAGAACATCGTCGATGCGACCGGTGATCGTGAAGTAGCCCGTGTCCTTGTTGCGGACGGCACCGTCGCCAGCCAGATAGTAGCCCTTGAGTTCTTCAGGGTAGTAGCCCTTGCGGAACCGCTCAGGATTGCCCCAGATCGTGCGGATCATCGAGGGCCACGGCTTCTTGATCACCAGCAGGCCTCCCTGCCCGTTGGGCAGATCGTGCCCCGCCTCGTCCACGATTGCTGCGGCAATTCCGGGAAGTGGCAAGGTACACGAGCCCGGCACCAGCGGGGTTGCTCCCGGCAACGGCGTGATCATGTGCCCGCCGGTCTCGGTCTGCCAGAAGGTGTCCACGATCGGACAACGCTCACCCCCAACCTCCCTGTAGTACCACATCCAGGCTTCCGGATTGATCGGCTCGCCCACCGAACCGAGCAGTCGCAGGCTGCCCAGGTCGTAGTGCGAGGGATGCAGTTTTGGCGCTCCCTGCGAGGCCTTGATCAGCGACCGGATCACGGTGGGGGCGGTGTAGAAGATCGTGCAACGGTGGCCCTCGATCATGCGCCAGAAGCGGCCGGCGTCGGGGTGGGTGGGCACCCCTTCGAACACGATCTGCGTGGCTCCGGCTGCAAGCGGGCCGTAGGCAATGTAGGTATGGCCAGTGACCCAGCCCACGTCGGCGGTGCACCAGAAAACGTCGCTCGGCTTCAGATCGAAGGTCCACTTCATCGTGAGCAACGCATGCAACAGGTAGCCGCCCGAGGCATGCTGAACCCCTTTGGGCGTACCGGTTGATCCGGAGGTGTAGAGGATGAACAGCGGATGCTCCGCATCCACCCAGACCGGATCGCAGGTGTCGGGCTGATTGGCCTCTGCATCGTGCCACCACACATCGCGACCGCGGTGGAACGGAATCTTTGCCCCGGTACGACGCCAGACAATCACATGTCGAACCGGGTCGCAACCGCCCATCGCAAAGGCATCGTCGACCGCAGGCTTGAGCGGTATGTGCTTGCCACCGCGTACCTGCTCGTCGGCAACGATGACGAGTGTTGCACCGGCGTCGATGATGCGCTCGTGAAGCGAGCGGCTCGAGAATCCGCCAAAGACCACCGAGTGAATCACGCCGAGCCTCGCGCAGGCCTGCATCGCCACGATCGCCTGTACCGACATCGGCATGTAGATGATCGCCCGGTCGCCCTTCTTGTAGCCAAGCGACTTGAGCCCGTTGGCAAAGCGGCAGACGCGATGGTAGAGATCCTTGTAGCTTACCCAGGTGAGTGCGCCGTCGTCGGACTCGTAGACGATCGCGGTCCTGGATTCGGTAGGCGTGCCCAGATGCCGATCGAGGCAGTTGTAGGACACGTTGAGTTCGCCGTCGGCAAACCACCGGTAGAAGGGCTTC
>VGHO01000027.1 GCA_016868175.1 Betaproteobacteria bacterium
CATGATCGACGGGTGCGGTGTTGCCGAAAACCAGATGATCCACCCTGGCTGGGTCGAGCGCTGCACGCTGCAGGGTCGCGCACACGGCGTGCACCCCAAGCTTGTGCAGGGGGACATCACGCAGCGATTTGCCGAAGTCGCCGAAAGGAGTCCGCGCACCAGCGGAAAGTACGATTTCGGAGGGGCTCAAGAGGAGACTCCTCAAGGTGGAGAGGGCCGTGGAGGAAGGAAGGACCAGTGGCGACTGCGCTTCGGATTTCAGTTTACCCGGCTGCAGCAGGTCTGCAGCCCTTCCCGCTCGCCCGGCCTTCACTGAAACGATTATTTGTTTTTCAAAGCCGGGCTACGATCGGTCTGGCGGGTAATCGCAAGGAAGATGGCATGGAAGCCTATGTGATCGGTGTGGCGTGCACTGCGTTCGGCAAGCGTCCGGAGTCGAGTTTTCAGGCGCTGAGCCGCGAGGTCTACCTCGCGCTGCTCGAGGACTGCGGCCTTTCGCCTGCCAGCACCCGCCTGATCGAGCAGGCCTGGTTCGGGAATTGCGGGCTTGGGCAGTGGGGGCAGGGTGGCATTCGCGGTCAGGTCTGCCTCACCCCGCTGATCGAGGAGGCACTCTTTCCCGAAAGGGTGCCGATCATCAACGTGGAAGGGGGTTGTGCCACCGCATCGTTTGCCTTTCACGGTGCCTGGAAGGATGTGCTCTCGGGCCAGGCGCGTGTGAGCCTCGCGATGGGCGTGGAGAAACTGGTGAGCCCCGACGATCCTGCGCGGGTCGCTGCGATCTTTGCAACGGCCATCGACCAACTCGAACCCTGGCGCTGGCGTGATTACTACACGCGTGCTGGCGAGTTGGCTGGCAAGCCCTTCGAGACCGGCCCGGGCCGCACGCTCTACATGGACACCTACGCGATGCAGGCGGCCTGGCACATGAAGACCTATGGCACCACGCAGCGCCAGATTGCGGTTGGAGCCTCGAAGAACCACCACCACGGCAGCCTCAATCCGAAGGCGCAATACCGGTTCAACCTCAGCGTTGAGCAGGTGCTCGAGGATCGTGAGGTGAGCTGGCCGCTCACCCGTTCGATGTGTTCGCCGCTCGGCGATGGCGCGGCGGCCGCACTGGTGTGCAGCGCGGAAGCCTTGCAGGATTTCTCCGCAGCGGCGCGCGCGCGCGCGGTGAGGATCCGCACGAGCCAGCTCTCAGGGGGAAAGTACCGCAGGCTCGACGAACCAGGGCTGTCGCAGGTCGCAGCGCGCAAGGCCTGGGCCGCCACCGGGATTCGGCCCTCGGAGATCGACCTTGTGGAGTTGCACGATGCCACCTCGTTCAGCGAGATCTACCAGCTCGAGATGCTCGGCTTCTGTCCGGTGGGTGAGGGCGGGGCGCTCGTGGAGTCTGGCGCCACGGCGCTTGGCGGCCGGCTTCCGGTGAATGTCTCGGGGGGTCTGGTGTCGAAGGGACATCCGGTGGGCGCAACCGGATTGTCGATGGTCTACGAGGTGGTGCGCCAGTTGCGCGGTGAGACCGGACCTGCGCAGGTGCATAACGCCCGACTGGGGCTGATCGAAAACGGAGGCGGGGTCATGGGTTTCGACGAGGCAGCTTGCGCGGTGCATCTGCTGGAGCGGTGTGCATGAGTCACCCCGAGGCGCATCGATCGATGCCTGCAGGAAACCCGGCGGATCGCGCCGCCGCAGTGCCAGGCCAGCGTCCGGGCCCGCCAGCGCTGATCGACTGGCAGCCCGAGGACCCGTCCACGCTTGCCAATCCTTATGCGCTCTTTGCGCGCATGCGCGAGGAGGACCCCTGCCACTGGAGTCCCCGGCTCAAGAGTTGGGTACTTACCCGCTACGAAGATGTCCGCAACGTCTGTTTTGACCGCGAAGCCTTGCACTCCTCGGATCGGCTTCGCCCCTACTTCGCAACCCTTCCACCGTCCGAGGCCGGACGTGTGACGCGGATCGTGCGTTATCTCTCGCAATGGATGGTGTTCAAGGACCCGCCCGATCACACCCGCTTGCGCCGCCTGCTCTCGCAGGTCTTCAATCCGCGCAGCTTTCAGGCAATGCGACCGCGCATCGGATCGATCGCCGCCAAACTGCTGCACGCGCTCGATGACCGCGAGCAAATCGATGTGATTGCCGATTTTGCGGGGCCACTGCCCTGTCTGGTGATCATGGCGATGCTCGGAGTGCCCGCGCACGATCTGCACCGCATCAAGCGGATGAGCGACGATGTGGCGCTCTTCATCGGTTCTTCGCGGACAAGCCCTGCCAAGTACGACGCTGCCGAGGCGGCAACCGGCGAGATGGCCGAGTACTTTCTGGCGCTGATTGCGCAGCGTCGCAGTGCGCCGGGCGAGGACCTCCTGAGTGCACTTGTGCACTTGCCCCCCGACGGGGAGGGGCAGTCGCTCAGCGAGGATGAACTGGTGGGCAGTTGCATCATGCTGCTTTTTGCCGGGCACGAGACCACCACCAACCACATTGCCAACGGCGTTGCAGCGTTGATGGAGCACCCCTCCGAGATGGACCGGCTGCGCAAGGATCCCAGCCTGATCGGCGGTGCGGTGGAGGAGTTGCTGCGCTACGAGGGTCCTTCGGGTGCGCAGGTGCGGATCGTGCGTGAGGCCCACAGCCTGCACGGCCGCAGCCTCGAGGAAGGGCAGCGGGTATTCCTGATGCTCAACGCCGCCAACCGTGATCCCCGAGCCTTCGAGGAACCCGACCGCCTCGATCTTTCGCGGCGCGGCCCCCAGCACCTCACCTTCGGGCTTGGTCCGCACATGTGTCTGGGGCTTGCGCTGGCGCGCACCGAGGGTCAGATCGCGATCCCGGCGCTTCTTGCGCGCTACAAAGCCCTCGAACCCGCAGGCGATACCCCTGTGTGGATCAATTCGCTCGTGTTTCGCGGCATGCACAACTTGCCGGTGTGCGTGCGGCGCGCCTGAACATCGATGGACGGCAGCATTTCCCGCCCGGAGTGGCTCCTTGAAGCCGAGGATCTGCACCTCGCCTTTGGGGGCATCCAGGCGCTTTCGGGCGTGAGCCTGGGTGTGGAGAAGGGCAGGATCAGCGCGGTCATCGGTCCCAACGGTGCCGGCAAGACGAGCCTCTTCAACACCCTTTCGGGCTTTTACCGACCTCAGCGCGGGCGGATCCTCCTCGAAGGTCGCGACATCAGCGCGGTGAGCCCCGACCGGCGCGCCGCGCTTGGGCTGGCGCGCACCTTTCAGAATGTGGCGCTCTTCCGCGGCATGACGGTGCTCGACAACATCAAGCTCGGTGGCCACTCGCGGCTGCGTGCGCATCCTCTCTCGGCGATGTTCTACTTTGGGGCGGCAAGAAGCGAGGAGATGGCGCTGCGGCACGAGATCGAGCGCGAGGTGATCGACTTCCTCGAGATCGATCACATCCGTCACCTGCCGGTCGCATCGTTGCCCTATGGCCTGCAAAAGCGGGTGGAACTGGCGCGGGCGCTGGCGATGCGGCCGCGGGTGCTTATGCTCGACGAACCTGTGGCCGGGATGAACCGCGAGGAAACCGAGGACATGGCGCGATTCATTCTCGACATCCAGGAGGAGCGCGGTATCAGCGTACTCCTCATCGAGCACGACATGGGCCTCGTGATGGATATTGCGCACCATGTTGCAGTCCTCAGTTTTGGCCGCCTGATCGGCCAGGGAGCTCCTGCTCAGGTGCGCGCACAACCCGAAGTGATCAAGGCCTATCTCGGCGAGTCGGCATCGCGGCGGGCCGCATGAGCGGAGGGTTCGACTGGATCGCGCTGGTCGAGTTCGCGGCGATCGGACTCTTGTCCGGAGGGCTGCTTGCGCTGATCGCGCTCGGTTTCGTCCTGATCTACAAGGGCACCGGGGTGATCAATTTCGCGATGGGCGAATTCATGATGCTGGGGGCGTACTTCTTCTACACCGCGCGGGTGATGTGGTCGCTACCGGACTGGTTGGCCCTGATGCTGACCTTTGCCGGGGTGGCGTCTTGCGCTGCCCTGGTGGAGCGCTGGTTGCTGCGGCCCCTCGCCGGGCAGAGCGTGATCGCAGTGCTGATGGCCACGATCGGGCTTGCAAGCGCGCTGCACGGTGCGGTCGATGCGATCTGGGGTGGCCAGAACTACAACATGCCGCAGATCCTGCCGCGCACTCCACTCTTGCTCGGCGACGTGCTGGTACCCGGCAAGGTACTGTGGAGTTTCCTTCTTGCGGCCCTGGTGATCGGGCTCTTCAGCGTGTACTTCCGGCGCTCGCGCACCGGGGTGGCAATGCGGGCCGCGGCCAGCGACCCGGTCACGGCGTATCTGATGGGGATCGATGTGCGCGCGATGCAGCGGCTCACGTGGATCTACGCTGGCCTCGTGGGGGCGCTCGCCGGGATCGTGGTTGCATCGATCACGAGTCTGTCGCCCGCGCTCGGGACAACCGCGCTCGGGGTGCTCGCGGTGATCATCCTTGGGGGGCTCGACAGCATCGTGGGAGCGATCGTGGCCGGCCTGATCGTGGGTGTGCTCGAGAGCCTCACCGCTGGCTACCTTGGGGGCAAGGTGCGCGACATCGTCCCTTATCTGGTGGTGCTCCTGATCCTCCTGGTGCGACCCTACGGGCTGTTCGGTACCCGTCGGATCGAGCGCCTCTGAGGCCGATTGCGGGAACCTGAAGCGATGCGGATCGGCGACTACAGGCAGACCTACGAGCACGACGAGTCGATCTGGCCGACTGCGGTGCAAAGGGCGTGGCTGGCCGCGCTGCTCCTTGCACTTGCCCTTTTTCCGCTGGTGGGCGGTGCCTATCTGGTGAGCCTCATGTGTGTGCTGGGCATTCACCTGATTGCGGCCACCGGTCTCAACATCATGACGGGCTACACCGGCCTCATCTCCCTGGGGCACGCAGCCTTCATGGGCGTGGGCTGCTACACCGCAGCCTGGCTTGCCCAGCGCGGCGTGCCGGTGTTTGTGGTGCTCCCGCTCGCAGGCGCGATGGCTGCAGCGCTCGGGATCGTGGTGGGACTGCCGAGCCTGCGCATCAAGGGGCTTTATCTGGCGGTGGCAACGCTGGCGCTGCAGTTCCTGATGGTGTTCGTGTTTCGCGAGTGGGAGTCGGTGACCGGTGGTGTACGCGGCACCAACGTGCCTGCGGCCGAGTTCGTTGGCCTCACGCTCAACACCGACGCGCGCATGGCCTGGCTGATCATGGTGTGCGCAGCGCTCCTGCTCCTCGGTGCACGCAATCTCATGCGCACCCGCGTGGGCCGCGCCTTCATGGCGATCCGCGACAAGGACATCTCGGCCGAGGTTCTCGGGATCAACCTGCTGCGCTACAAGCTCAGCGCCTTTGCCCTCGGGAGCTTCTACGCGGGGGTGGCCGGTGCTCTGCTTGGATACTTCTACCGTGCGATGACACCCGAGTACTTCACGCTGCAATTGTCGATCTTCTATCTTGCTGCCATCATCGTGGGTGGACTCGGTAGCCTGCTTGGCACGATTCTGGGGTCGGTGTTCATGACGCTTGTGCCTGAAGCGCTGCGCGCGCTTGTGGCAGTCGCTGCGCAGTACACGCCGCGCGCAACCGAAATCCTCTCGCCAATCCAGCAGGTGGTCTTCGGAGTGTTGATCATGGGTTTTCTGGTGTTCGAGCCCCATGGACTGCAGGAGATCTGGCGCCGGGTCCGGCGCTTCTTTCACCTCTGGCCGTTTCGATCCTGAACACAGCCTTCCAGTTTTTCCTTCGATTTGCACAACGTCAATCCCTGGCACGCCACACCGCCAATGACCGCGAAGTATCGTGCTCGCGTCCATCACCATCAGCCCATCATCACGTCGTCACATTGTCAAACCATCACATCATCAAGGAGACTCTCATGAGCCATTCGGCAACCTCACGCCCCATCGCCGGCCACGACTGCGCCCCGCAAAGCGCTTCGCGCCGGCGCAATCTCCTCAAGGCCGGACTCGGCGCTTCCGCGCTTTCGGCCCTGCCGCTGCACACCGCGCTCGCGCAAAGCGGCGAACTCGTGGTAGGTGCAGCACCGCCCATCACCGGAGTGTTCGCGTTTGCGGGAGTTGGACTGCACCAGGGGCTTGGCGACTACTGCGAGTGGCGCAACACCACAGCGGGAGGCGTTGCAGGCCGCAAACTGCGCTACGTGGGCGAGGACTCGGCCTACAAGATGGACCAGGCCATGTCGGTGTTCAAGAAAATCATGGCCGCGCACAAGCCTCCAGTGTTCTACGGTGACTCCACCGCTTGGGCCAAGGCCGCTGCGGTGGAGGTGAGCCAACTCGGTACTACGCTCACTTCGAGCCCCTCGTTTGCCTCCGACCTTGCCGATCCGGCCAAGGTCCCCTACTACTTCATGGCCGGCCCCACCTACGAGGCGATGATCGAGATCCAACTCGAATACATCAACGGGCAGGCGCGCGCGGCCGGCAAGCCCGCGGTTGCCCTCGTCTACAGCGATACCGAGTTCGGCCGCGATCCGATCAACGGCGCCAAGGCGCACGCCCAAAAACTCGGGATCCCGATCGTTCAGGAGATCGTGACCAAGGCGGGTGCGGTTGATGTTTCGGCCGAAGTGGCCAAGCTCCGGCGCGCACGTCCCGACTATGTGATCTTTCACGGCTACGTGCTCGCGCCGATCCCCGAGTTCATCAAGCAGATGAAGGAGGCGGGCATGAGCTTCCGTGCGATGGGCACGATCTGGAGCATGGACAAGACCACGGTTGACGCAATGGGCGCCGCCGCCGAGGGGTGGATGGGGGTGATGCCATACCGCTACAGCTACGACACTTCGGGAGCCCGCGCGATGCAGGCGATCAAGGACTACGCTGCCAAGGCGCGTCCCAACCTTGCCTATGTTCCGCTCTTCTACACTCACGGGTGGCTGGTGGGAAGCATCTTCTGCGAGGTGATGGAGCGCTGCCTCAAGGCCAATCAGGCGCTCACCGGCCCCAACATGAAAGCCGCGCTCGAGTCGATCCGCAACTGGGATACCGGCGGCATCATGGGCAAGCCGGTGTCGCTCGCCCGACACCAGATTCCGATGGGCCGGATCTACCAGTATGACGGTCCGAGCAAACTGCTCCAGCCGGCAAGCGACTGGATCACGATGGAGGGTTGAGGCGCGCGTGCCCGGACGGGCCCTGCAGACATGGCGGATCAGCACTCCCCGGCCACGCAGGATCCGGCTGCGCTCGCGGTGGACGGCATCGAGGTGGTGTACCACCATTCGGTGCAAGTCCTGCGGGGCCTCTCGCTCTCGGTCCCGCAGGGCCGGATTGTGGCGCTCCTTGGCGCCAACGGCGCAGGCAAGACCACCACCTTGAAGGCGATCTCGGGCCTCTTGCCGCTCGAGGTGGGGCAGTTGCGCTCCGGGGCGATACGCTGGCGCGGCGAGCGCATCGACGCGCTGGCGCCGCATCAACTGGTGCGGTTGGGTATTGCGCATGTACGCGAGGGCCGGCATGTATTTGAGGACCTCACGGTGGAGGAAAACCTGATTGCCGCAAGCTACGCGCTCGAGGGTCGCGCCGCTGCAACAAGGCCCGACACCGACCTGATCTACGCCTACTTCCCACTTCTCAAGGATCGGCGCAGGCAGATTGCCGGCTACCTGTCGGGAGGGGAGCAGCAAATGCTGGCCATTGGTCGTGCGTTGCTGGGCAAACCCTCGCTGATGTTGCTCGATGAACCCTCGCTCGGGCTTGCTCCGCTGGTCGTTGCGTCGATCTTCGACATCATCGCGCGGATCAATCGCGAGCAGGGCGTGGCGATGCTGCTCGTGGAACAGAACGCCGCCGCAGCCTTCGCGATCGCCCAGTACGGCTACATCATGGAGAACGGGCGCATCGTGATCGACGGCCCGAGCGACCGCTTGGTGGCCGATGCGGACGTGCAGCGCTTTTATCTCGGCTACGGCGACGGCAGCCGCGAACTTGCCAGCTTTCGCGAGGTCAAGCACTACAAGCGCCGCAAGCGCTGGCTGTCGTGACACTGCCGTCCGGCCACGCCGAGCGCACTCTGGTGCAGCAATTGCGCCATTGGGCGTCAACGCGTCCCGATGCGGTGGCGCTGCGCCAGAAGGACTACGGGATCTGGCAGACGGTGAGTTGGGCGGCCTACGAGCAGACAGCACGCCATTTCGGGCTGGGACTGCTCGCCCTCGGACTGCCGGCACGCGCTCACTGCGCCATCCTCAGCGAGAACCGCAAGGAGTGGGTCTTTGCCCAACTTGGCTGCGGCATGGTAGGGGCAGTGCCGGTTGGGATCTATCCAAGCTCGCCAGCGGCCGAGGTGGAGTATCTCCTGTCGGCAAGCGATGCGGCGGCGGTGGTCTGCGAGGATCAGGAGCAAATCGACAAGGTCCTCGAAGTCCGCGAGCGTCTCGACCACTTGCAGGTGATGATCGTGATCGATTCGAAGGGGCTGCGCGGCTATCAGGTCGCATTACTGCGCACCTTCGAGGAGGTGGTTGCGCTCGGTACCGCGTATGCGTTGGCGCATCCCACACGGATCGAGGAGCACCTGCGTACGCACAGCCTCGATGACCTTGCGCTGATGGTCTTCACCAGTGGGTCCACAGGCCGTCCCAAGGCAGCGATGCTGAGTTTTGGCAATGTGGCGGCCATGGCGGCCGGAACCGATGCGATCTATCGCTGCACGCCCCAGGACTCGGTGGTGTCGTACCTGCCGCTCTGTCATGTGGCCGAACAGATCTACTCGGTGAACCTGCCGCTGCGGTCGGGGGCCGTGGTGAATTTCGCAGAGAGCCTGCGGACGATCCAATCGGATCTGCGCGAAATCGCTCCAACGCTCTTTCTGGGTGTGCCGCGGATCTGGGAGAAACTCCACGCGGCCATCGAGATCAAGATGCGCGAGACCGGCGCACTGCGTCGCAGTCTCTACCGGCGGGCACTGGCGCAGATGCTGCCTCTTGCCGATGTGGATCCTGCGCGGTTGTCGCTGCCGCAGCGCCTGCAAAGGGCGCTCTGGTCGCTCCTCATCTTGCGCGCGCTCAACAATTTCATCGGCCTGCGCAAATGCCGGCTTGCGCTCTCGGGGGCCGCACCGATTGCGCCAGACATGCTGCGCTTCTTTCGCGCCCTCGGTATCCCGATCCGCGAGGGCTACGGTATGACCGAGACCTCCGGCGTGGCCACGGTGCAGCGCGGACCCGATTCCCCGGTGGGAACCGTGGGCGCTGCAGTGCCCGGTGTTGAGGTTCGCATCGCCGACGACGGCGAGTTGCTCGTGCGGGGCCCAACAGTGTTCAAGGGCTACTACCGCAACGAACAGGCGACCCGCGAGGCGATCGATGCTGAGGGTTGGCTGCACACCGGCGATGTGGCGCAGCGCGTGGGCGAGGAAGTCCGCATCGTGGACCGCAAGAAGGACATCATGATCACTGCGGGTGGGAAGAACATCACGCCAAGCGAAATCGAAAATGCACTCAAGTTCAGCCCCTATATCCGGGAGGCTGTGGTGGTGGCCGAGCGGCGCCCCTACGTGAGCGCGCTGATCCAGATCGACTTCGACACCGTGAGCCAATGGGCCGAGGAAGCGGGTCTGAGCTACACCAACTTCCGCAGCCTTGCCGAGCACGCTGCGGTGCGCGATCTGCTCCAGGCCGAGGTGGATCGGGTAAACGCAAGGATGCCGCAGGTGCAGCATGTGCGGCGCTTTCATGTGCTGGGCAAGGAACTCGATCACGACGACGGCGAGGTTACGGCAACGATGAAGATCCGGCGCGCAAGTATTGCAAAGGCCTACAGCGTGCAGATCGAGGCGCTCTACGGTGGCGGCCCGAGACTCCAGCGTGCGCAGTGAAGCGCTGCGCAGTGGCGACGCAAGGCTCCAGCGTGCGCAGTGAAGCGCTGCGCAGTGGCGACGCAAGGCTCCAGCGTGCGCAGTGAAGCGCGCGTGGCGCGAAAGAGCGGTGCTGTCCGCGCCCACAACCGCCATGCCGTACTCCTTGCTTCGGCCGCTCAGATCTTCAGCCGGAAGGGCTATGGCCTCACCACGGTGCGCGACATTGCCAGCGCAAGCGCCATGACGCCCGGATCGATCTACTACCACTACCCATCGAAGGCGGATCTGCTCTTTGCGGTGTATCGGCAGGCGGTGAGCAGCGCGGTGGCGGCCTTTGACCGGGCCGCCGGCGCAGGTGCGCATCCCTGGGAGAAGCTCGAGCGCGTCGTGGCCGCGCACCTTGAGATCATGCTCGGAAAAGCGCCCGGCGCCGAGGCCTTTGCCGGGGTGTTCGTGCGCATGCAGCCCTATGATTTTCCTCAGGAGCACCGCGTGGCGCTGAGTGCGCTGCGCGACGGCTACGAGTTGCGCTTTCGTGATCTTCTTGCCACGCTTCCCTTGCGCGAAGGCGTTGACCGCTCGCTGCTTCGGTTGCATCTCATCGGCTCGCTCAACCATGTACCGATCTGGTATCGCGACAAGGGCAGGCTCAGGCCTGCGGGGATCGCGCGGCGCCTCGTGCGCATGCTGCGCGAAGGTACCCAGGTCGAGGCATCAGTCCTGGCTTCAGAAACGGAAAGGGAATCGGCATGAATGCTCCACTCGCCTCAACGTTGCCTTCGATGGGATGGTGCAATGCAGAGCACGAGGCCTTCCGCGCCACAGTGCGCCGCTTCATCAGCGAGGAGATCACCCCTTTTCATGCGCAATGGGAGCGTGAGGGCGAGGTGCCGCGCGCGCTCTGGAAACGTGCCGGAGCGCTTGGCCTGCTGTGTCTGGGCGTGCCCGAGTGCTACGGGGGCGCTGGCGCAGACTTCGGCTTCAGTGCGGTCCTCGCCGAGGAGATGGCACGGGCAGGAGCCACCGGGCCCCTCTTCTACCTCCACTCCGATATCGTGGCACCCTACATCCTGCACTACGGAAGTGAAGCGCAGAAGCGTGAGTGGCTGCCACGCATGGCGAGCGGCGAGCTGATCACCGCCATTGGCATGTCGGAGCCCGACGCGGGCAGTGATCTTGCAGCCATCCGTACCCGCGCACTCCGCGAGGATGCGCCGGCAACTCCGCAGGGCTGGCAGTGGCGTGTCGATGGCCGCAAGATCTTCATCTCCAATGGCCAGATCGCCGACCTTCTCCTCCTTGCAGTCAAGACCGATCCGGCCAACGGTGCGCGTGGGGTGAGCCTCCTGCTTGCCGATACCCACGCTGCGGGATTCGGTCGCGGACGCAAGCTCGAAAAGCTTGGCATGCATGCACAAGACACCTCCGAGCTCTTCTTCGATGCGCTGCGGCTGCCGGCCGATCGGCTGCTCGGCGAGGAAGGCAGAGGTTTCAGCTACCTGATGCGGGAACTGCCTCAGGAGCGCTTGCTCGTGGCGATCACCTCGGTGGCGTCGATGGAGGCTGCTGTCGAGTGGTCGCGCGCCTACCTTCAGCAGCGGCGGGCCTTTGGCGGCACGCTTGCCGAGCGGCAGGTGCTGCGGCACCGTCTGGTCGAGGTCCATGCCGACACCTGTGTGGCGCGCGCCTTTCTCGATCGCTGCATCCGCAGCCATCTCGATGGCCAGCTCGACACCAGCACCGCATCGATCGCCAAATACTGGTGCAGCGAGATGCAGTTCTCGGTGCTCGACCGCTGTCTGCAGCTTTTCGGGGGCTACGGATACATGCGCGAGTATCCGATCGCCCGGGCCTGGGTGGACGCAAGGGTGCAACGTATCTATGGAGGCACCACGGAGATCATGAAAGAGATCGTGGCGCGCGAACTGCTGGGGGTTGGCGGCAGATGAACACCAACCCGGCTACATGCGCCTGGCGACCTCCTCGAGCATCACCTCGGTGGCACCCCCGCCGATTGCCTGCACCCGCGCATCGCGCGCCATCCGCTCGATCGTGGTGTCGCGCATGTAGCCCATTGCACCGTGGAACTGCACGCAGTCGTACAGCACCTCGTTGACCAACTCGCCTGCGAGCGCCTTGAGCATCGACACTTCCTTCACGCGTCGTTGCCCCTGTCCGAGGCCCCATGCAGTCTGCACAACGAAGGCGCGTAGCGCTTCCACCTGGGCATGGCGCAATGCGAGTCGCTGGCGTATGGTCTGCCGGTCCCAGAGCGTTGCGCCGAAGGCCTGGCGATCACGCACCCACCCGAGGGTCAGCTCGATTGCCCTGGCCGCCTCGCCCATCGCCTGCGCAGCCAGCACCAGACGTTCGTTCTGGAGGTTGTGCGCAAGCGCGTAGAAGCCGCGGTGCTCTTCGCCGAGAAGATTTTCAGCGGGAATGCGGCAACGCTCGAAATGCAACTCCGCAGTGTCTGAACTCAACCAGCCGTGCTTGGCGAGTACCCGAGAGACCCTCAGCCCAGGTGTGCCCTTCTCCACCATGAACATGGAGATGTCGTGGTTGCGGCCGGGAGCGCCAGTCTTTGCGGCCACCATGTAGAGGTCGGCGTGTACCCCGTTGGTAATGTACATCTTTGCGCCGTCGATAACCCAGGTGTCGCCGTCACGCCTCGCGGTGGTGCGCATCCCTGCGAGGTCGGATCCGGCGTTGGCCTCGGTCATCGCCACGGCCGTGATCCTCTCGCCACGGACGATCGCGGGCATGTGGGCGCGCTTTTGCGCCGTCGTCCCCGCGTGGTGCAGATGCGGACTTGCCATGTCGGTGTGGACCAGCACGGTGATGGCGAACCCGCCGTAGGTACTCCGCCCGAGTTCCTCGGCGAGTACCACGGTGGCAAGAGGGTCGAGCTCGCTTCCGCCGTAGTCGCTCGCGTAGCGGATTCCGAGCCACCCGAGCTTTCCCATTTCCAGCAGCACCTCACGCGGCACGCAGCCTTCGGTCTCCCAGGCGTGCGCAAAGGGCTGCACCCGCTCGGCCACGAAACGCCGCAGCGATTGGCGCAGTTGATGGTGCTCTTCACGCATCAGCGGGTGTTCCTCAGGCATCAGCACGGATTCGTTGGCGTGGAGCTTGGGGGTCATGAATCTTGCCTCCTGAAGGTGGCTGCTGGCGACCGCCGTGCTGCCGGTGAGGACGGTGCTGCCGGTGAGGACGTTGCTGCCGGCGAGGACGGCGAGTTTCTCATGGGATTCCAATCCTCAGCAGCATCAGCTACGCTTTGCGTATGCATGTACTCATCGGCCTGACCCTGTTTGTGTTCCTGCAGCTGCCTTCGGCAGGGTGGGGTCAGTCGTCGTTGCCAGCGTGTCCGCCGGGTGCTAAGGCGGCAGGGTGGCACAACTGCTTTGGTTCTGTTGCGCTACCGAACGGTGACCGTTATCTGGGAGAGTTTCGGGAGGGAAGATACAGCGGTTACGGAAGCTATGACTTCGCAACGGGCGCAAGGTACGAAGGCGAGTGGCGGAACAACGAGCGGCACGGCCAGGGGACCTTCACGCATGGAAGCGGTGAAAGGTATATTGGGGAGTGGCGCAACGGCAGGTATCACGGACAGGGCGTGGAGCTGCGCGCGGATGGATCGGTGAACCGTTCCGGGCAATGGTCGGCTGGAGTGCTTGTGCAGTCTTTTCCGCTCAACGTCAAACAGACTATCGGGAGTCCCGCTGTCGAGTCCTCGGCGAGAGCGAGCTCCTTCGAAGCTGCCGCAGCCAATTTCTGGAACGACCGGGCCATATGGGAGCGCTCCAACCGGTGGCGCGAGGAAAACTCCACGGAGCTGAGCAGCCGGCCCGGCACCACCCAGGCCGTGCCGTTGATTCGCCCATCGATGCCGCAATCAGGTCCCGGGATGCCGCTGTTGCTCCCTCCTTCGCGGCGAGCCGCCGAGGTCGATCCAGAGCGCAACATGCGAACCGAGACGGAGGCGCGGCAGCTTGCGGAATCAAAAATGCAGGATCGCCTCGCGGCCGAGGCAAGAGAGCGTGACCGCCTTGTTTCGGAAGCCCGAGAACTTGAGCGCCAGGCTGCTGTGGTCAGGGCAAGGGAGCGCGCAGACCTCGAGGCAAAAGACCGCGAACGCCTTGCAGCGGAGCTTCGCGAAATGCGCGAACAACTGTTCCGTCGGGATGAGGCGGCAAAGCAGCGTGAAGACGAGTTACAGCGCCAATTGGCTGACGCCAGGTCTGCTGCGGCAAAACTGATCGCTCCGAAAAGTGGACGCCACGCCCTGGTCATTGGGATCGATCAGTACCAAAGCATTCCCCGCTTAAATAATGCGGTCGCTGACGCGCGTGAGGTTGCCTCGGCTTTGCGAGGATTCGGGTACGCCGTGAGGGAGCACAAGGACCTTGCGGGAGCGGGGTTCCGCCGGGCGATGAGAGACTTTCGGACGCAGATTGCTGCAGGCGACGAAGTCGTGGTGTTTTACGCCGGCCATGGGGTGCAGATTGGTGGGCTCAACTATTTCCTCCCCTCGGATACCCGCGGAGAGAGTGAGGCCGAAGTCCGCGATGAAGCGGTACAACTGCAGCGTTTGCTTGACGACCTGGCCGAGGCAAAGCCAAGTTTCGCGCTCGTCATTGCGGATGCGTGTCGCGATAACCCGTTCAAGGGCCAGGGCCGCGCGATTGGAGGGCGTGGGCTATCGCCGACGACTGCAGCGAGTGGCCAGATGATCCTTTTCTCCGCCGGTTCAAATCAGCAGGCGCTCGATGTCCTGGGGCCCGACGATCGCGTCGCTAACGGCGTCTTCACACGGGTGCTGGTGTCGGAGATGCGAAAGCCAAACCTTCCCATCGATCGGCTCGCACGCAATGTCAGGGCTGAGGTTGTCCGTTTGGCGAAATCCGTGGGACACGAGCAGGTACCGGCGCTCTACGATCAATCGATTGGGGAGTTCTTTCTTTGGAGGCAGTAGCAGGCGCGGCCTCTGCAATGGATCGGAGTATTCGGAATCACTGCCGCATCCGTGAACTGGCGGGCAACGTGGCAGCGCCAGGAAGACAAACTGCCCTACCTTACTTGCGCGGCATAAACGAAACCCGCGCCACGATGATTTCTCCGTTTGCGTTTCGCTCCAGCACGATCACCGCGTCGCGCGTTTGTGCAGCACGCACGACCGCCTGTTCTCGGATTTCTCCCCACGCCTTGATGCTCGACCAGAGACCGCCGAGGAGTCCCAGGAGAAGCGCGGGACTGCGGGGCGTGGGTTCATCTGCAGGCGGTTCCACATCCACCCGGCCCCCGGATTTTTCCACCGAAGAGATCCACTTCTGGAGCCGGTTTGGCATGTTGTTGGGCGAGGTACGTTCGTAGAAAGTTACGTTGACGGTTGCATTTTCGATCGCAAGCGCCTTTTCCAGGTCAGTGTCAAATTTTGTGATGTCGATAAAACGGACCGAACCCGTTGGTACCTGCGCATGTACCGCTTGCGCGGTGGCGAGGCAGGTGAGGAATGCGAGGGGCAGAAGAATGCGCAGCTTCATCGTGTTCTGGCCACTGCGCTCGATGAAATCATGGTCAGCGCACGGTAAACGACACGACCTGCTGTGCTTCGCGACCCAATGTGTCGGTGAGTATCAGCACCAGTTGGTGTTTGCCTGAAGGCAGTGCCGCTTCATTCACGTTGATCCCATCCTTGGTTACCTTCGCCACCCCGAGCAAGCGCTGGGTGATGTCAACGCGAAACGATCCATACAGCGCCTTGAAACTTTCGGGCCTGGGTTCGGCCGGCGCGCTTCCGGAGAACTTCAGTTCGATGCGGGTGGGTACTGCGATCGGGGTTTTGATGTCGGGAGAAAGCAGTTCGATGCGCGGAGCACCGGGGGGAGGAAGCGAGCGGGGTGTTGGCAGCTCTCCTGCCTCCATCGAGGCTCTGGCTTCGGCTTCGGTCACCAGCATCAGGGGTTCAGCCGATAGGCTTCCCGCGACCAGCGCGCCAGCGATCGCAACTGCGGCCGTGAGGCTGGAAGTGGCAGGCGTTGACTTGAACGGCGCGATCAACTTTGAAGGCTTCACGGGCTTTACTCCAGCGTGAGGATACGCACTCGGCGATTCTTTGCGGCTTTGGGGTCGGTGGCATCGAGAAGGTCACGGAACCCCTTGCCCACCGATTGAAGTTTTTCCCGGTCAACCCCTGCCTGTGCAAGAAAGGCCACAACCGCCTCGGCCCTTCTGGCCGACAGTGCATCGTTGTAGCTCGCGGTCCCCTGGGCGTCGGTATGACCCTCAACCTGAAACCGGAGGCTTGCCAGCCGATCGTTGCGCAGGGCTTCGGCGAGGCGCTCGAGTTGTGGCTTGCTGTCGTCCTTGAGCCTTGCCGAGTCAAAGTCGAAATTCACGGTGAGATCGATTCGCGCCGGTTCAACCCTCAGGTTTCGAGCATTGAGGCTCCGCGTTCTTGCGGGTGGCGAAAGGGCGTTTACGATCTCCTCCACCGATGCATCCGATCGAGGTTGCTGTGCGAGGGCAGGCCATCCGATCCCCAGGCAAAATGCCGTGAGCACGATTCGTTTGAGCGGCAATTTCATTGCACCTCCTCGATCTTCAAGAGCGTTGCGGCCATCTGCGCATTGCGGCCCTGGATCCCCTTCCCGAGGAAAAAGTCGATCAACCGTCCGCGCGCTGTGAGATCGCTGACCGAGTAGGTAAGCACTCCTCCGCCCGATGCGGCATCAGTCACAAAGATCTTAGGGTCCCTGGGTGATTGGGTTACCACGAGAAGCAACTGGTTGGTGCCCTGAGGACCACTCGCCTTGATCGTCCAGCCCAATCTCGGAAAACTGTACGTCGTGTTTGCCTTGACCCTGTTGTCCTGATCAACCTTGTTCGGAAAAAGAAGGTAGAAGCTTTGTCCGTCGGAAGCTAGCATCACCGCATAAAGGTATCCGTCGGAACCGGACCGCACCGAGAAGCCGAACGCATCCTTGCCAATCACCAAACGTTTGGGGGCGTCGACTTCGAGTTTCAGCCGGCCGTTGCGCTGCGCAAGGATGTCTTCAAGGGTTGCGCTCGAGGCGAGCAGACGATTCTCGGACAATTCGCCGCTTCCACCAGGGCGGTTATCCTCCGGGAGCCTCACCCCGGAAGCCTTGCGCTCTTCAGCAAGGCGGCGCTCTTCGGCAAGCCGATCTTCTTCAGCGGCTCGCCGTTCTTCTGCAAGCCTGCGCTCTTCTGCAAGCCTGCGCTCTCCAGCGGCCCGCCGTTCTTCTGCAAGCCTGCGCTCTTCTGCAGCCCGGCGGTCTTCCGCGAGCTTGAGGTCGTTCGCAAGTCGCCGCTCCTCGGCGCGGCGAATCTCCTCCGCAAGGCGCAACGCTTCCGCGACTCGCTTTTCCTCGGCAAGTCGGCGCTCTTCCGCAGCCCTTCTTTCTTCGCCAAGCCTGCGCTCCTCAGCCTCGCGCTTCTCCTGGCCGAGTCGCTCAAGGCGCGCCCTGTCGTCGGCCTCCCGCTGCGCTGCAACGCGACGCTCCTCGGCGAGTCGCAGGTCCTGCGCGCGGCGTGCCTCGTCGGCGGCGAGGCGCTCCGCGGCGAGGCGCTTCTCATTGGCAAGTTTGAGTTCGTCTGCCGCCCGCCGCTCTTCGGCCAACTTCCGCTCTGCCGCAACCCGTTGCTCCTCGGCAAGCCTGCGTTCCTCGGACAACCGTCGTTCCTCGGCAAGCCTCCGATCCTCGGCGAGCCTGCGCTCCTCTGCAAATTTCTTTTCAGCGGCGAGCCGTTGCTCCTCGAGTTGCCTGTTGTGCTCGGAGGGCCTGCGGTCTTCGGCGCCCAGGCGCCCATCGCCGGCAGCGGTCGCAACCACCACGAGGTTTCGTGCGCCGCGGATCTGGATGGTGGAGGGGAACTTGCCAAATCGTTCCCACGGCTTGATCTGTGCTTCCACTTTGGCCTGCGCGCATTGGCGCACTTCATCGAGCGACACCGCGCCGCTTCGATTCAGGTCCTTGGCGTCGCCGAGCAGACACTCCGTGAGACTGTGGGTGGCAATTCCCCCGAGTTCCTTCGTATCCCAGGACACTTCATCGTAGTTGGCTGCAGCAATTTGAACAAAATTCTCGCGGGCAGCGCCAAGCCTCGCCATCGCCGGCTCGAAGCTCCGCGTCTTGCGGTCGTTGACTGCGACCGAGCAATCCGAGCGAGCCGCGCTGTATTTCGGCTGTATCCCGAGCTCCTGGCTGAGCGATCGCGTCTTTGCCGCCAACACCCCACCCGAGTGGCAGGCATCCACGATCGTGACGATCTTGTCCGCACGTTCACTGATCGGCAGAGTGTAGCGGGCGAGTTCCTCCTCGCTCAGAATGTCGTCGGCAGTGTAGGCGCCCGCGGTGTAGGGAAGCAGGCCCTCCACACATCGCCCGCGAGACTCAAAGCGCGTTCCGTGTCCCGAGAAGTACACGAGTACCCGGTCGCCCGCCTGAACCTGGTTTTGCAGTCGCTGTAGCGCTGCAACGATGTTTGCCTTGGTTGCCTGTTGGTCCCGCAATTCGACAATCGACTTCTCCTCCACCCCCATCGCTCGCGCCATGCGCCGCGCGTTGACAAGATCCTTGGGAACCCCGGGGAGCACGGATGCTTGCGAACCCTGCGAGTACTGCCCAACGCCCACGATCAACGCATGGCGACCTTCGGCCGCGGCCAAAGGCGCACTACCAAGTGCGGCAAAGGCAAACCCTACGAGCAGCAGGAGGCCCGCGGGTACTTGCAAGATGCCGCGAGGGATGTCACAGTTCATCCGTGGAATGTATCAAATCCGGG
The DNA here is from genome assembly GCA_016868175.1 of Betaproteobacteria bacterium. Lineage (GTDB taxonomy): Bacteria > Pseudomonadota > Gammaproteobacteria > Burkholderiales > Burkholderiaceae_E > UBA3064. Next base: position 18,630 of record VGHO01000027.1, read on the forward strand.
CATGTTTGCGTCAAGAGCAGGGAGAATCGCATGAGGTTTTTCGGGTTGGTGGCTGCAATCTTCACTCTTTCTTCCTGCGCGGTAGTGGCTGTTGCAGATCTCGCGGTTTCCACTGCGGCAACTGTAGCCAAGGTCGGCGTTAGAACGGCAGGCGCTGCAGTTGATCTCGTGCTGCCCGACAAGAAGTCGGAGGCAGACAAGTCCAGGAGCAAGTAAGCCGCGGGTAGGTCTCCAGTTGCGAACAGGGGTTCTCCATGTGCTGCGTTATGCGGGGTTGGCGATTCATCGTCGGTTTGATCGGGTTGCTGCCACTCCTTGCGTGGGGTCAGTCGCCACTGTCGGCCTGGGTTGCGCCACTGCCGCTCCCTCTGCTCGTGCAGGACGAAGCGCGGCCTACAAGCCCCCGGGTTGAGCACTCAGGCAAGACTGCCGCGCTTTCGTTCGTCTTGAATAAGACGGCGGAGGTGGTCGCGATCGGTCCTGGGGTCATTCTCGCTGCAGCGAGTTCCTACAATGGCTCCCTGTCACTATTGATTTATCATGGTAATAATTTATTCTCCTACTATCTATCCATGAGCAACAGCATCGGTCCCCTCGCTAACGCCCTGGTGAAGAGGGGCGATCAGGTTGAGGCGGGTGCCCCCTTGATGTCCTCCCTGAATGCCGGTGACTCACTCCGCCTCGAGGTCTTTCGCGTTGACGACGATGCCCTTCGCGATCAATTGTTAAACTCTTCGTGGTCAGACTTTGAAGCGTTCAGGGTTGCCACGCCGAGGTATTGGTCGGTAGATCTGCCCACGCTTCTTGGCGCGAGCATCGTTGAAGTTGCTTCTTCGATCAACCGGCTTGAATTCACGATATCGCGTGTGAGCTCGCTTTCGCCGGAGCCGGTCTTGGCCCTGACTTTTGCCGACAAGTTGGAGTCGAGGAAGGCTTTGTTCGCCGCTGGCTACTTCAGTTTCTCCGGCACGGCGCGAGGCTTCTTCGGATCCTACACGCCCAACTCACTCAAGTCCGCCCGATCAGTCTTCATCG
>VGHO01000028.1 GCA_016868175.1 Betaproteobacteria bacterium
GGCTTGCCATGATCGTGAGCTACGGTGCCCTGGGTGGATTTCGCACCCACTGGAGTTTCATTCTGGTCGGGCATGTACTCTTCACCTTGCCCTTCATGATGCGCGCAGTGCTCGCTGTGATGCAGGCCCAGCGCCTCGATGTGCTCGAGGAGGCTGCGGCGAGCCTGGGGGCCGGTCCGTGGCGGCGCCTGGTGGATGTGGTGATGCCCAACTGCCGCAATGCGATGGTGGCAGGCTCGCTGATGGTCTTCACCCTGTCGATCGGCGAGTTCAACATGACCCTGCTGCTGCACTCTCCGTTCACGCCGACGCTGCCTGTGGGGCTCGCCGACGCCTACGCGTCGCTGCGCATCGAGGTGGGCAGCGCCTACACGCTGATCTTCTTTGTGCTGATCGTTCCGCTGTTGGTTGCCATGCAGTTCCTCGGCGGTTCCCCGCGAGGCAAGGCACTGTGAAGGTGGCGCCGGCCGTCGGGGCAATCCGGGTGCGGCAATGCAGCAAGCACTTCGGTACCGTGAAGGCTCTCGGTCCGGTGGATCTCGACATCCCCGCGGCACAGATCCTGGTGCTGCTGGGCCCCTCGGGCTGCGGCAAGACGACGCTCTTGCGGATCATTGCCGGCCTCGAGGATCCGGATGAGGGTGCGAGCCTCTCGATCGACGGTGCCGATCTTCTTGCGCAGGCCGCCGAAGCGCGGCGTTTCGGCATGGTGTTTCAGAGTTACGCACTCTTTCCGAACATGAATGTGCGGCAGAACATCGCCTACGGGCTCAAGCTGCGAAGGCTCAAGCCGCAGGCCATCGAGGCAAGGGTCGACGCGATGCTCGACCTGGTCGCGATGCGCGAACTCGGGCTCAGGCGTATCGAACAGCTCTCCGGCGGTCAGCGGCAACGCGTGGCGCTAGCACGGGCACTTGCGATCGAACCGCGCGCGGTGCTCCTGGATGAACCACTCTCGGCACTCGACGCGCACCTGCGCGAAAGGCTGCGTGTGGAGATCCGTGCCCTGCTCAAGTCAACAGGGGTGACCGCAGTGTATGTCACCCACGATCAGGACGAGGCCATGGCGCTCGGCGACCGGATCGCAGTCTTCAACCACGGACGCATCGAGCAGATCGGAACGCCGGCAGAGGTTTACGAGGCGCCGGCGAGTGCCTTCGTGGCCGCCTTCTTCGGGCATGTGAACCAGCTCGGCGATCTCTGTTTTCGCCGGGACCAGGCGGACGTGGTGGATGCAGGGCGTGGCGATTTCGATGCCACGGTGGTTGCAGCAACGCACATGGGCTCGTATGCGGCCATCGAGCTGCGAAGCGGCAACGGCGCGCGCATAACCCTGCATCGATTCCCTGCTTCGCCCGCCGTCTCGGCGAGAGTTGGCCCCACTGCCGCCTTGGGCGCATTCATCCACGGGGAGCCAGGCGCGTTTGAGCTGCCGGTTGAGCCCGGGCAGTCGGTGGGCGTGAGGGTTCTGCGTCGGATCCATTTCGGTTTGCCCACCACCTGATGAAGGAGTCAGCACCATGATCTTTGCCCAGCTGAGCGACCTCCATATCCTGCCCAGGGGGCAGCTAGCCTACGGCGTTGTGGATACCGCCACCATGCTCGCCGAAGCCATCGAGCATCTGGCCGGCCTGCCCTTTGCGGTGGACTTCGTGCTCGCCACCGGCGATCTGGTCGACCACGGCAGCGCCGAGGAGTATGAACATCTGCGCGCATTGCTTGGTGCGCTGCGGGTGCCGTGTTTCCTTGCGATCGGAAACCACGACGGGCGCGAGGCACTGCGTAGCGCCTTTGCCAGCGACGGGGCGCTGGTGCTGTATCCCGATGTGTCCGCAGTTCCACCTTCGGGCACTTTGTCGGAAACGTCGTCGGTTCCGGTGAGCGTGGCCGCGGGCGCGGGTACCGCGCCTTCGAGAGCCCCGGTTTCGATCCGCGCTGCGGGCCTCGAAGACAGTGGATACCTGCAGTACATGGTTGAGGCACAGGGCCTGCGGATTCTTGTGCTTGACACTGTAGTGCCGGGCGAGGGGGGCGGTGCCCTGTGTGTCGATCGACTGCGCTGGCTCGAGGCGCAGTTGGCGCAGGATGAGATGCCCACGGTGATAGCGATGCATCATCCGCCCTTTGCAACCGGCATCGCGCACATGGACGCGATCAGCCTGAAAGGCGCCGACGATTTTGAGCAGTTGGTGGCGCGTTTTCCCCAGGTAAGACGTATCGTGTGCGGGCACCTGCATCGGCCCATTCAGGCCGATGTGGCAGGGACCACTGCACTTACGGCACCTAGTGTGGCGCATCAGATCGTGCTGCATCTGGGGCATCAGTGCGCCGCGCCAGGGGTGTTCCCGAGGGGTTCGGACTGTTTTGTGATGGAGCCGCCCGGATACCTGCTCCACTGGTGGGACGGTCGGCGCCTCACGACGCACCAGTGCGTGATCGGCAGCTACCCGGGGCCCTTTCCCTTCCGGACGGACTGAGACCTCATGATCGTGTCAAAGAGGCCTTCGAACTCCTTGCTCAGTTTATGGGCCGGATCGAGGTGGATCATGGGCAGGGCGAGCTGGTGCGACTCGCGTACTTTCACGGTACTCGACAGGTAGGGCGCAAGCACAGGAAGCCCCTCGGCGAGGAGTTCCTCCACGAGCTCTGCGGGCAACCGGGCGCGCGCCTGGAACTGGTTGACCACGACGCCGATCACCTGCAGCGCCGGGTTGTGGTCGGCGCGGATGTCGTCGACCTCCTCGAGCAGACGGTAGAGCGAGCGGCGCGAGAACTCGTCGCAGTCGAAGGGGATCAGAACTCCGGTCGCAGCGATCAGCGCGCTGCGCGTGTAGAAGTTGAGTAGCGGCGGCGTATCGATCCAGATCGCGCGGTATTGGCCGCCGAGCAGTTCGAGCGCCTTCTTGAGCTTGTAGATCTTGTAGCGCGATTCAAGCTTGCCGTGCAGCTCATCCAGGCGCGGCTGCGCTGGCATCAGATGAAGTCCGGCGAAAGGCGTGGGGATCACGAACTCGTCGGCGCTCTCCTTGAGCGTGAGCTTGAGTGCCTGGCTGAAAAGCCCCACGGTACCCGCCTCGGGGTCGAGTGACTCGAAGATGGAAGCCCCAAGCAGGTACCGGGTGCTGCTTGCTTGCGGGTCGAGGTCGACCAGGAGGGTGCGCTCGCCTCGCTTTGCGGAGATTGCGGCGAGATTGCAGGCGATCGTGGATTTGCCCACGCCGCCCTTCTGGTTGAAGACAACGCGGATCACGGCAGGCCACCTTGCTGCGCGTTCAACCAACCATGAGGAGCCGTTTGCGGTAGGCCTCGCGCACTTTCACCAACTCGCGGCTTGCGGCTGCCTTGCGCAGCTTCGAAGTATTCGTGTTTGCGACCTCCGCAACCAGTTCCTTCATGCGCAAACCCAGTGCGCTGCGGTCGGGGTCCTCGGCGCCTGCGCGCAGTGCAAGGAAGAGTGCGTCGGTGAAATCGTTCATACATGGGCTTACGGCCCCCAAAGTCGGCGGAAGTTAGCCCGAAAGTGTTTAGCGGGCGCATTTCGGCGGACCCAGGGTATTCAGGTGCGCCCGCAGATACGGTCGATCTCATCGGCCACCGATAGCCCCTGCTGACGCGCGGTGGTCCACTTGCCGCCAAGCAGAGTCACAACTTTTCCGGTACGCACCGTGAGCGATTCGCGGCTCGCAGTGCGGGTATCTGCGCCTTCCTTGCCGCGAGGCACCACGATCGGTCGAAGACCCGCCATGACTTCGACGATTTCGTCGCGGCGCAGGGCAGGCCGCACGTGGCGCGCGTGGATGGCGAGCAGTTCCTCCACCTCCGTTTCGGAGGCGCAAACCGGATCCCGGGGATCGGCGCGCGCTTCGGTGGTTCCGAGGATGGCCAGGTTGCGAAAGGGGAGGTAGAAGACCACCCGCCCGTCGTCTTGCTGGAAGAGGCAGCCCTCGCGCAAGGGCCGCGCAACGACCAGATGCGACCCGCGGACCGCCAGCAGCTTCCACGGACATGCGATGCCGCTTTGTTCGAGAAGTTGGGTCGCCCACGGTCCGGTGGCGTTCACCACTGCGTCGAACTTGCGGACTTTGCCGGCGCATTCGAGTTCGCCGTTGGAGGCCAGTCGCAGGATCGGCAGGCCGCTATGGCACTGAAGTCCTCTGCGGATCAACTGCTCGGCAGCCCACCGACCGAGCGCTTCGTCGTCCATCCTCACATCCCAGTAGCTCACCGAACCGAGCAAACCCTGCTCTTGCAGTCCCGGAATGGCGGCAAGCGTGTCATCGCGGCTGTGGCGCGCCGACCTCGGCAGTTTCGAGCCGAGCGCCAGCAGATCGTAGAGCAGGGTGCCGGCGCGGATCATCCACCCTGGGCGCCCCTTGCCACGGTAGAGCGGAATATGCATCCGGAACGGAGCGGCAAGACCGGTGCCGCGCTCGAGCCACCAGCGCCGCTCGAGAAGGGCCTCGCGCACCATTCCGATGCGGCCCTGTTCGAGGTAACGCAAACCGCCGTGCAGCATCTTGCTCGATGCACGGCTGGTTGCACCGATCAACTGGCCTGCCTCGAAGAGCGAGACGCGATAGCCGCGGTCGAGGAGTGCCCAGGCACTCATCACCCCGTTGATGCCGCCCCCGATCACCGCGATATGCCGACCCTCCATGCGGCGATGATAAGGCTTGAGGCTGGGCGGCAATCGCTGCGAGGCAGGCAGGCGTATACTTCGCCCCCGCGGTAACTCGACCAACAATGCCCGCAAGGGGGGAGAAAGACACATGAAGAGAATCAGATACACAGCCAGGGCGTCGCTCATTGCCTGTGCAGTCGCGATGGCGATCTCAGGTTCGGCGCTGGCCGACAGCAACGCCGCCAAGCGCTGGATCGACAAGGAGTTCCAGCCTTCGGTGCTGAGCAAGGCTGAGCAGATCAAGGAAATGGAGTGGTTCATCCAGGCTGCGAAACCCTTCAAGGGCATGGAGATCAACGTACTCTCGGAAACGATTCCCACGCACGAGTACGAGGCCAAGGTCCTTGCCAAGGCTTTCTTCGAGATCACCGGGATCAAGGTGAACCACCAGCTCCTGGGTGAGGGCGAGGTGGTACAGGCGGTGCAGACGCAAATGCAGACCAACCGCAACCTCTACGATGCCTACGTGAACGATTCGGATCTGATCGGCACGCATGCGCGCCTTCAGTCGGCGGTGAACCTGTCGGACTGGATGGCTGGCGAGGGCAAGAGCGTCACCAATCCCAGCCTCGACCTGAAGGACTTCATCGGAATCTCCTTCACCACCGGCCCCGACGGCAAGGTGTGGCAGTTGCCCGATCAGCAGTTCGCCAATCTCTACTGGTTCCGCTACGACTGGTTCCAGCGCCCGGATCTGAAGAAGCGTTTCAAGGACAAATACGGATATGACCTTGGCGTCCCGGTGAACTGGAGCGCCTACGAGGATATTGCCCAGTTCTTTTCCGAGGATGTGAAAGAGATTGACGGCAAGCGCATCTACGGACATATGGACTATGGAAAGCGCGCGCCCGATCTTGGATGGCGCATGACCGACGCCTGGCTGTCGATGGCAGGTGCTTCGAGCAAGGGGCTCCCCAATGGCCGCCCGATCGACGAGTGGGGTATCCGCATGGAGGCGGGCTCTTGCAATCCCGCCGGTGCCTCGGTAGCCCGCGGCGGTGAGACCAACGGCCCTGCATCGGTGTATGCGATTGCCAAGTGGGACGAGTGGTTGCGCAAGTACGCGCCTCCTGGGGCTGCAGACTACGACTTCTATCAGTCGCTGCCGGCACTGGCGCAGGGCAATGTGGCGCAGCAGATCTTCTGGTACACCGCATTCACCGCTTCGATGGTGGCGCCCAGGAAGGACGGCAACAACACGGTGGACGACAAGGGAACTCCGCTTTGGCGCATGGCGCCGAGTCCCAAGGGTCCGTACTGGCAGGACGGCATGAAGCTCGGCTACCAGGACACCGGCTCGTGGACACTCTTCAAGAGCACTCCCCTCGAGCGGCGCAAGGCGGCGTGGCTCTATGCACAGTTTGTGGTGAGCAAGACCGTCGACACCAGGAAGAGCCAGGTAGGGCTCACCTTCGTGCGTGACAGCACCGTGCGCCACAAGTCGTTCACCGACCGGGCTCCCAACCTCGGTGGACTGGTGGAGTTCTACCGGTCGCCCGACCGTGTGATGTGGACTCCCACCGGAGTCAACGTGCCCGACTATCCGAAGCTCGCGCAGCTCTGGTGGCAGAACATCGGCGACGTGAATTCCGGAGTCTTCACGCCTCAGCAGGCGATGGACCGGCTTGCCGAGGAGATGGATCAGGTCATGGCCCGGATGCAGTCGGCTGACGAGAAGGCCAAGACCTACGGCGGTTGCGGGCCGCGCCTCAACGCAAAAAAGGATCCGAAAGAGTGGCTCGGTCGTCCTGACGGTCCCAAGGCCAAGCTCGCCAACGAGAAGCCGCAGGGCATCACCATGGACTACGACCAGCTCGTGAAGCGCTGGACCTCGGCGAAGTAATCCAGCCGCCCTGTTGACGCGTGGGGCCGCCGCGTGCGGCCCCGGGTGAGCTTTCAGGTGCTTGTTCTCGAGAATGTTGCCTTCCGGGATGGAAACGAGCTTCACATCCATCCCACCAGCCTCAGCCTGGTTCCCGGGGTTGTACATGCCTTGCTGGGCGAGACGCTTGCCGGCAAGACGACGCTCCTGCGCCTGATGGCGGGCCTCACCCAACCCACCGCCGGACGAATCCTTTTTGACGCGCTCGAGGTTACCGGGCAGGCGGTGCAGAAACGCCGGGTCTCGATGGTGTACCAGCAGTTCATCAACTACCCGCATCTGAGTGTGCGCGACAACATCGCCTCACCGCTCAAGGTGGCGGGACTTGCTGCCAACGAGGTGCAAAGGCGGGTCAACGAGGTGGCGGCGCTGCTCAGGCTCGAGCCCTACCTGGATCGGCGGCCGTCGCAACTTTCTGGAGGGCAGCAGCAGCGCACCGCGCTTGCGCGTGCGCTGGTGAAGGACAGCAAACTGGTGCTTCTCGACGAGCCCTTTGCCAACCTCGACTACAAGCTGCGTGAAGCACTTCGCGACGAGTTGCCCCGGCTGCTCGCAGGTCGGGGCGCTGTGGTGGTGTACGCCACAACCGAGCCTTCGGAGGCCCTGCAGCTCGGGGGTAGCATTGCTGCGCTTCACGAAGGGCGTCTCTGTCAGTTCGGCCGGGCCTCCGAGGTGTACCGCCAGCCGCTCGATATCACTACGGCGCAGATCCTGTCCGAGCCCCCGATGAATCTTGTGCGCGCTGAACTGCGCGATGGGCGGATCGCACTTTCGTCCTCGCTGTCGTGGCCGATCCCCGAGGCATTGCGGCATCGTGCCGATCCGGCTTTGTGGGTGGGGATGCGCCCCCACCACCTCAGCCCGGGCCGACATCGTGCGCTGGTGCAGGTCCAGGGCAGGGTGCTGATCAGTGTGGTTTCGGGGTCGGAGAGCATCATCCGTTTTGAGCATGAGCAGCAGCCGTGGGTGTGCGCGTGCCCGGGACTCGTTCGCATCGCGAGCGGCGAGAATGCGCAGTTCGGGATTGACATCGACCGCGCCATGTATTTTGGGCTCGACGGAAAGCGTATTGCCACACCGCCGGCTGCCGCGGTTTCGCAGGCTGGGCTGCCAACGGGGGTGGGCGCGCTGCCTGCGCGCTGAGCCGGTGCGATGGCAGCCATCGAACTCCAGGGCCTTGCGCATAGCTACGCGGCGCATCCCTCCACTGATGCGGACTGGGCCTTGCGGGAGCTCGACCTGCGCTGGCGTGAAGGTGGTGCCTACGCTCTGCTTGGGCCCTCCGGATGCGGAAAGACCACCCTGCTCAACATCATCTCGGGCTTGCTGCATCCCTCGCGAGGCAAGGTTTTCTTCGATGGGCGCGATGTGACGCCCTGCGAGCCTCGTGAGCGCAACATCGCGCAGGTCTTTCAGTTTCCGGTGGTCTACGACACTATGAGTGTGTACGACAACCTTGCCTTCCCCTTGCGCAATCGGGGGGTTCGCCGCGAGGAGGTTGATGCAAGGGTGCGTGCGGTTGCGGGCGCTCTCGGCTTGCAGTCGTCGCTCGACAATCGGGCAAGGGGGCTCACGGCCGACGCCAAGCAGAAGATTTCGCTCGGGCGGGGGCTGGTGCGCACCGATGTGGCGGCAATCCTCTTCGATGAACCGCTCACGGTGATCGACCCACACCTGAAATGGCGTCTGCGCAGCGAACTCAAGGCGCTTCACCAGAAGCACGGCTTCACCATGATCTACGTCACGCACGACCAGACCGAGGCGCTCACCTTTGCCGACGAGGTGGTGGTGATGAACGAAGGGAGGGTGGTGCAGATCGGCACTCCTGCGCAGCTCTTCGACCGCCCGCAACATGTGTTCGTGGGGCATTTCATCGGTTCGCCGGGCATGAATCTTCTGCCCGCCGAACGGGGACCCGACAGCGAGCTTCGTATCGAGGGCAGGCGCGTGCCCTTGTTGGACCGGGCGCAGCCCCTGCCAACCGCGCCAGGCTCGGGCGGTGCATCGCAGACCGCGGGCTCGATGAGGGCCGTAGGCGCCGGCTCGCTGCAGATCGGCGTACGGCCCGAGCATGTGCGCTTCGCCGACGTCGGCTTGCCGGTGCAGCTCGACCGGATGGTGGATGCAGGGCATGTACGTATCCTCGACCTTCTGCACGGCGCTCACCGCATCAAGATGGTGGTTCCCGAGGAACAGGTGCTTCCGCCGGCAACCGAATTACGGATTGCATTCGATCCCCACTACACCCACGTCTATGCGGACGGCTGGTTGGTGTCCTGAGCACAAGCCAGCCGTCTGCCTCGAGAGCCCATGGATACCCGGACCACCAACCCCAAGGCCTGGCGGCTTGTGCTGCCTGTGGTGATCCTTGTGGCTTTCAATGCGGTGATTCCGCTGATGGCCGTGGTGAACTACTCGGTGCAGGAAACCTTCGGGAATAACGAATTCTTCTTCGAAGGCGTGAAATGGTTTCGCGAGGTGATGACTTCCACGCGCTTTCGCGACGCCCTGCAGCGTCAGATCCTCTTTACTGCCACAATTCTCGCGATCGAGATTCCGCTCGGTGTGGCGATTGCCCTGGCGATGCCGCATCGTGGCTGGGGCGTCTCGGTGTGCCTTGTGCTGATGGCCATGCCTTTGCTGATCCCCTGGAATGTGGTGGGGGCAATCTGGAACATCTTTGCTTTACCGGAGATCGGTCTGCTCGGAAAGAGCCTCAATGCGCTGGGCTGGGACTACAACTACACCCGCCAGCCGATGGCTGCGTGGTTCACGCTGGTGGCGATGGATGTCTGGCACTGGACTTCACTGGTGGTGCTGCTGTGCTACGCAGCGCTTACCGCGATTCCTCAGGCCTACTATCAGGCTGCCCGGATCGACGGAGCATCGCGCTGGTCCGTGTTCTGGCGTATCCAGCTACCGAAGATGAAGCGCGTGCTGATCATCGCGATTCTCCTGCGTTTCATGGACAGTTTCATGATCTACACCGAGGCCATCGTGCTCACCGGGGGAGGGCCCGGCAACGCCACCACACTGCTGTCGATCGATCTGGTGAAGATTGCGCTCGGGCAGTTCGACCTCGGTCCTGCCGCTGCGATGTCGTTGATCTACTTCCTGATCATCCTGCTTTTTTCCTGGCTCTTCTACGCCTACATGACCAAGGACGATCGCGCATGATCCGCTTGCGGTGGACGGTACCCACGCTCTACATCGTCTTTCTGATGCTGCCGATCTACTGGCTGCTGAGCATGTCGTTCAAGACCACCAACGAGATCCTCGGATCCTTCACGCTCTGGCCTCAGCAGTTCACCCTCGACAACTACCGCAAGATCTTCACCGATTCCACCTGGTACGGTGGCTACATCAACTCGATCATCTATGTGGTGCTCAATACGCTTCTTTCGGTCTGCGTGGCGCTGCCTGCGGCCTACGCCTTTTCGCGCTACCGTTTTCTTGGCGACAAGCACCTCTTCTTCTGGCTGCTCACCAACCGCATGGCACCCTCGGCGGTGTTTGCACTGCCTTTCTTCCAGCTCTATTCGGCCATCGGGCTCTTCGACACCCATGTTGCCGTGGCGCTCGCCCACTGCCTCTTCAACATTCCGCTTGCCGTCTGGATCCTCGAGGGCTTCATGTCGGGTGTTCCCCGCGAACTCGACGAGACAGCGTTTGTCGACGGCTACTCCTTCTGGCACTTTTTCCTGCGGATCTTCCTTCCCACGATTGCAGCGGGGATCGGTGTTGCAGCCTTCTTCTGCTTCATGTTCAGCTGGGTTGAACTGCTCCTTGCCAAGACGCTCACCTCGGTGGAGGCCAAGCCGATCGCGGCCACCATGACACGCACCGCGAGCACCTCCGGCTACGAACTCGGGCTTCTTGCCGCGGCAGGTTCGCTCACGATGATTCCTGGCGTGGTGGTGATCTATTTCGTGCGCAACTACATCGCCAAGGGCTTTGCCCTTGGGCGTGTCTGAGGCAATACGTCGATGCAGGCCCCCAGCGGCTTCGGATGGATGGCCTGGACATGGCAGACCGCCGTGTTCTGGATGGTGATCGCGGCACTGCTGCTTGCCATGGGAATCTGGGAGCGGCGGAGTCCGGGCGGATCACCCCGGCGAGGAATCCTTGGCCTCACCACAACCCGCGGCGACCGGCTGTTCATTTCCCTGCTGGCGGCTGCGTATCTGCATATGCTGTGGCTTGCGCTGAGCGCGTGGCCACTTCACTGGGCCACTGCGCTTTCCTGCGTTCTGGCGGTGCTTATCTTTCGCAAGGTCTGAATTCCTCCACGCCTGGCATCGGGCTGTAAAGCGCACCTGCTCCAATCAGCTTCGCGTGTGGCTGCTTCCCGCCCCCTGCGCGCGAGGCTCTGGCAAGGTGGCGGGGCGCCTTTCAATCCGCAAACTTCACGTGGAGTATTCAGGCATGTCTGAAGATACTAGGGACCCGATGTGTAACGATTCGTCGAACATCCATTTCCGCGACATCCTTGCCGCATCGCTTGGCAACCCCGAGCGTCGCCGGCTGCTGCGCGGTGGCCTGGGACTCGCCGGGCTTGCGATGGTCCCGGGCGTTGCAACCTACGCCTCGCCCGCCTCGGCTGGGGGCCTTCAGACCGGCAGTTTCGCTGCGGCGCTTGGTTTCCCCTCGGTGAGCAAGAATCTGGTCGACGACGTGAGTCTGCCCCCGGGCTACCGCTATCGCGTCCTGCATGCAACCGGTGACAGCCTCGACCCGTCCGTATCCGCATACTCCAACAGCGGCGTGGAGTCGGATGACTGGTCGCGTCGTGTGGGCGATCATCACGACGGCATGGACATCTACTTCATGGACCGTGACGGCCGCTACACCGAGGCCGATACCGGGCGGGCGGTGCTGTGTGTGAACCATGAGAGTTCGGCCGACAGCCACTTCATGCATCCGAAGGGTCAGACCTCGGGCGGTCAGAATGGCAAGAAGTTCACCCAGTTCGGCGACTGGGACCTCGGCGCGCGACCAGCCGACGAGGTCCTCAAGGAAATCAACCACCACGGCGTGTCGCTGGTGGAGATCGAGCGCTCGGGCAACACCTGGCAGAAGGTTGCCTCGTCGAAGCACAGTCGCAGGGTTACCGCACAAACCCCAGCGCGAATTGCCGGGCCGCGGGCTCATATCGAGGCGATCCGTGCCTTGATGGTCACCCGCTGGGATACGGCAGGCGGGATGGCAAGGGGCACGCTCAACAACTGCGGTCACGGCAAGACACCCTGGGGCACCTACCTCACCTGCGAGGAGAACTGGGCCTTCTACTTCGGGATGGCGGCTGGCGGCGCCGAACTGCCGGCCAGGGAGATCGCCGCGCGCCGTCGTTACGGTGTGGTCACCGCACCGCCCGCTGCCGGCGCACAGCGCGCCATCAGCCAGGGGTGGCATACCGTTTCGAACACCGACGACCGCTTTGCGCGCTGGAACCTCTCAGCGAGCGCAAGCTCTGCGGAGCGTGATTTCCGTCAGGAAGCCAACACCTTCGGTTACAACGTGGAGATCGACCCATTGAGGCCGGATTCCACCCCGGTGAAGCGGGTGGCGCTGGGCCGCATGGCACATGAAGGGGCGGTGTTCAGCCTGCCCGTGCCGGGTCAGCCACTTGCGGTCTACCAGGGTTGCGATGCGCGCAACGAGTACATCTACAAGTTCGTGAGTGCCGAGCCCTGGGATCCGCTCGATGCGGGCGGCGGAATCGCCGTCGGCGACAAGTACCTCAACGAGGGCAGGCTTTATGCGGCCCGTTTCAACGCTGACGGTCGCGGCGAGTGGATCGAACTCGACAGCGCCGATCCTCGGATCGCAAACTTTGCAGCGTATCGCTTCGCCAATCAGGCCGAAGTCCTGGTGTACACCCGGCTTGCGGCCGACGCTGTTGGAGCCACGAAGATGGACCGTCCGGAGTGGGGTGCAGTCAATCCCCGCAACGGTGAGGTGTACTTCACCCTCACCAACAACAACGCCGCCAATCGCACGCCGCAGAAGGTGGATCCGGCCAATCCGCGCGCCTACATGGATGTGGACGGGAAGAAGCAGGCTGGTAATCCCAATGGCCACATCATCCGATTTCGCGAGGACGGCGGCCACGCCGATGCACGCAGTTTCCGCTGGGATATCTTTCTCTTCGGTGCCGAGGAGGACGCGGGCGATGCCAACCTTTCGGGACTCAGCGCAGGCAACGCCTTTTCCTCGCCAGACGGCCTGTGGTTCAGCCAGGCCACCGGCATTTGCTGGATCCAGACCGACGACGGCGCGATGACCGATGAATGCGGCTGCATGATGCTTGCGGCGATCCCGGGCCGGGTTGGCGACGGCGGCAAGATCACTGCGAAGAACAAAATGCAAGTGGATGGATCCGAACTGACGGGCACCCAGGACACCTTCATTGGCGCTGCACTCGGCGAGGCACGGCTGCGTCGCTTTCTCGTGGCGCCGCCAGGCGCAGAGGTAACGGGCGTGACCGAGACCCCTGACGGGCGCACCCTCTTTGTCAACATCCAGCATCCCGGCGAAAACACCCGGGCGGGCGCGTGGCCGGAGAGCCTGTGGCCGGGCAACCGCGGTTACGGTCCAACCGGGCGCCCGCGTTCGGCCACGATCGTGATCACGCGCGACGACGGCGGGCTGATCGGCGCCTGAGGTTTCGGGCGCAGGTGCCCTTGCCCCTGCCAGCACCCGTGTCCGCGCCCGTGCTCCCGCCAGCACCCGTACCCGTACCCGGACCCGCGCCCGCGCCGCAGGGCGCAACCTTCGCTGCGTTCCCGGGGGCAGGTCGATCGCCCCGCACCCCTGAGTTTCGGAGGGTGGGAAAACGGTCCGTCGGTTGGCTTGATAGATCGTGCACGGGTGCCTTGACCCGTTGCTAGGCTCGCTCGACGCTGTGTGGATTCGCTCGGCAGATCGTTTACCCGTCGTTTCGTTCCGACACGTTTTTGGGCCGGATATAGTCGCCATCAAGCGTGTGTGAATCGCGTGCGTTTGCGTGCGGTCCAAAGCCGGGATGCGGGCGGTCTGCAGTGAACGCTTCCCCGCCGTATCCCTGCGACCTGAGCTTTCGCATCTTCCATGCGAAGTATCCGAGTACCCCTGCTCCCACCACGAAGGCAATTGCAAGGATCAGGAGCGACACGATCCCCGCAACTGCGAGGCCGCCAACGAGCAGCGCGCCCGTTGCGACCTTGGCTAGGACTCCGCCGGATCGATCCGCTGCAGATAAGTGGTTCTGAGCCGACCCAGGTAGCTGCGTTGCCTTCGGGTTCGCGTGCGGGAGCGCGTCTGGATTCGTGTGCGGGAGCGCGCCTGGATTCGTGTTGTTAGGGAGCGCGTCTGGCTTCATGTGCAGCGGCGCGCCTGGGTGCAAACGCAGGGGAACCGGAGGCGTGGGACCTGGGCGCTTCAACATCGGCGGATCCTCAGCTGCGGCGAATGAAGCGGTGAAGCAGCGACGCATGCCGCTTCTCCCAGCGCGCAAGGTCGTCGGAGGCTGAGCCTGACGATGCGAGCGGCACGCCGTTTTGCTTCTCGCGCGCGCCGGGCGCCACGAACCCTGGCAGCGCGCTGCCCAGCGCCTGAAGAAATGCGAGGCACAACTCGCGGGTCGCTTGTTTGATGCGGACATTGCTTTCATAGTCGCCTGAGCCGAATCGATCGGTAAAGACGCTGTGGGAGCCGCCCTCAAAGACTGCAAGGCATTTGAATCGGCTCGCAGTTGCATCGAAAACTGCAATGCGGTCTTCGAGCCCGCTGCGCAGGCCGGGGATCCGGATCAGGTCTTCGGTGGCGGTGATGTGCAGTGTGGGGATACGAATCGCAGCAAGGATCCGAGCCTGAGACTGCTCGCCATAGAAGGGTGGAGCGGAGATGAGCACTGCGGCGCGGACACGCTCGTCGCGCAGCGCGACGGGTTTTCCCTCACGCTCGACCTGGGCGCCCGCCACCAGCATCGCCGTATTGGCTCCATAGGAATGTCCTGCAACAACAATCGCTTGCGGGTCGACGCTCGCGAGTGCCTCATGGTCGTCTGAGCCGTCGTCGCTTCGGGATGCGCCGCGTGCGAAGACCTGATCCAGCACGAAGCGCAGGTCGGCAACGCGCGCGATCGCCTCGCTGTCGCTGCTTGCACCGTTGAGCCGTTCGAGAAGCGCCAAGGGGTTGCCCGAAGCCCAGAGTTGCCGATCACTACCGACGTGTTGCGGGTGGATACTCGCCACCCCGTGCTCGGCCAGGTAACTGCCGAGATAGCGATATCCAGTGCGCGAGCCCCCGAGTCCATGAGAGAACACCACAAGGGGGCTGCGGTGGCCTGCCGCTGTTCGCGCGGGAAGGTAGAGCCGGCATGGTACCGGTCGGTTGCGGCGGACGTCGACCCAGTCGAAATCAAGGATGCGTGGAGGGGCAGCAATCTCGGCGGTGACGGCGAACGCCGGTGCGGACGCCGGTGCGAATGTGGATGCGAAAGCCGGCGCGAATGCGGATGCGAAGGACGGAGCGAATGCGGATGCGAAGGCCGGAGCGAAGAAGGACGCGGACGCCGGTGTGCATGCCGCGTCGAGCGCACCCGCAAGAAAACCCCTTCGGGTACAGCGCGAACGCGCCAGTCCGGGATCCAAATCTCCATTTGATTCGGGCAAACCATCCGTGCGCATCCGTAGATCTTCCGCGCGCAGGTGCGAACCATCCGCGCGCATGCGTGGATCTTCCTGGCTGAGTCGCAATTCTTCCTGGCCCGGGTGCACAGCGATCCGCTCCTGCCGCAGGGGATTGCGCCGAGCTGGAAACCCCTCAGGCGCGCGCAGCAAGGTTCGAAGCACCGTTGAGGGGTTGGGGGATACCGACCAGGGTTGTGGGAGCGTTCCGCTCAGGAGGCGCGATGCAGGTCGGGATCGAGCCTCGCGAGCAGGCGTGAGAGACCGATAACCTTCGCGTAGGTGTCGGCCTCACGTAATGCTTCGCGGAGGACCTGGTGGGCTTCCTTGCGGGTGACAAGTTCCATATCCCACCCGGGGAGTATCCGCGTATGCTCCAGTCCCTCCGACAGGATGATGATGTCGCTGTGCCGCGGGTCGCCCTGAAGCCGGTACATCAGTTGGCGCAAGGCCTCGGGCGGGCCTTCGAGGAACTGCACGAAAACCTCTCCGCTGAAGGTGAGCAGGCCGGTGATGTCATCGCGCTGGTTGTTGCGTTGGGATGCTTCCAGGATGCGATCCAGATCCAACTGCCCGATCCGCGATTGCGCCTGGCTGCAGTAGCTCAAATGCACGAGATCCTTGAGCGCTGGCATCGGGGACCTCCGATTTTTTCCGACCACCCTGCCGGAATCAGTTGGGTAGCGGTCGAGTGTAGCGGAGCGGGTTGCCGGCCTGACTCAACCTTTACCGCACCCCTGGTTTTCCTCGCCGCAGTCAACGCGCTCGAACACCCCGTGCAATCGTGGGCACTTCAGTCGGTCCAGGGTAGCGGCGAAGGCGCTTCGCGCAGCGCTGGGGGCTTTGCGTGGAGTTGCCCGCCGTTGAGTACCCAGGCGTAGACGTTGAGGTATCGCCTTGCCATGTTGTGCGCGTTGAACAGCTCGCAGGCACGCGCGTGGTTGCGTCGTCGCGCCGGCACAAAATGCCCGATCGCGTCGGCGAGTGCCTGGCTGCTTGTCAGCAGCACGCCGTTTTCATCCCCCACCAGTTCGGGGAGTGCACCGTAGGGAGTGGCGAAGATCGGTGCGCCAAAGTAAAGGCTTTCGATCACCGCAAGGCCGAAGGGCTCGTGCCAGCGGACCGGGAACAACAGGCCGCTGGAGTGGCGCAGCAACGCGAGCTTTGCCTCGCCGCCAACCATGCCGTGAAAGCGCACGCGCAGCGACAGTGTGAAGCGCAGCCCTCGGCGCAGATTGAATCGGTAGCCGCCGAGGACCTCGAGCCGACGTTCCGCCCGGCTCGCCGTGCGGATCGCGCCGCGCACATTCTTGACGCTCCAGGCCGCTTTCGCGAGAAAGTGCAGATAGTCGGCGCTGGGTTCGTCGAGCCGCGTTGGGCCGTAGGCGTCCCAGTCCAGACCGTTATGAACATGAAGGCTGCTCCCGTGCCGTTGGGCGTGATCCGCCGACACGAACACTGTGTTGACCGGCAGCGCTTCGCCCACCCTGGAGTTGCCGTGTTGGGTCATCAGCCAGGGCTTCCCGATCGTTGCCGGCTGCGCAGGGTTGAACTGGAAGTGAACCAGATCGGCATCGGCAGGGATCAGCGTATCCCATCGCTGGCCAGCACGCAGGGCAAACACTTCGGCAAATGGGCAGTGCGAGCCCTTGGGTACGAGGTAGCTCACCCGGTGTCCGAGGCTCACGAGCGCCTTGCCCAGATCCCAGACGACGCGCTCGGTACCGCCGTAGGCAAACACCGGAATCGGCGCCTGGTTGACCAGCACAATGTGCAGATGCGATTCGCGCAAGCTTGCTCGTGGAATTGGTTGATCGTTGCCCGAAGTCGCCGAGCGAAACACGCCTTCGCGGATTATGCTCTGTGGCGGTGGCGGTCAATGCGCCGGCTTGCCGGGGGGCTTGCATCGCGGGGGGTTCTTCGGGGTCGATCCCCCTCGGGAGGGATCAAGGAGCGTCGAGGGGGCAGGCATGGAGGGATTGACCTGGGAGAACCTCAGGGCTTCTGTGGAGTTTCTCAGCCATCTGGTGACCGCGATCGGACTACCTTATGCGGTGGTGGTTTTCGTCTACGAGCAGCGCAAGGAGCGTGAGAACGAGGAGGAGGAGGCTTATCAGAACCTCTCCAACGCCTACATCGAGTTCCTCGAAGTGGTACTCAACCACGCCGATCTGCAGTTGCGAACCCGCGCCGCCTTGCCGGACCCCACCCCCGAGCAGCGCGAAAGGATGGCGATCATCTTCGACATGCTGGTGAGCCTCTTCGAGCGCGCCTACCTTGTGGCGTACAAGGCGCGCATGGATGAACGCGAGCGCCGGCGCTGGCAAACCTGGCACGACTGGATGAGCGAATGGGGTCAGCGCGAAGATTTCTACGCGATGTTGCCTGCCCTCCTGCAGGGCGAGGATCCCGAATTCCGGAGCTATCTGCTCGACACCGTTGCAAAGGCCCGAAGGATGGCACTTGCTGCAGATGCCGCTAACCTGCCGCCGCGTTGAGCGCGACGTCGCTCGGCCGATCGGGTCAGCCCCGGATGTAGGCTTCGAGTTGCTCGATGAGCTGTTTTTGTTCAACGATCATTTGTCGAACCACATCGCCGATGGAGATCACGCCCACCAGCTTGCCGCGGTCAAACACCGGCAGGTGTCGGATCCTGTGGTCCGTCATCAACTGCATGCAGGCGTCGAGTGGTTGCGCCGCCTCAACGGTGATCAGTTCGGCCGCCATCACCTCGCGCACCAGGGTGGTCTGGCTGGAGCGCCCCACCAGCACTACCTTGCGCGCGTAGTCGCGCTCGGAGAAGATCCCCGCGAGGACCTCGCCCTCGATCACGAGGACTGCGCCGATGTTCTTCTCGGCCATGTATTTGAGAGCGTCGAAGACCGTGTCGTCTGGAGCAACGTGGAAAATCCCGCGCCCGGAGTTCTTGATCAATCCACCGATACTGATCATGGGTGTCTCCTGGTTGTGCAATCGATGACCGTCACCACTCGGAGAATCGTCGGCCACAGGAGTGTCGAGGTCAACCCCCGATCATCGGTTTGCGCTCTGGCCGATCGTCGGCTTTCGAGGACGCCCAAAGGCGCAGCCACCGTCCTCTGCGTGGCAGC
Source organism: Betaproteobacteria bacterium (assembly GCA_016868175.1). Classification (GTDB taxonomy): domain Bacteria; phylum Pseudomonadota; class Gammaproteobacteria; order Burkholderiales; family Burkholderiaceae_E; genus UBA3064. The sequence continues at coordinate 18,343 of VGHO01000028.1, forward strand.
GGTTGCCCGGCGCGCGACGCGCCACGCTCCTCGGCGCAATGCGGCGGGCATCTCCCGCCGCATTGCGTACTATCCGGGCAGTGCCTGAAAACTTCGCGAAAGCCGACGAAGTTTGTCCGGTTTTGATTGCGTTGGGTTGAGGCTGGTTCTTGCAGCCGCTTTTCGTTGCGGTCGGGCCGTGGCATCTTCTTGCCGACGGTATGAGTTGCCTTCCTGCCTTAACCCTGGATTCAGCGCGCTGCGAAGAAAGCCCGCCGCCAGGGAGGATCCCTCGAGCGGAGTTCCGCCGTAGAGGACTCCGAACAAGGGATCTCACCCGTGAGGATCGCTTCCGTATGCCACCACACCGCATGCTTGTGCGCTACTACCG
>VGHO01000029.1 GCA_016868175.1 Betaproteobacteria bacterium
GGAAGCGCCTGCAGTGGCGATCGGTCCAGTCCATCATGGGAGCAACGCAGAAGTTGTAATCCTGATGCTTCATGGCAATAGGCGGACCGTCAGGGCATTGGGCCTTGTTACCGTGAAACCATGCAGCAGTGCATTCGTGCACCCGACGACCTCCCTTGCGCGGCCCAATCTCGCAGCCAGGTCAGCGAAAACGAACCACCTCGAGGGCTTCGATCCGGCGCGGCAAGACACCCCCGGGAGCCAGGGTTTTGGAAGGCGGTCGCAGCTTGAAAGCGCCACTTGCGGGGACGGTGCCCGCTTCCCCTCGCAATGGCGGATTGCGCCATTTGCCCTTCCAGCACCGGTGCCAGGCAAACCGCCTGGCGCCCTCGCGCAGAGGTACCACTGCAGCGTGCCTCTCGGCAGCGTGCCTCATCGAAGCGCGGGCGCAGCACGCCCCCGGTCAGGGTGCGTGCTGGCGAGCGCCGAGGGCAAGCTCGCGCAGCAAAGGTCGGGGCAGCAGCGTCCCGCCCAGGGACAATCCCCGGAATTGCCCGCGCAATCGGGCAAAAAGCAGCACCGAATCACGGTCGAAGGGATGCGGCGCCTGGCCGGGTTCCGATCTTTCCGAAGCCGGGAACTGCTGCCTGCCTTGCAAGGCCGAGCGGCCCGCGACGTTGTCATTGTGATGTCTGCCCATTTCCTCCCCCCTTGAACTCCCTGCGGAATGCATGCGTAGTCTGCACATCCCTTTTTTGTCCTGGACATGATACCGACCCCCTGAGGATGCTGCAACTGTGTGTGACTCTGCTAGCGCCAGTGCCCTCGCCTGGGACAGTGCCTCTGCGGGTCGCCACGCAGATCAACGCGGCCGTGCGGCCTGATACTGCGATGCGAGAGAGAGCGAGAGGGAGAGGGAGAGGGAGAGGGACAGGGAGAGGGAGAGGGAGTTGACGCGATAATCCGCGTTTACTAAACTTCACTAAGCGGTTTCTCTCCTCTCGTTGCACCCGTGTCATGTTTAGTCCGCACGCGGATGAATTCCACGCAGAGTGCAACGTCGGGTGGGTGTGCCGCCACCAACAACCACCATTGGAGACACACCATGAAGAGTTTTCGTCACCGCATCGCTGCGGCCGCAGGCGTTGCCGCGCTTTCCGCACTTGCGACTTCACAGGCCTTTGCGCAAAAGACCATCACACTGTGCTGGGCCGCCTGGGATCCGGCCAACGCGCTTGTGGAGCTTTCCAAGGACTTCACAACCAAGACCGGGATCAAGATGAAGTTCGAGTTCGTTCCCTGGCCGAATTTCGCCGACCGCATGCTCAACGAGCTCAACTCCAAGGGCAAGCTCTGCGACCTGATGATCGGCGACAGCCAGTGGATCGGTGGCTCGGCCGAGAACGGTCACTACGTAAAGCTCAACGATTTCTTCAACAAGAACAACATCAAGATGAGCGACTTCCTCCCGGCCACGGTGTATGCCTACAGCACCTGGCCCAAGGGAAGCCCCAACTACTATGCGCTGCCCGCGATGGGCGACGCGCTGGGCTGGACCTACCGCAAGGACTGGTTCAACCGTCCCGAGATCAAGGCCGAGTTCAAGAAGAAACACAACCGTGATCTCGCTCCTCCCAAGACCTGGACCGAGCTCAGGCAGGTGGCTGAATTCTTCCAGGGTCGCGAGATCGACGGCAAGAAAGTGTTTGGCGCCGCAATCTTCACCGAGCGTGGCTCCGAGGGCATCACAATGGGGGTTACTGCGGCCATGTATTCCTGGGGCCTCAAGTACGACGACCCCAAGAAGCCCTACTCCATGGCCGGCTTCACCAACAGCAAGGACGCCATCGAGGCGCTCGACTTCTACAAGGCGCTCTACAAGTGTTGCACCCCTCCGGGCTACACCAACGCCTACATGCAGGAAGGACTTGATGCTTTCAAGTCAGGGCAGGTCGCGATGCAGATGAACTGGTTCGCCTTCTTCCCGGGTCTCTTCAAGGATGAGAAAGTTGGCGGCGACCGCATCGGGTTCTTTGTGAATCCGCGCCAGAAAGTTGCCGCTTCAACCCTTGGCGGTCAGGGCATCTCGGTGGTGACCCATTCGCCCAACCAGGCCGAGGCACTTGAATACGTCAAGTGGTTTGCGCAGGCCGACGTTCAGAAGAAGTGGTGGGCACTCGGCGGATACTCCTGCCACAACGCGGTACTGAAGGATCCGGGCTTTGCGAAGACCGCGCCTTTCGCCGCCGATTTCCTGGAGGCGATGGGAGGGGTGCAGGATTTCTGGCAGGAACCCGCCTACGCCCAATTGCTGCTGGCGATGCAAAAGCGGGTGCATGACTTTGTGGTCGCCGACAAGGGCACGGCCAAAGAAGCGCTCGACTCGCTCGTCACCGACTGGACGAAAGTTTTCAAGGAAGAGGGAAAGCTCAAGTAGGTCGCGCTGTCCCGTCCGCGGCGCGCCAGTTCCATCCGGGAAAACCCGGATCGGCCGGAGTAGTCCTGCTCCGGCCGACGGCGCGTTTTCGCGTGCTGGATCCGCAACCCCATGGCCCAGCCTGAAACCCTCGCTGACCGGGCGGCAGAGCTTACCCCCGCGCCCATCGCCGGAACGTTGCGCGGATTGAGCGACCGCGCGCTGGCCTGGATCTTCATCACCCCAACGATCCTGCTCCTGCTTGCGATCAACATCTTTCCGCTCGTCTGGACGATCCGGCTTTCCTTCACCAACTACCGTGCCAACCGGCCCAACGCCGAAGTACGCAACGTCGGGATCGACCACTACCTGAGCATTCTCACCGACCCGGATATCTGGGCCGCGATGCAGGCGACTGCGCACTTTGTGTTCTGGACGCTCCTGCTGCAGACGCTCATCGGCTTCGCACTGGCGTGGCTCATCGATCGTCGCTTCCGCGGTCATGATGTGGTGACCACGCTGATCCTCATTCCGATGATGCTGAGTCCCGCAGTGGTGGGCAATTTCTGGGTCTTCCTCTACCAGCCGCAGATGGGGCTCTTCAACTATGCGGTGTCATTTTTCACCGGCATACCGCCCTCGAGCTTCGAGATGATCGGCTCGGTGAAACTCGCCCCCTGGGCCATCATCATCGTGGACACGTGGATGTGGACGCCCTATGTGATGCTGATCATCCTTGCCGGGTTGCGGAGTATCCCCGAGTACCTCTACGAGGCTGCCGAAGTTGACCGCGCCTCGGCATGGCGGCAGTTCTGGCGGATCACGGTACCGATGGTGCTGCCCTTTGTGATGCTGGCGGTTCTGTTTCGCGGAATCGAGAACTTCAAGATGTTTGATATGGTGAACCTGCTCACCAACGGCGGACCGGGTTCCACCACCGAGGTGGCCTCGATCACGCTCAAGCGTGAGGCCTTCGAAAAGTGGCGGACCGGCTACTCCTCTGCGTTTGCGATCATTCTCTTCGTGGCGGTCTTCGGGCTTGCCAATGTCTACGTGAAAGCACTCAACGCGGTGAAGTCCCGATGAGCGGTCTCACAACAGCCCACTCGGTGGTCGAACCCTCGCCAACCACCCGCACTCTTGCCGGCGCGGTCGTACTGATCTATGCCCTGGTGTCGCTGATTCCCCTGGTATGGATCGTGATGACGAGCTTCAAGAGTCCGCCCGACTCGATCAGCTACCCGCCCAAGGTGGTGTTCGAACCCACGCTGGAGGGCTACTGCAACCTCTTCACAACGCGGTCGCGGCAGACGCAGGACTACATCGATGCACTGCCGTCTGCCGATGACCTGTGCGAGCGCATCGCGCGGGATCGCAACATGGTGGTGGTGAGTCCCAGCAACTACCTGCCACGTTTCCTGAACTCGCTGATCATTGCCTTTGGTTCAACGCTGGTCTCGGTGGTGCTTGGCGTGATGGCCGCTTACGCCTTCAGCCGCTTTCGGGTACCCGGCAAGGACGATCTGCTCTTCTTCATCCTGTCTACGCGCATGATGCCGCCCATTGCTGTGGCGATCCCGATCTACCTGATGTACCGGGAACTTGGCCTCTCGGATACCCGGCTGGGGATGATCCTGCTCTACAGCGCGGTGAACGTCTCGCTCGCGGTGTGGCTGCTCAAAGGATTCATCGACGAGATTCCACGCGAATACGAAGAGGCCGCGCTCGTGGACGGCTACACCCGCCTGCAGGCCTTGCTCAAGGTTGTCCTTCCACAGGCCACCACGGGGATCGTGGCCACAGCGATCTTTTGTCTGATCTTCGCCTGGAATGAATACGCCTTTGCAGTGCTGCTCACGAGCGGCGAGGCACAAACCGCCCCACCCTTCATCCCGATCATCATCGGCGAGGGTGGGCAGGACTGGCCCGCAGTGGCGGCGGGCACCACCCTCTTCCTGGTGCCGATCCTGGTCTTCACCGTCTTGCTGCGAAAGCATCTGCTGCGCGGCATCACTTTTGGTGCGGTGCGCAAGTGAGCCGCTGGTTTCGCCGCAAGCCCTGGGAACTTGCCGCATCGCTGGTGATCGGCGCCGGCGTCCTGATGCTGCTGCAACCCTTCTTCCTCGCGCTCTACACCTGGTCCTTCCTCACGATGCTGCTGGGCGTCGTGATGTTCACGATTGTCTCGAAGTTTCCCGACGACTGAGTCGGGCTGCGGCTCAGCACCCCTGCCTGCAACGCTCCCTCAACCCCGACGGGCTCGCCCCCAACTTCGCAACCGCTTGTACCGTGGCTGAAATCCGCATCGAGAACCTGCATAAGTCCTTCGGCAACTTTGTTGCTGTGCGCGACTCCAACTTCGTGGTGCACAACGGCGAGTTCGTTTGCCTGCTCGGGCCGTCGGGCTGCGGCAAGACGACCACGCTGCGCATGATTGCCGGACTCGAGCTTCCAAGTACGGGGCGGATACGGCTCGACGGCGAGGATGTCACGATGCAGCGCGCCTCGCAACGCGACATCGCCTTCGTGTTTCAGCTCTTTGCGCTCTACCCGCACCTCAATGTACGCGCCAACATCGCCTTTCCGCTGCATTCGCAGGGCATGGTGCGCTCCGAGGTGAAGCGCCGGGTCGAGGCTGCCGCAGCGATGCTCAGGATCAGCCATCTGCTCGACCAGAGCGTCTCCGGACTCGCCGCAGGCGACCGCCAGAGGGTGGCCCTCGGCCGGGCGCTGGTGCGCGAACCCAAGGCCTTCCTGATGGATGAGCCGCTCGGCGCGCTCGATGCGGAGTTTCGCGAGTTGATGTGCGACGAGTTGCGCGGACTGCATGACCGCATCGGGGCAACCACGGTATACGTCACGCACGATCAGGCCGAAGCGATGTCGATGGCCGACCGGATTGCCGTGATGAACGAAGGGCGTATCGAGCAACTCGCCCCGCCGCAGGAGATCTACGACCGGCCGGCCACAACCTTCGTGGCCGACTTCATCGGTTCGCCACCCATGAACCTGCTTGCCTGCACTGCTCCGGGCGGAGGGTTGGCCGAAGGCGCCTCGAGCGTGCTCCTCAGCGGTCAGCCGGTGCGCGTTCCCCGCCTCGCACGCGAGGTTCGCAATCCGAACCTCACGCTCGGTATCCGGCCCGAGCATGTGGTGCTCGATGCACACTCGCCGCTTCGTGCGCGGGTAACCGCCAGCGAGTACCTGGGCACGCTGCAGATCGTGTACCTCGTGGTCGGCAGCGAGGAAAGCCCACTGCGGGCCCGGTTGCGCTCCGACCTCGAATTCCGCGTGGGCGATCAACTCGGCATCGCACTCGATCCCGCCCGGATCTCGCTCTTTGATGCACAGGGGTCAGCCCTTGCAACCACCGGGTCACCGGAGGGCGCGCGCAGTGGCTGAGTTTGCGTTGCGCGGCGTCACAAAGCGCTTCGGAAAGATCGAGGCCGTTCGGGCGCTCGATCTCGACGCCGCAGACGGAGCCTTTGTTGTGCTGCTCGGGCCCACCGGTGCCGGAAAGACAACCACCTTGCGGCTCGTTGCCGGCCTGGAGCGCGCCGACGCAGGCGAGGTGCTGATTGCTGGACACGAGGTGGGTCGGCTCGAGCCTGCCGCGCGCGACGTGACCTTCGTGTTCCAGCAGTACTCGCTCTACCCTCACCTCAGCGTCTACGACAACCTTGCCTTCCCCCTTCGCTCGCCCGCCCGACGCTGGGACGAGGCACGGATCAGCGCCAAGGTGAACGAGGTTGCCGAACTGCTGCGCATCGCCGACAAGCTCGATAACCGCTCCACCCGGCTGTCGGGCGGCCAGATGCAGCGTGTTGCGATCGGACGGGCACTTGTCCGCGCCCCCCAGGTCGCGCTGATGGACGAGCCACTGTCGTCGCTCGATGCCAAGCTGCGCGCTGAACTGCGCGTGGAACTCAAGCGTATTCAGCGTGAACTGCGCACCACGATCCTCTATGTCACCCACGATCAGACCGAGGCAATGACGCTTGCCACCCGGATCGGGGTACTCGACCAGGGAAGGCTGGCGCAGATCGGAACCCCTCGCGAGGTCTATGAGCGCCCTGCCAGCACCTATGTCGCCTCGCGTCTGGGCACCCCACCGATCAACCTGCTGCCGCTTGCGGCGCTGCCGCCCTCAACCTTCCCGCAGCTTCGCGTCCCGGAGCACACCGCCTTGCTCGGCGCGCGTACCGAGCACGTGAGGGTGCGCAAGACCGCCGGCGCTGGCGCTGCCTTTGTGCGCTGGATCGAGCACCTCGGCGATGCCAACCATCTCCACCTGCGGCTCACCACCCCGGGCGACAGCCCCGCGCAGGAGCTGATCACGCTGGTTGACCCCGCAATTGGTCTCGAAGTGAACGACCGGGTCGACATCGACTTTTTCGCGCCCCTTTGCTTTGACGCCGAGGGGCGTCGGATCAACGCTTGAAGCCTGAAGAGGAGGCCCATGGCCAGCACCCAACCCCACGCAACGCAAACGCAGGGCGCACTCCTGAGGCGCCTCGTGCTCGCGGTGGCCGACCGCGTGATCGAGAGCGCCGAGGAACTCACGCGGCTCGATCAGGCCATTGGCGACGGTGACCACGGACTCAACATGAAACGCGGCTTCGAGGCGGTACGCGCGGCGCTCGCATCAGACCCGACGGATGACTGCGGAGCGCTTCTTCTCGGGGTTGGGCGCACGCTGGTGATGAAGGTCGGCGGCGCCTCGGGCCCGCTCTACGGCAGCTTCTTTCTGCAGCTTGGAAAGGACTGGGCCCAGATCTCCGATCGGGCCACCCTGATCGCCTGCCTGCGCAAGTCGGTGGATGCGGTGGCCTCCCGCGGCAAGTCGCACCCGGGGCAAAAGACGATGCTCGATGTGCTCTTTCCTCTCGTCGATGCGCTCCCTGGCGTGCTCGAAACCCAGCTGCCAGACCTCGCCCGGCTCCGCGATCTGGCCGCCGAGCGGGCGCAGGCCACGATCCCGATGCTGGCCGAACGCGGCCGCGCCTCCTTCCTCAAGGAGCGATCGATCGGTCATATGGACCCCGGTGCGGCATCGAGCAGCCTGATGGTTACAGCCGTGTGCGAAGTGCTCGGTGAAGCATTTCGCACTTCCGGCGCACTCCTCACCCCTGCCGGAGACCAGCCGTGAGCAATGTGGGCATCGTGATCGTTTCGCATTCGCCTGACGTGGCGAGGGGTGCTGCCGACATGGTGCGCCAGATGGTCGGGGCTGCAGTCCCGCTTGCCTATACCGGCGGCAACCCCGATGGTGGCCTCGGCACCTCGGTGGAAGGCATTCTCGAGGCCATCGATACCGCCTGGTCCGAAGCAGGCGTTGCCATTCTCGTCGACATGGGCGGTGCAGAAACCAACAGTGAGATGGCCATCGAAATGCTCCCCCCTGAGCGACGTTCGCGCGTTGTGATCTGCAGCGCACCGGTCGTGGAGGGTGCGGTGATGGCCGCCACTGAAGCCTGGGGCGGCTCCGACCTCGACACGGTGCGCCGAACCGCCGAGGAACTTGGCGGAGCTTCGAAATGAACAGTGTCAACGCCGCCGATTCCGGCCAGGCCCAGGCAAGCGTGCTCCTTGCGCACGAGGGAGGACTGCATGCGCGTCCTGCGGTCACCCTCACCAAACTCGCCAAGACCTTCAACGCGCGGATACTTCTGGCCTCCGACGCAGCTGGGCCATGGATCGACGCGAAGAGCGTGGTGAAGGTCATGGCAATGAAGACCCGACGCGGCGCGCAACTCCATATGCAGGCGGCAGGCGCCGATGCGGCGAAAGCAGTGACCGCGCTGGTGAAGCTGATCGAGGACGACTTTGTTGGAGGCCCTCCGTGAAGCCACCGACGCCGACCGTGCTGGCTGCGCCGGATACCCCCGCCCCTGCACGCAGCCGCACGCTCCGGGGACAGGCGGCATCGCCCGGCACAGCGCTCGGCGAGGTCGTGCTGCTCGATGACGCCATCGACGATGCCCGTTTCACACCGGTTGAGCAGCGTTTTGCCAGCCTCGCCGAAGCACTGGCCGCAGCTGCACAGCAACTCGAGGGCATCCGCAACAGCCTCGATCCCTGTGATCCGGCGCGCGGCATGGTTGACTTCCAGATCGAGTTTCTCGCAGACCCGGCGCTCCTCGAGTCCGCCGACAACCCATCCTCGGACCTTCCAGCCGAGGAGGAAGTATGGCGGCCGATCATCGAGGCACACATTGCCGACTTCGATACCGCCGAGGACGAGTACTTCCGCCATCGCGCCTCCGATCTGCGCGACATCCGTGACCGGGTGCTCAGGGTGCTCAGGCGAACCCGGGCGCCAACGATTCCTGCACTGGGAGATCACGCGGTTGTGTTCGCGCACGACCTGAGCCCGAGCCGTTTTCTTTCAGCAGCCTGGAAGCCAACGCAGGCTCTCGTCCTGCGCGGCGGATCGCCGCACGCACACATCGCACTGCTGGCGCGCGCACGCGCGCTCCCGATGGTTGTTGCAGTGGGAGCGGCCCCCGTGGGTCCGGGTGAACGCGCGCTGGTGGATGGCGCCGCCGGAACTGTGGAACTCAACCCCGAGCCTGAAAGGGTCCAGATGCTGATGCAGGCGCAGCAGCAGCAAACCCTGCAAAAGGCGCTCGAGGCTGAAAAGCTCTACCTGCCGGCCACCACGGCCACCGGTGAAGTGGTTTCGGTGATGATCAATGTGGCCTCGCTCAGCGAACTCGATCAGGTGAACCCGGCGTGCTGCGACGGCATCGGTCTGGTGCGCACCGAATTGCTCTTTGCGCAGGGAGTGCCCTCGGAGGAGGAGCAACTCCACTTTTATCGACAGCTCCTTCTCTGGGCCGAAGGCAGGCCGGTGGTTGTACGCACGCTCGACGCGGGAGGCGACAAACCGGTGCCTGGCCTGGGAATGCCGCAAGAGACCAACCCCTTTCTCGGCGTGCGCGGCTTGCGGCTCTGCCTGCGCGAGCCGGAGGTCTTTCGGTCGCAGTTGCGCGCACTCCTGCGCGCCGCTGCCGAGGGCGATCTGCGCATCATGCTGCCGATGCTTACCAGCGCGGCCGAACTCACCGCAGCACGTGAGCACCTCGAGGCCTGCGCACAGGCCTTGCGCAAAGCCGGCACCCGGCACCGCACTCCGCCTCTCGGCGTGATGGTGGAGGTCCCCGCGCTGGCATTGGCACTCGAGTCCCTGGGCCCGATCGACTTTGCCTCGGTGGGCTCCAACGATCTGCTGCAGTACACCATGGCCGCCGCACGCGATCTGCCCGAGGTCGCCCCGCTCGCCGACCCGCAACATCCGGGCTTTCAGCGCCTGATGCACATCCTGACCGAGAGCGCCCGCGCTGCGGCGATACCGCTCTCGATCTGCGGCGACCTGGCCGGGCAGCCAGTGCACATCCCGGCCTTGCTTCGACAAGGGCTGCGCAGCCTGTCGGTACCGGTTGCAACCATCGGTCTCACCAAGTTGGCGGTGGCGGCCTGGCCCCTGCGGGCGCCGCATGGATAAGGATCGGCCCGGGCCCGTCGCAGCGGAGGGCGCCGAGCGCTCGCCCGAAGAGACCACGCAGGCGCTTGCGGGCTACAAGCAGATCCTGCGGCAGGCGCTCGAGCGGCGACCTGCGGGCATACGCCGGCGACTCGCCGACGTTCTCGGCAAGAACCGCAGCTTCATCAGTCAGCTCTCCAACCCGGCCTACTCCACGCCCATTCCCGCGCCCTATGTGGAACCCATCTTCGCTGTTTGTCATTTTTCGCAAAACGAAAGGGACGCCTTTCTGCTGGCCTACGAGCGCGCGCATCCGGGGCGTCTCGCCCGACCGGCCCCGGCCATACCCTTGAGACGTGTGGAATTCCAACTGCCCGATCTCGGCAGCGACGCGCGCAACGCCGACCTTGACCGCATGCTGCAGGACCTTGCCTTTCGTCTTGCCAATCTTGCCGATCTTGCCCAACCGAAAACCACCCCCGCGAACGGAGCCTTCCCATGAAGAAATTCCTTGACCATCCCGATCAGCTGCTGCCCGACAGCCTCGCAGGGTTCTGCGCAGCGCACGCCGACCTCGTGGCGCTTGGTGATGGCGCAGCCTACATCCGCCGAAGCTCACCCCGGCCTGGAAAGGTTGCCCTGATTTCCGGCGGCGGCTCGGGCCATGAACCGCTGCACGCCGGCTTTGTGGGGCACGGCATGCTCGATGCTGCATGCCCTGGGCAGGTCTTCACCTCGCCCACCCCTGATCAGATGCTGCATGCCGCTGCGGCGGTTGACGGCGGAGCAGGTGTGCTCTACATCGTGAAGAATTACGAGGGTGATGTCATGAACTTCGACATGGCTGCGGAGACGGCGAGCGTGCCAGTGGCACGGGTGCTCACCGACGACGACGTTGCCGTCGAGCGCTCCACCTGGTCAACCGGCCGACGCGGGGTTGCCGGCACGATGGTGGTGGAGAAGATCGTTGGCGCCGCAGCCGAGGCGGGTCTGCCTCTCGAGGCCTGCAAGGCCCTCGGTGACGAAGTCAACCGCGCCACCCGATCGATCGGCGTGGCACTGACCAGCTGTACGGTTCCCGCTGCAGGAAAGCCCACCTTCGACATCGGCGTCACCGAGATGGAGTTTGGCGTAGGCATCCACGGCGAGCCGGGCAGGAAACGGGTTGCGCTTGGCTCCGCTCAGCAGATCGCACAGGACATGGCCGAGGCAGTGCTGGCTGATCTTGGCAACAGCCACGCGGCGGACAGACCGGCGTTGCTCCTGGTGAACGGTTTTGGTGGCACGCCTTTGATGGAGCTCTACCTGATGTACCACCACCTTCGCCAGCGTTTTGCAGCGGCCAGGCTCCACATCGTGCGCTCGCTGGTTGGCAACTATGTCACCTCGCTCGACATGGCGGGCTGCTCGGCCACGATCACGCTGCTTGACGGCGATCTCCTGAAGTGGTGGGATGCACCAGTGCACACGGCGGCCTTGCGCTGGGGCGTCTGAGCCCCCGCAACCCGTCACCCTTTGACAACGTGAGGAGATCGTCGAATGGAAACCGTACTTTTTCGTCAGGTCAAGGTCATTGATGGAAGCGGCGCTGCCCCGTTCACGGGCGACGTGCTCGTCTGCGGCTCCAGGATTGCAGACGTGGGAGAACGCCTCGAAGCGCCCGAGGGCGCCCGGGTGGTCGATGTTCCCGGATCCACGATCATGCCCGGATTGATCGAGTCGCACTCGCACATCACATTCCTCGACACAGCGGATCTTGAAAGCCTCGGGTATGTGCCGGTTGAGGAGCACCTGCTGCGCTCGCTCAAGAACGCACGCCGCATGCTCGACCAGGGGTTTACGGGATGTGTGAGTGCTGCGGCGGCCAAGCCGCGCCTCGACATCGTGCTTCGCCGGGCGATCGACAGCGGCGACCACCCAGGTCCCCGCACGCTTGCCGCAACGCCCGAACTCACCGTGTCGGGCGGCCTGGGCGATGTGAACCTCTGGCACATGCAGCGCTCAACCTTTGCGATCGTGTGCGATGGCCCCGACGCCTTCCGCAAGGCGGCGCGCGAGATGGTGCGCGAAGGGGTCGATACACTCAAGATCAATCCGTCGGGTGATGAGTTCGTGCCGCATGCGCGCGCAGCGCAAACGGTGATGACCGAGGCCGAGATCGCTGCAGTCTGTGAGGTTGGTCATGCCCACGGAAAGCCGGTCGCTGCGCATGCGCGGAGTGCTCAGGCGGTGAAACTCTGTGTCAAGCATGGCGTGGAGCGGATCTATCACGCCACCCTCTGCGACGAGGAGGCACTCGCCGCGCTCACCGACGCACGCGAGCACGTTTTCGTGTCCCCAACGCTTGGAATCACGGTGGCCACGCTCTACGAGGCCGGCCCCTGGGGTCTCAGCACCGCGCAGGCCGAGTCGATGGGGATGAAGGCGGAACTTGACGCCGGTATCGCCAACATGAAACGTCTGAAGGCGAGCGGAGTGCGGGTGCTCCCTGGCGGAGACTATGGGTTTGCCTGGAATCCCATCGGACGCAATGCCCGCGACCTTGAGCATTTCGTGAAATTGCTCGACTTCACCCCGCTCGAGGCGATCCGCGCTGCCACCGAATTCGGTGGCCAACTGATGGGCCGCGGCGATCTCGGGCTTGTCAAACCCGGCTATCTGGCAGACCTGATCCTGGTTGCGGGCGACCCCTCGCAGGATGTTTCGGTGCTGCAGCACGCCGAAAGGCTCACGGCGATCATGAAGGATGGAAAATTCCACAAGCCACCGCCGAGCACGCACAGCGTGAACCGCTAGCAGCGCTGCGGACCACCGACACGAGTGCAATCCTTCCACAATCGGCAGATGATCAGCAGGTCCCTGGTGCGATCGTCAGGCAGTCAGTGCGGCAGTCGGTAAAGGAATCGGTAAGGCGATCGGTGGGCGGCGGTACTTCGATCGCCCCCGCCTCAATCCCCCCGGTCTGCAAGCCACCCCGGAGACCCCGATGCCAACACCAATCCTGCTCCTTGCACCCACGCCTGCGGTTTACAGAAGCCTGCGCAGGCAACTTCGCGGCCTAACTCCTGAGTCCATCCTCGCGCCCGGTGGGCGCTTCCTCAGGGCCCTCCCGAGGCCGCTTGCGCGGCGGGTTTGCGCTTTCAACGGCGCGGAAGGTCGCGCGGTTCGCGCCACACCGCAGTTTGAGGTGAAGCCCGAACTGATGCCGGAGGCGAGTTCCGGGGCGAAGCCGGAGGCGAGTTCCGAGGGGAGTTCCGGGGCGAAGCCCGCGCGTCCGCCCACAAAGCCCCAACTGAGTCGCCGCCAGCTTCAGGTGCTGGAGCAGTTGCGACTCGGTTTGCCCAACAAGACGATTGCCTCGAGGCTGCACCTTTCCGAGGCCACGGTGAAGTCGCACGTGAGCGCGGTCCTTCGCATACTTGGTGCAGCCAACCGTACCGAGGCGATCTACAAGGCCGCTCGCGCGGACCTCGACTCGCGTCTGGCAATCCACACGGTCGAGGCCAGAATCACTGCAGCGCCGAGCCAGGTTGCAGTTGAGGGCCATTCGGAAAACAGCAGCCATCCCAGGATGGTGGCCCAGACCAGATCCAGGAACTTCACCGACTGGGTGGAGGAGATGTCGCTCACGCCGAAGGAGCGGGTGAGGCAATAGTGCCCTGCGCTTCCAAGGGCGCCGCAAACCACGAACCAGATCCATTGCGTCACAGAAAGCGGAGCCCACACCCACAGCGCAGCCGGCATGCTGAAAAGCGTCACGGTGATCGACTGCCAGACCACGATCACCTCAGGCCTGTCGTAGCGGGTGAGGACTTTGGTAAGCAGAAACGAGGCAGCAAACACCGGTGCACTCGCCAGCATCACCAGGTGGTAGATGCCGCTGTCGCCCGAGAGTTGAGGGCCCACCACAACCATCACGCCGGTCAGGCCCATCACGCCGGCCACCCAGCGATCCCAGCGCGCGGGTTCCTTCAGGAACCAGATCGCACCGATCATGATGAAGATCGGCCCGGTAAAGCCGATCGCCGTCATGTCGGCCAGCGGGATCCTCGGTAGCGCGATGAACCACAGGCAAAGGCCTAGCGTGTGGAGCGCACCGCGCCAGAACTGGCCGGTCCAGCGGGTTGGGTGATAGGCCACAAGCCCGGCGCGAAGGATCAGCGGAAGCATTACCGCCGCTCCGAACAGATAGCGAAGAAACTGCGCCTGCAGGGGGTGCATTTCGAGTGCCAGACCGCGCATCACTGCGTTGAGCACGGAAAAGATGAACCCGGCGAGGATTGTCCAGATCATTCCGCGCACCGTGGGATCGAGTCGACGCAGTCCGCGGGAGATGCGGCGCAACCTGAGGCGGGAGGCGCGCAGTGCGATCACGGCGCGTGAAGACGAGTCGTCGCTGGACAGCATTGTGTCTTGGCGTCCCGTAGGGGATTCGAACCCCTGTACTCACCGTGAAAGGGTGATGTCCTAGGCCTCTAGACGAACGGGACAGGCGTTGCGTTTCGCGCGCCGAGGCGGGCTCGACCCGGGAGAGCCCTTGAGTATAGCGGAACCGCACCCGGATGGGCTGCTGCCACCCGGCTCTGAAGATGCTGACCCCGCTGACCCTGCCGACCCTGCTGACCCCGCTGACCCTGCTGACCCTGCCGACCCTGCTGACCCTGCTGACCCTGCTGACCCCGCTGCCGCTGCCGTCTCTGCCGTCTCTGACTCTGCTGCCGCCGCGGTCGGGTTCGGCGTGCCGGGCGGGAAGGTATCTGGTTGGTTCCAGGGCAGCAAATCGGATTTGCGGTACTGGGCCGGGGGAAAGCCTGCGAGCCAGGGGCAGAAAATCCGATCGCTCGGTCCTCAAGGGGATACAGGCAGGGTATTCTTCCAGCAGAAATCGGGCACTGGGCGGGACAGCCGCTGGTGCGCACCAGTGCCCCGGATTCCATGGACCGTTCGATACGAGGAGAGAGCAGGCATGCCACGCCAAAGACACGACGAGGGAGGCCCCCGGATCAATGTGCCGCACGCACAACTGAGGCGCAAACTCCTCTGGCAGACGGGCGCGCTGATAGGGGCCGGTGCGATGGGGTTTGCTCTTGCGCCTGCACCTTCGGCCCTTGCTCAAGGCACCTGGCCCGGTGGCAAGCCGATTCGGCTGATTTCGCCCTTTCCTCCCGGGGGTACCACCGATCAACTCGCGCGTCTGGTGGCGCAACCACTCTCGCAAGCGCTTGGCACCCAGGTCCTTGTGGAAAATCGACCCGGGGGAAACGGGTCGATCGGTACCCAGGCGGCTGCAAAGGCGCCGCCTGACGGGCTCACCTTCGTCTTTGTGTTCGACACCCACGGAACCAATCCCAGCCTCATTCCCAACATGCCCTTCGATACCCGCAATGACCTCGCTCCGGTCATGCTGATCGCAACCGGTGCGATGGTGATCGTGGCGCACAAATCGCAGCCCGAGCGAAGCTTTGCTGACCTGGTGAAAACCGCAAAGTCCTCCCCGGGGGGCGTGAACTACGGCACGATTGGAAGCGGCAGCCTCGCGCAACTCGCCATGACGAGCCTTTCTGCTCAGCTCAGGTTTCCGATGCAGCACATTCCCTATAAGGGTGGCGGGCCCTTGGTGCAGGACGCGATCGCGGGCCACGTCCCAATGGCAATGGCAACCACAGCGCTTTTCTCGCCCCACATCAAGTCGGGCACGCTTTTTCCGCTTGCGGTTACGTCTGCCCGGCGCGATCCAGTGATCCCGGAAGTCCCCACGATAGCCGAGCAGGGACTGCCGGGCTTCGAGGCATCGGCCTGGTGGGGTGTTTTTGCGCCCGCGAAAACACCCTCCGAGATTGTGGGGAGGATGAACAAGGAACTCGCCCGGATCTTTGCGGATCCAGCGGTGAAGGAGAGGCTCACGAATCAGGGCATGAACCTCACCTCGTCCCCGCCCGAGTTTCTCGGGAAGTTTCTCGACGAGCAGATCAGCCGCTGGGCGAAGGTGATCAAGGAACACGGGATCACCGCAGGAAGCTGAGCCGCTGGCAACGCGTTGTTGCGTCCGATCGCGCTCGAGGAAGCGCCGATCGATTCACCATGCAGCGTAGCGTGCTGCGGGTGTTGTCAAGGCGCGTTTTTGGGTCTCTGGCTGGCGACGTAGATCAGGAAGTGGTTGGCTTTTGGGATCCAATAACGGCAGGCCAACACCGCCGCAGTCCACCCACGCCTGCCCTCACCTGGTCAAGCCGTACACCAGCGACCCCAACCATTCGTGCAGAGCCGTCTGCCAGCGCAACAAGCTCTGGGCCAGCGAATATTCGGTCAGTGCAGTTGAATCTCCCGTGCGAAAGTCCACCGGGTACGGTGTGACCTTGCAGCCCACGGCCTCCAACTCAGCCATGCTGCGCGGCATGTGCCAAGCCGATGTCACCAGCAACCATGGCTGCTGGCAGCACTCGCCCAGCAGCTTGGCCACTCGCTGGGCATTCTCGCGGGTGGTGCGCGAGCCGTCTTCAAGGCGAACCCGAGCCATGTCCAGCCCCTGCTGCTGGTAGAACACCTTGGCCAGTTCAGATTCGGTCACGCCAGTGGTCAGCAGCCTGCCCTCCCCGCCCGAAAACACCAGCTCCAGCCTGGGGTATTGCCGCATCAGTCCCACGGGTACCGTCATGCGCTCGGCCGCCTCGCCCAGTGGCACCTGGCCATGGGCGGCAAAGCTGTCGGGATGGCCCACCGCGCCGCCCAGCACGATGATGCCGACATGGCGGTCGACTGCCTCGGCTGTCGGCACGGGGTAGCGGTTTTCCAGGGGGCGCAGCAAGGCGTCGGGAATGGCACGGAACCCCAGCAGACCCAGCACCGCCAGCCCACTCCAGAGCATGATCACCGCCAGCCTGCGCCCGCGCGCAAGGATCAGCAGCGCCAGCCCCCACCACAGTGCCAACCAGAACATGGGCTGGGTGATGGCAGACAGCAGTTTTGAAAGGAGAAACATCTGGTCAGCTCTTGTTATTTTCTAGAGTGCGACACCAAAAGAAGGAGTAGACCGACACCAGGCGAGGCTGTAAGGGCAGCGATGCCGCGACCCGATCGGGCGCTTCTCGATGCAGTGAAGCGTGAATACGGCAGCGATCAGGTTGGGGCGACATCGGCATCACCTCGTAGCTCGTGCTGCGACCACTGGCCTCTGACTTTTCCAATATCCCACGCTCGACCAGGTCGGAGATGTTGCGCAGAGCCGTATCTTGCGAGCACTTACCGATCGCCGCCCACTTGCTGCTGGCGAGCTTCCCGTCGAAGCCATCGAGTAAATTATTGAGCAGATTGATCTGCCGATCGTTCATCGGCACGCCCACCTGGTGTAGTGCTGCACTCTTGAAAAAACATAGATGACCCCATCTACGGAGCATTATCAAACCGGGATGAAGCACGACGATGCGAGTTGCCCCGACGATCACGCTGACGGAAGGCGAACGTGTGGAACTGACGAAGCTGGTCCGGTCCGGGCGCGCCAGCGTCACATGGCGCCGCCGGAGCATGCGCTGGTGTTCTGCTGCGACGAGAAAAGCCAGGTGCAGGCACTGGAGCGGACTCAGCCTGGGTTGCCGCTCAAAAAGGGGCGTGCCGAAACCATGACGAGGAACTACAAGCGCAACGGAACGACAACCCTGTTCGCTGCGATGAATACCCTGGACGGGAGGATCATCCGTGTCGAGAGGCCGCAAACAGCCGGACGTTGGCGTGCAGATCAACGGGCAGCGTCGTTGCGGCCTGCATGGCCTGCACCAGCCCGTCCTGCAGGTTGCACAAGTGCTGACCCGTGCGGATGACTTTTTCGAGCAAGCCCAACAACCAAGCAATGGCCGGATCCTCGTGAGATGCTTCGTCGGCACGTGTGACGATGACTTGTGATCCCCGCAGGTCAAACGCAACCTTGCCTCCGTAGTCCACGGCAAGGGTCTGAAAGCAGCCTTGCGGATGCCGAGGGCTTTTGTCAGTTCCCAACGGAGACCGCTTGCCCGTTACAAACAGCAAGGTGAGCATCTGGTCAATCCTTAAACAAATCGGAGTGCGTCCCTGCGCGCCGGGCGCACGAAGATCACGGCATCACCCTCGAGCCGGTAGATCAGCAAGAAATCACCCCCAATGTGACATTCGCGATGTTCAGCCCACTCGCCTCTGAGTGGACGATCCAGCCATTCGGCACCCAGCGGCGCATCGTTGGCAATGAGCAGCAACATGACCACTTTCAGCCGATTCATGTCGTATCGGCCGGAGCGGGAAAGACGCTTCCAGTCTTTGCGAAACCCTTTGGTGTAGTCGCTCGCTCTGGGAAGCGGTGCCCGCCAACCGCGGGCTGGTTTTTCAAGGTCATCGAGCAGCGCGGCGGCTGTGTGGAAGCGGGCAGCACGCGCCTTGGCCATCGTGCGTGCCTCTTCCATCGCTGCGCGGGATTGGGCGTTGGGAACCTTGAGCTCAAGCGGGGACGCCTGGTCGTTGACCACACGCTTGAGCAAGATGCGCACAGCATCAGAGACCGACAACCCCATTGCGGCCAGCGCCTCGGTAGCGCGCCGGTTGGTGCGGCCGGAATGCATCAGACTTGTCGCTTCAAACGCTCCACTTCGGTCACGAATGCAGGGGTCAGTTCCGCAATCAGCGTTTCGATGTCGCGCACCTGGTGCTGAAT
>VGHO01000030.1 GCA_016868175.1 Betaproteobacteria bacterium
CGCGCCGCTCTGCGTCCAGCCGCCTCGCAGAAAAACCCTCGAAGTCGGCCCTTGCGAGTGCCTCATCGAGCACCCGATGAAAGTCACCGCTGTCGTAGACCGTGCCGTTTGCAGTGGTGTAGGGGAACTGATGCGCCGCCACGAAGTTGCGCCGGCGCAGCGCAATCGGAACAAAGCCATGTTCGTGCGCCGCATAGTCCACGAGACGTTCAATCGCATAGGCAATGTCGGGGCGACCTGCGCCGCGGTACGCAGACACAGGCACCGTATTGGTGAACACCAGCTCCGAACGCATTGAAAGCGCAGGAATCCGGTACACACCGCCCATCGTGACCGAGAGGTTGCGGGTACCGATGTGGGTGCTGAAGTAGCAGGTGAAGGCCCCGAGATCGGCCTCGTCACGGAACCGCATCGCCAGGAACCTGCCGTCCTCACCCAGCGCGATCGAACCCTCGAGACTCAGTGCCCGTCCGTGGAAGTCGGACAG
Source organism: Betaproteobacteria bacterium (assembly GCA_016868175.1). Taxonomy (GTDB): domain Bacteria; phylum Pseudomonadota; class Gammaproteobacteria; order Burkholderiales; family Burkholderiaceae_E; genus UBA3064. The sequence goes on from VGHO01000030.1 coordinate 488, forward strand.
GAAATTGTCGGATCGCGAGCCCACCCAGCGTACCGGCCTGCCGAGTCGGCGTGCGGCCAGCATCACGAGCGCATACTCGCTCGACGCCCCGCTGCGAATCCCGAAGGAACCGCCAACATCCTGGGCCACCACCTCGATCGTTTCGGCAGGCCAGCGGGTAACCGCCGCAAGGTAGCCGAGCATTGACAGCATGCCCTGATTGGGTACGTGAATCCGGGTGCGGCCCGTGCTCGCGTCGTGAAGCGCCACCGCCGCGCGCGGCTCCATCGGCGAGGGAATCAAGCGCTGACTCGTGACCTTGAGCGTGCTGCGGTAGCGGGCGCTTGCGAAGGCGCGGTCGACTGCATCGTCGTCGCCGGCCTCGTAGCACAGCGAAAGATTGCCGGGCACTCCTTCGTGCAACTGCGGGGCCCCAACAGCCAGCGCTGCGCCAACAGTGGCCACCGCCGCGAGCCCGTCAACCTCGATCCGTGCCAGTGCCGCAGCATCCTGCGCCTGATGCGGCGTGTCGGCGATCACCATGGCGATGGGCTGCCCCGCGAAATGCACCCGATCCCTGGCGAGGACCGGCATGAAGACCTGCTTCTGGGGCGTCCCGTCCCTCGCCCTGTGCGTCACGACGTTGGGCAGCGGCCCGAACCCGGCCGCATCGACATCGCTTGCGCAAAGCACCGCGCGCACCCCCGGGGCAGCCTTCACCTCCGACAGGTCCACGCAACGAAGACGGCCGTGCGCCTGCTCGGAACGGATCATCCAGGCATGCAGCATGCCCGGGTAGCTCCAGTCAGCCGCGAATCTTCCCGTCCCGGTGACCAGCCGCAGATCCTCCTGCCTTGCCGGGTGGGTGTCGGCCGAAAACCGCACCTGGGGTGGTGCACGCTCGAAAACAGTCGCAGGGGCCCGGTCGTTCATCGTTGCATCCCCTCACTGCGCACCAGCAATGCAGCGCGCTGCACCGCTGCAACGATGTTCACATACCCGGTGCAACGGCACAGATTGCCCGCAAGCGCAGTCACAATCTGCGCCTCGGTCGGATCCGGATTGCGGCGCAGCAGGTGGGCGCTTGCCATGACCATGCCCGGGGTGCAAAAGCCGCACTGCAGCGCATGGCACTCGGCAAAGGCCCGCTGGACCGGGTGGGCGAGTCCTCCGGATACCACGCCGGGCTCCCGACCCGCAGAGCGAGCGGCAAGTCCCTCGATCGTGACAACGCTGCACCCGTCGGCCTGGACGGCGAGGAGACTGCAGGCCTTGACCGCCTCGCCATCGAGATGGACCGTGCAGCATCCGCACTGGCTGGTGTCGCAGCCAACATGGGTGCCGGTGAGCCCAAGACCGTCGCGCAACCAGTCCACGAGGAGCGTCCGGTCCTCGACGTCGGCGCTGCGGGCAGCGCCATTGACTTCAACAGTGATCCTCATCTCAGACAGTGATGCTCATTCCAGGCACTGATCCTCGGTTGAGGAAGTGATCCGCATCTCCGACAGTGATCCGCATTTCAGCCAGCCTCCCCAAGTGGAAAGCCCTCGAGGGCGCGCGCCAGCATCACCCCGGCCAGATGGGCCCGATACCCTGCCGGGGCATGCATGTCCTCGAGCAGGTCTTCACGCACCAGCCTGGGCAGCGGATGTCCCTTTGCCAGGGCCGATTCGGCATCGTGCCAGCGGAACACCCCTTGGGCCACCCCGGTAACGGCAACCCGCAGGTCACCTGAGGCAAGGCGCGCCAGGAAAACGCCAGCCATCGCGTAGCCGGTTGCCGGGTGCGGAAACTTCCGATAAACCGCGCTACGAGGTGCGGCAAACTCCACCGCGGTAATGACTTCATCGTCTTCCAGAGCTGTGGTGAACATCCCGCGGAAGTAGTCGGCAGCAGCGATGCTGCGCCGGTCCGTAAGGATTTGCGCATCGAGTCCGAGCACCGCTGCCGGATAGTCTGCGGCGGGGTCGTTGTTGGCAAGCGCACCGCCAAGCGTGCCGCGTGCCCGCACCTGCGGATCTCCAATGCCAGCGGCAAGTGCGCAGAGCGCCGGATGCTCCCGGTTCAGGCCAGGGTGCGCCGCAACCTCGGCATGGCGCACACCGGCACCGAGGCGCCAGAGACCCGGCCTGCCGCGCGCTGTGCTCTCGATTGAGCGCAGGCTGGCGATTCGGGCAAGGTCCACGAGGATCGAGGGGGAACTTAGCCGATGCTTGAGTGCCGGAATCAGGGTCATGCCGCCAGCGAGCAGGCGCGCATCCCTCGCGCTTCCGAGGGTTGCCACCGCCTCCTCAACCGAGTGCGCCCTGCGGACCTCGAAGGGAACCATCCCGCTGCTCCTTTGTAGCTTTCCGTGCCCAATCCGCGCGGGGTCTCAGGCCCGCATTCCGACGCGTGCCAGACTTGCCGTAGGCGGAAAGTAGCTTGCCACCGCGACTGCGCCCCCATATCATCGCACAGCAGAAATACGGTCACGGACTCCTGACCGCCCGAGCGGCGCCAGGTTCACCAGAACCGACGGCAGACTCGCGCAACACCAACCTCGGGAGATCTCCTTGGAATCCATGTAATGGGTGGGCGCGGGTCTTTTTGCGATTGCCGTGCTCCACACCTTCTCGACCAAGTTCTTCGAACACCTTGCGCATACCCGCCCGGAACACGCCGGCGTTTGGCATCTCCTGGGCGAAGTGGAAGTGGTCTTTGGCTTCTGGGCGATCGTACTGATCGCCTTCATGCTGCTCGCCCTCGGATTCAAGCCGGCAACCGACTACCTCGACTCGCGGAACTTCACCGAGCCGATGTTCGTCTTTGCGATCATGGTGGTTGCCGCAAGCCGCCCCATCCTCGACCTCACCCGCGGCATCGTGACAACGCTGGCGAGGGCCCTGCCACTGCCGGGCCTGGTGGGCTATTACCTGCTCGCGCTCTCTGCGATCCCGCTGCTGGGCTCCTTCATCACCGAGCCCGCAGCCATGACACTTGCGGCACTGATGCTCCGCGACGGGCTCTACACCCGCAACCCCTCGAACCGACTCAAATATGCAACGCTCGGGGTACTCTTCGTGAATATCTCGATCGGCGGAACGCTCACACCCTTTGCGGCCCCGCCTGTGCTGATGGTGGCGGCCAAGTGGGGCTGGGATCTTCCCTTCATGCTGAGCAATTTCGGTTGGCGCGCCGCAGCCGCTGTTGCCCTCAACGCGGCAGCGGTCACGGTACTCTTCTACCGCGAACTTGCGCGGATCGAGCTTTCCGAAGGATCCGCTGCGGGTCCCAACCCGATCACGCGTGATAAAGCGGGGATCCCCCCCGCCATCACGATCTTTCATATTCTGCTGCTCTCCGGCGTTGTGGTGTTCGCGCACCATCCTGCTGCTTTCATGGGCCTGTTTCTTCTGTTCATGGGCGTTGCAACCGCCTACCCGCAGTACCAGGATCGCCTGATCCTGCGCGAAGGGTTGCTTGTTGCCTTCTTTCTTGCGGGTCTCGTCGTGCTTGGTGGACAGCAGCAATGGTGGCTCGAGACCTTGCTGCGCAGCATGTCTCCCGACACGGTCTTCTGGGCTGCCACTGCGCTCACGGCCATCACCGACAACGCAGCGCTCACCTACCTCGGCTCGCTGGTCGAAGGACTGAGCCCGGAGTTCAAGTACGCGCTCGTGGCCGGTGCGGTCACCGGGGGCGGACTCACGGTGATCGCGAACGCTCCAAACCCCGCGGGATTTGCCATTCTGAAGCGCTACTTCGACGACGAGGCGATCAGCGCAGCAGGGCTGCTTGCAGCGGCATCGCTCCCCACGCTGGTGGCGGCGATCGCCTTCAAGTACCTCTGAGCCCGGTCCGAAGCGGACTCTGCGCGGGTTCCGGGGCCCGGTTCGATCCCGCGCAGGAATTCAGAGCATTGCAAGCGCCTGCCTGGAACGCGGGGGCGGATAAATCGCGTCAATCGCCTTGAGGCAGTCCTGATCGAGCGAGATTCCTGCTGCCTTCAGGTTCTCGCGGATGCGCACAAGGTTCGATGACTTGGGAATCACCACGCAATCGGGTTGCCGCAGGCACCAGGAAAGCGCAAGTTGGGCGGCGCTCAGGCCCCGTGCCGCAGCAAGCGCCCTGAGGCGCGGCTCGGAGGCAAGTGAGCCGGATCCGAGCGGGGTGTAGGCCATCAGCGGCATCTTTTGCTCCTGCATCGCGGCAAGCAGATCAAACTCCGCCCCTCGGGCAAGCAGGCTGTAGTAGATCTGGTTGGTAGCGCAGCGCCCGGGAACTCCCGCGCGCTTCTCGGCCAGCGCCCAGCGCGTGAGCGCTCGTTGATCGAAGTTGCTCACGCCCCACGCGCGGATCTTCCCCTGCTGATGGAGCCTCAGCATGCCTTCGAGGGTGACCTCGAAGGCATGCCCACCTTCCCAGTGGAGCAGGTAGAGGTCGAGGTAGTCGCAGCCGAGACGCTTGAGGCTTTGTTCACAGGCCCGGACTGTTCCATCGGCGGAGCCGTTGGAGGGGAGGACTTTGCTCACGATCTGCAACTGGGCGCGCTTTCCCGCACCGAAGGCCCTGAGCGCCTCCCCGAGCAGGGACTCCGCGCGTCCTGCGGCATACATCTCGGCAGTGTCGATCAGCTTGTAGCCCGCCTCGAGCGCTCCGAGCAGCGCCGCGATCTCGGCGCGACGCTCCGATCCACGCTCACCGTAATGCCAGGTTCCCAGACCAACCTTCGTGGTGAAGCGGAAAGGGACTGGCGGAATCGATGCTGAAGAAGCTGCCATGGTTCTCTGTTCCTCCTCGCGTTCGATGACTCAGGTTTGATGACGCAGGTTCGATGACGCAGGTTCGATGACTGCCATCTTGCACCACGCCCCGGCAAACTGCGCAGCGTGCGTGGCGCCGGGCTCCGCCGGAGGCGCGTACCCCAGACTCCCGCCGCGCCTCGCCTCACCCTGCCCCACTATGCTAGTTTGCGCAGATGACGCAGCGATTTTCCCGACCCCCTTGGTATTCCGACGCCGAAGTCGCAGAGAGGCTCGAGGATCGACACCTCCTGAGGGATCTGACCGAGGCCTTGATCGACCTTTCGAGCGGCAGGGTGCAACAGCCGCTGCGCTCGGTGCTGCCGCTCTCGGGTTCCTTCCTCAGGGGTCCCGATGCGGGCCAGGCAGACCCGCTTCCTGATCAGGTTGCGGCCAGGGCCGCAGGCGCGCATGAGCACGGCTCGCTTTTCATCAAGCCTGTGCAATGGCGGGACCGGGTCGCGGTGAAGCTGATCACCCTCATTCCCTCCAACGCAGCGCGGGGCTTGCCAGGGCTCCTGTCGGTCGTTGTGCTCATGGATGCGCGCGACGGCAGGACCCTGGCGATCATGGAGGGCAATGAACTCACGGCCCGCCGCACCGCAGCGGTGAGTGCGATCGCAGCCGACCGGTTTGCGAGCCGCGGCAACTGCGTCCTCGCGCTGATCGGCAGCGGGGTGCTCGCAAGAGCCCACGCACGACTCCTGGCCAAGGTGCGTGTACTCGGCGACATCCGGGTGTGGAGCCCAACGCCGGAGCATGCGCGCGCATGCGCCGAGGCCATCGGAGGACGGGCGGTGGAAAGTGCCGAGGCAGCGGCAAGCAACGCCGACATTGTTTGCACGCTCACCCATGCGCGCGAGCCCGTCCTTCTCGGACGCTGGCTCAAGCCGGGTGCTTTTGTCGCTGCAGTGGGTGCGCCGCGACCCACCTGGCGGGAGCTCGACGATGAAGTGATGCGCCACCCGATCGTTGTCGATCAGCGCGAGGCGGCAATGAGCGAGTCGGGCGACCTCATTCTTTCGCGCGCAGGGATCCATGCAGAACTCGGTGAGGTCCTCGGTGGCCAGGTACCCGCACCCGCGCCAGGGCAGACCGTTGTGTTCAAGTCCCTCGGGCTCGCGCTCGAGGACGCGGTTGCGGCCTCACTCGTGCTGGCCCCGACGGAGCAGGGCGCAGCCCAGTCGCGCTGATCCCGGGGTTTGTCAAAGGCCCTGCAGACCTTCTTCAACGCGAGCGGGATCAAGGCACAGCGAGGCAACTGCGCACGTTGCCGTCATTCACCACGGCTCCGACCGCAGAGTCGCTCGCGTCCAGTAGTACACACGGTTTCCGATCTGGACGCTTCGGTCCGAAGGCAGTTCCTGCCAGGCGTCGCAGCTCCCGCCCCACACCGCGGATGAGGAAGCTGCGCCGCTCGAAGCCATCCAGCGACGCTTGGTGAGCGTTGCAGTTGCAGTGTCGACTTCGAGGAGTTGCAGGCCGTGCTCCGCGCAAACGGCGGCGGGGCTGGGGAGGCCAGGCATTGCAATGCCGCCCGCAGGCGGGATTAACGGGTCTGGCATCACCGTGAGCGTCGCCGTGAGCGCCATCGGAAGCGCGATCCGAACGCTTGCCGGAGACACGCTGAACAGATTGATTCCGCGGCTCGAAAAATCGAGTCCCGAGGAGCTTCCCGCATCGCCAAAGGTCATCGCCCTGAGTTCTTTGGGCGCGCTGGGGTCGCGCACATCGAAGAGCGCAGCCTTCACCCCCTTGACCCGACCGTCGATCGAGGCATCCTTGCCAACTCCGAACAGCAGACCATTGGGCAGGGGAAAGAGGTAGTCCGAGTAGCCCGGCATTTTCAGTTCGCCCGAGGTCTTCGGGTCGGCCGGATTCGAGAGATCAAGCACATACAGTGGGTCGGTCTGCCGAAAGGTCACGAGATAAGCCTTGTTTCCCTGAAACCGTACCGCGTAGACCTGCTCGCCGGGAAGCCCGATCGCCGCAGGGCGGGTTGCGTTCGGCAGCGTGGAGAGTGTCTTCAGGATTCCGCTTGCCGAATCCTCCCTCAAAACCGTGAGCGTTGCCGGTGACGGTGGTGTCGCGCCACCGATATCGGCGGGGCTCATCCATCCGCTCGACCCGGTAAAGGTGAGCACCCGCAGATCCTCGCCCTCTTCGCTCATACGGTACGCAGCGCGCTCTGGGTCCCATCCAAGATGACCCGCCACCTCGCCGGATCCCCGATACGCGATCGAGTCGGCCCGGATTCGGAACTTGTGGACATCGGTCCGGCTCTGCTCACCGTGACGCAACATCGCGCCAATCCGGCCTACTTCGTGGCGCGACGTGGCGAGGTAGAGACTTTGCGGCGACATGTAGATCGCCTGCGTACCGCCGAAAAAACAGGTTCCTCGCCAGGAACTTGCAGGAGCGGCAGCATCAAAGGCGAGAACCACACTCAACTGCAGGTCCGAGGATCGGTTTGCAGCCTGCAGAAAGCAGTCGGTTTCGCGGAGCAGCGGACGGGCAGCACCATCGTCCACGCGGACCTGCGGCAGGATGTCCTCCACTTTCAGGCTAGCGAGCCTCGATTCAACTTCGCTCGGGGTTGCACTCGCGGGAAGCAGGTCGGCAGCCAGACGAGGCGTGTGGCTGAGCGCGAGATAAACGTAGCGACCCGTCTGACGGATCCCTACGAGCCTTCCATCGATCACGAGGCGACTCCCGGCGATGGGTTTGGCCCCCGACACATCCACCCACTGCAGGGTCGTTCTGGGAGCACTGGAGTCGACAACGGGCGGGGAGATGCGGAGTTGCCGAAACCAACTGCTTGCCTCGCCAAAGAGCGCCAGGCGCCCCTCGTTCTCGGCCAGTACCAGCCCCCGCAACGAGGTGTAGGTGGCTGGATCGGTTGCCAGATCCAGGGTTCCGGTGGGCTCCACGGTCCCGTCGGTCTGACGGCGAAAGGCATGCAGTCGATCGGGTCGCGGGCGCCCGTCAGGACCCCATCCGGCCCTCTGAAGGCCATAGAGCATGCGGCCGTCGGTCTTCAGAAGATCGTCCTCCTCGACGCCCGCCTCCTGGACGGTGGTGCCGGATCGCGGTGGCGTATCGCCAGCGGAGCCAGCACCTGCGGTTGCTCCAACTGCGGATCCCGGAAGGGGGGCCGTTGGGTTGGCCTGGTTTGGCGTGGCCTCGATTCCGAAGGTTGCCACTGGGTAGGACTCAAGTGCGCCCGACTTGCGAAGTTCGGCGCGCTGCCGTACGAGAACCCGCGTGAGCGCAACCAGGTCGCCCTCCTTTGCAACGGAGAGATGGCTGGGGCGCAACGCGAGGGTGTCGTCAGCACCTTGCACCGGAGTCGTGGGGCCGGCAACTGCACCCGGCCCTGACACGGCGCCACTCCCCGAGACGGGATCCCTGCTGCTGCCCGACCCGCCGCAGCCACTCAGAAGAAGGGTGAGCAGGCAAAGAAGCACGGTCCCAAGGAGCGTGTCGCTGGCCAGACGAGCCGCCTTCCGCCGCAGAAGCGCAGCGGGGTTCTCCACCGAACCGCGAGCGCCGGCAGAGGATGCCGCGGAAACGACCATGTGCTCGCGCAATGCAAACATCCTGCCCCCCGTCCTCGAACAGTCGATACGAAACCCGATTCTTTGCCGAGCATACGCAATCGCCGTTCGCTCGTGTGCAGATCGCACCCGAGCGATTCGTCGGGTCGTGACGGTGGTCACCGAAGTCCGCCGCCGCTGCAAGGCCTCGGGGCGAGCGGAGCAGGCCTTTTTCTTTTCGCAGTGCAAAAATTTTCGCCCCTGGGAGGGGCAGGAGCCCGCTGTTTTGCCTCAACCTGGGCCACGCGCCGCCACACGCGAGGGCGGGCTGCTCCGGGAGTGTTGTGTGCAGTGCTACTTTCCCAGCGCTACTGAAACGAATTTTCCTAGATATTTCAGGTTTTTGGGCGCCCTCTCCCGCTTCATTCCCAAGAACGCACTGAGCGGGCGTGTCAGGATCGCCACACCGACCGGCCAAACTCTTCGCATCGCGTTCCTCTGTTGCATTGCAGCAATTCCGGGTGTACAGTTCGCGCCATTGAGAACGAAGCTGTTCTCCGCCTCTGTCTCCTCCCCACCTCAAAAGGTGGTTCAGGCCCGAACCGAAAAGTTCGGGCTTTTTTTCGGCTTACAACGTCCCATACCCTTGCAACGCTCCATCGCCTTGCAACGTTCCATACCCTTGCAACGCTCCATCGCCTTGCGACATTCCATCGCCTTCCTTCCCACCTTCAAGCGCGACCGGCTCCGGGGCGTCTTGCGCGCTACAGCGGGCGTAGCCTCCGTGCGATGATTCGAGCGTTGCTGCCTGGAGCCCCCACCACTCGTCACAGTCCCACGGTTGGAGCGCATGACACGGACCGATAACCCGCCCACGCTCGAAGCGTCCACATCGGACGATCCCCCATGCCCACTTCCAGGGTCGACCAGGTCACGGCGCAGCCTGCTGCGCGCACTGGGTGCCTGTGTGATCGGGGGGGGCGGTGTACTTGCGGCGTCATGCAGCAGCACCAATTATGGCGACGAGTTCTACACGCTGCGGCTCGCCGCCTTTGGCAAGGATGTGATGTGGATGCCCTCGAGTCGGGCCATTTCGCTTGCCATGCTCGAGGCGGCCCGGATTGCACCTGGCGATGTGGTCTACGACCTCGGATCGGGCGACGGCATCATCCCGATCCTGGCTGCGCAGCACTTTGGGGCACGCGCAGTGGGCATCGAGTACAACCCGGACCTCGTTGCGCTGTCCAGGCGCAATGCGGCGCGCGCGGGCGTCTCCGACCGGGTGAGCTTCCGCAAGGGCGATATCTTCCTGGAAGACTTCTCCGAAGCGAGTGTGGTCACGCTCTACCTCGGGGAAGACCTCAACCAGCGACTCCGCCCGCGGCTCGAAGCCTTGAAGCCGGGAACCCGGGTTGTTTCAAACCGCTTCGGGCTCGGGTCCTGGGGGCCCGACGAAGTGATCGACAGGGTGCCGAACGAGTACGCCATGCTCTGGATCGTTCCTGTGCAGGTGGGCGGGGTCTGGCGGGTTCTGACCCCTGTCAAACCCCTTCCGGAGCGCATCGAGATCATCCAGTCGAACCAGATTCTCGAGCTCAGAACCCGCTCCGGCTACTTCCACACCGTAGTTGGTCAGGGCCGCCTACGGGGTCAGTCGATCAACGTCGTGCTCGAAACCACCGGGGCCGCGAAGCTCTCCGCAAGCGGCACTGCCGAGACCGAGCGAATCGAGACGATCGCAACACCTCCAAACGGGAGCAGCAAAGGCTCTGAAGCGATTCCGCTGATCCTGGAACGGCTGCGCGTTCGCCCCGGCATCACCGACCCCTGAGGCCTACGGCTCCGTTTCGGCAACCGATCCCGTGGCTGACCCCGCTGAATACCTGCGATTTCTCGTCACGCTCACCGCAGTGGTCGACCCGTTTCTCGGCGTGCCCTTCTTTCTGGCCTTCACGCAGGACTACAGCATCGAGGCACGCCTGCGGCTTGCACGTGCGGTGTCCTTGACCGTCTTTGGAGTTCTCGCCTCTTCGGCGCTTTTTGGCGACGCACTCCTTCAACTAATCGGCGCGAGCCTTGCAGCGTTTCGGGTGGGTGGCGGACTGGTGCTCCTGCTGATGGCGCTGGCGATGCTCAACGCCGAAGCGGGCCGGGTTCGGCAGAGCCCGGCTGAAGCCGACGAGCTACGCTCCGGGGAAGTGCACGGCGTTGTGCCGCTCGCGGTGCCCCTGCTCGCAGGCCCTGGCGCGATCAGCACCTGCATCCTTGCCGGGGAACAGGGCGGGTGGGCGCACCTTGCGCTGCTTCTTGGCTGCATGGCAATCGTTGCGCTGCTCACATGGCTCGTGCTTTCGAGGGCGCATCGTATCGCGCGGCGTCTGAGCATGACCGCGCTCAACGTTGGAACACGCATCCTTGGCCTGCTCCTTGCCGCCATGGCGGTGCAGACGATGGCCGAGGGACTGCGCAAGCTCTTCCCCGGGCTCGAGAGCTGAGGACCTCGGATCAGGCCCGGAGCCTCGGGCCTCTCTGTTGGCTCAGCGCTGCAAGTAAGCCACGATGCAGCCGCAGGAGAGGGTTGCAAGGGTGCCCGACACGATGGTGCGCGGTGCAAGCGCAACGATCTCGGCGCGTCGCCCCGGCACCATGGCCGTCATCCCGCCGAGCAGGATCCCGAGGCTTCCGAGGTTTGCAAAGCCACACAGCGCATACATCATGATCACCCGGCTTTCGGGCGAAAGCGATTCCTTCGGCAAGGCGGCCATTTCGAGGTAGGCGAGCAGTTCGTTGAGCACTGTCTTCGTGCCCAGCAGCGCCCCTGCCGTGGCCGCCTCTTCCCAGGGAATGCCGATCAGCCACGCCAAGGGGGCCATGAGGTGGCCGAGGATGCGCTGGAGCGAGAGCGGAGTGCCTGCCGGAGTGATCGCACCGAGCATCGCATTCACAAGCGTGACCAGTGCGATGAACACAATCAGCGTCGCGGTGATCTGCAGCAGCAATTGCAGACCCTCGGCGGTGCCGCGAACGATGGCATCGAAGGTACTCGCATCCCTGAAGCCTGGCTCGAGCATCTCGACGGGCCCACTTTGCCCCTGAATCGGGGATTCTGCTGGGGGGACCATCAGGAAGGCAAAGGCCAGCGCGGCCGGTGCGCTGACCAGCGAAGCAACGAGGATATGGCCGAGCGCATCCGGCACCCGTTCGGCAAGAATGCCTGCATAAAGCGCCATGACCGTTCCAGCCACCCCTGCCATGCCGACTGACATCAGCGCGAACAATTCGCTGCGACACAGGCCGTTCAGGTAGGGGCGCACCAGCAAGGGTGCCTCCACCATGCCAAGGAAGACGTTGGCGGCGGTCGACAAGCCAACACTTCCACGCACCCCCATCGCCAAGCGCAGCGCCCATGCAAAGGCGCGAACCACCCGGGGGAGAATGCCCCAGTGAAAGAGCACTGCCGAGAGCGCACTCATCACCAGCACGATGGGAAGCGCCTGAAATGCCAGGATGAAGGCCGACCCCGCCCCGCTGAGCTCGAAAGGAGGCGTTGCACCGCCGAGATAACCAAACACTGCGCCAGTGGCATTTCGCGTGGCAGTTTGCAGCCCGAGCAGCAGGGCGTTTGCGGCGGCGATCAGCTGCCTTGCGCCCTCCACTTCGAAAAACACAACGCAAAGTCCCCATTGGAGCGCGATGCCGCCCAGAAGGCTTCGCCACGGAATCACCCTGCGGTTCTCTGAGAGCAGCCATGCCAGGATGAGAAGCCCCGCATAGCCCAGCAAACACCGCACCAACTCAAGCACGATGCACCACGCTGCAGCGCAGTCGGTTCAGGATGGGCAAAGCTTCAGCTCTGCGGGCCAGCGGGACGCTCCCGTCGGGACCCGCCGGCGTAAACCGGCCTGAAGTTCACGGCTCACCTCGGATCCACCGCGGCAATCGAAGCTGAGGTTCGCCGATGCACTAGGCTTTGCGAACGTACTGGCCTGGGGCTTCGTCAACGACCTCGTAACCCTTGCGGACATTTCCGGTCCGCGGTGGCTTGGCCAGTCCACACGAGTGCGCAACCAGCCATGACTGCCAAGCCGGCCACCAGGACCCGGCCTGCCGGGGCGTGGTGCTCATCCAGTCGTCGGGAGCAAGATGCGGATCGACGAGATGCCGCCGCCGCAGGCGGTAATGGCGCTTGGAATGGACCGGACCACTCACGATTCCCGCGTTGTGTCCTCCCGAGGTGAGCAGGAAGGACAGATCGTCGGAACGGACCAGATTGTCGGTCTTGTAGACCGACTTCCAGGGCGCAACATGGTCGGTCTCGGTCCCCACGATGAACATCGGCTGGCGGATGTCGGACAGTCGCACCAGTTTTCCGTTGACCGGAAAACGGTTGCTTGCCAACTCGTTGTTGAGGTAGAGCCGGTAGAGGTATTCGGTGTGCATCCGCCAGGGCATGCGGGTTCCATCGGCATTCCACGCCATCAGGTCGATGAGTCGCTCGCTCTTGCCTTTCAGGTAGCGATCCACCATGGGCTGCCACACCAGATCCTGCGCACGCAGCATGGAAAAGGCACCCCCCATCTTGCTGCTCTCCAGCACGCCTTTACTGTGCATCGTGGACTCGAGCATCGCAAGCTGACTCGGGTTGATGAAGAGCGACAGCTCCCCGGGTTCAGAAAAATCGGTCTGCGCGGCAAACATCGTGATGCTCGCGATCCGCTCATCGCCTTCGCCTGCAAGTGCCGCGCCGGCAATCGCGAGCAGGGTGCCGCCGATGCAATAGCCCACTGCGTGAATCCCGCGATTCGGGACGACGGCAGAGACCGCATCGAGTGCCGCCCGAAACCCCTTGTTGACATAGTCGTCCATACCCACATCGCGATCACTCTCCTCCGGGTTCTTCCACGACATCATGAAAACGGTGTGACCCTGTTCGACGAGATAGCGCACCAGTGAGTTGCGTGGACTCAGGTCGAGGATGTAGTACTTCATGATCCACGCAGGCACGATCAGCAATGGCTCGGCGTGTACTTCCGGAGTGGCCGGTTCATACTGGATCAGTTCGATCAGGTCGTTGCGCAGAATCACCTTGCCCGGGGTGACCGCCAGGTCCTTGCCGACCATGTAGCCAGTCGACGCCCTGGACTTGTCACCCGTGAGCATCCGGCGGGCATCCTCGAGGTAGCTCTGCATTCCTCGCACCAGGTTCTGACCCTTTTCGGAGTGTGTGAGCGCGAGCAGTTGGGGATTGGTCCCCAGGAAGTTTGCCGGAGAACTTGCATCGAGCAAGATCCGAACCGCAAAGTCGAGCATCTTCTCGCTGTAGTCGGACACTCCGTCCACTCCGCCCACAGCCTCCTTCATCAGGGTGGCCGCATTCTGGAAGGCACGCGCATACACGTTGAAGGGGAACTGCGACCAGGCGGGATCCGCAAAGCGCGGATCGGGCACCGCGCCGGGGGCTGCCCCTGGCGCGATTCCCTGAGCGGTTCCCGGGATCACACCTTTCGCTGCGGCAGTCGCTGCAGCCAGCGGTCCAAACGGGGGGGGGTACCCCGAGGCGGAAGTCTCACCGCTCGTAACCGCCCCGAGCGCCCCCAGCGCGTAGGCCCAGGTGTCCTGTGCCAGCTCAACCGCATGCTGCTGCAGCTCCGCCTGCCTTGCAGGCGAGAGCGCAAGATTCATGGCCCAGTCGGTGTAGGCCGTGACGAAAGGCGTGGGAACCAGACCTCCGGTGAAGTTGGCAATCTGTGCGCGGAAATTGCGGTCGAAGTCGCTGGGATCCGGCACTGTCCGCTTGTTCTCAGCCATGGGGGAGGCCCTCCTTGAATGCTCAAATACGCTGCGGATCGCCGGCTGCGACCGGCCACAGCGCCACGCCGCCAGACGGAGAGCGCCACGCCACCAGACGGAGCCCGCCACGCCGCCAGACGGAGAGCGCGACGCCGTCAGACGGAGAGCGCGACGCCGCAGTGCCCCGCCCGCTCTGGAGGACGGTACTGCAATTTCCCGGGGGCGTCAAAATCCATCCAGTTCAATCCCGGCATCCTGCTCAATCGCACCGGAGGCACGCATGAGCGACACGGTCTTCGCACGCATCATTTCAGGCGATCTCCCCTGCGCGAAGGTATACGAGGATGAGCGCATTTTCGCGTTCATGGATGCCGGGCAGGTCAACCCCGGCCATGTCATTGTGGCAAGCAGGCAGCCCTACCCCACCCTGATGGAGGCCGATGCGCTCACCGCGGCAGCGCTGATGACCGCCGCATGGAAGATCGCGCGTGCAGTTGAGAAGGCCTTTCAGGCGCCGGGGATCACCGTCCTGCAGGCCAACCGCGCTGCCGGATGGCAGACGGTGCCGCATCTTCACCTGCACGTTCTGGCTCGCCACGCGAACGACGGTGTCCAACTGGTCTGGCCGCGAAAGAATCCCGACCTCGAGGCGCTGAAGGTGCTCGCATCCCGGATTCGCATCGAGGATTGACCGGACGCGCCGCTTACTCCCCGTAGAGGTCAACCAAGCCTCGAACAGGAATTCAGCCGTTACCAAGGAGCGCAGGATCCAGGTTGGCACCGCACACGATCAGGCATACCCGGGCATCCTTCGGCGGACGAAAGATTCCGCAGCGCAGTGCCGCAAGAGGCAGCGCCGCTGCGGGTTCGACCGCAAGCCGCAGTTCACGCCACATCGCCGCCTGCGCTTGCACGATGGACTCGTCGCTCAGCAGCAGCGAATCGCTCACCCGCGCACAACTGACCGCCCACGCAAGGGCGCCGATGCGCCGCGCGCCCAGCGAATCCACCGCCACGCCTCCCACCTCCACATCAACCGGGGCACCCGCCGCTCTTGCCCGGGCCAGTGTGGGTGCACGCTCAGGCTCGAGCGCAACGATGCAGCTGCGGTCACCGTAGGTCGACGCAAGCCCCGCGAGAAGCCCTCCCCCGCCCACGCTCACAAGGGTGTAATCCGGCGCACATCCCCCTTGCGCTTCGATCTCGAGCGCAAGTGTTCCCGCCCCAACCACCACTTCCGGCTGGTCGTAGGCATGCACCAGCAAGGCACCCGACTCACGCTGGCGGGCCAGACAGGCCTCAAGCGCCTCCACATAGCGTGCGCCACGCACCACCACCCGCGCGCCGAGCGCTTCAAGCCGATCACGCTTGACCTGGGGCGACACCTCGGGCACGAACACCTCGCAGCGCATCCCAAGGTGGGCTGCAGCGTGCGCACAGGCAATTCCCGCGTTCCCGCCCGAGGCGATCACTGCGCCAGCTTCAAGAAGTCGATGCCGCCCGGATTCGGTGGACGGTGGTCCGCGCTCGGCTCCAAGAGGATCAACCTCGATCTGCTGTGCGGCCAGCAAACTCGCCATCAGGCGCCAGAGCATACCGCGCGCCTTGAAGCTTCCGCCCACCTGCAGATGCTCGAGCTTGAGCCAAAGTTCGCGGCACGCGACGCCCAGCGCTGCGCCCGGCATGCGCCACAGCGGGGTGCGCCGAAGCAGGCAGGGCTCCGCGCCGAACATCGCAAGCTCGGCATGCCTGACCGCCGCCCGCATGGCATCGATGTCGAGCAACGGAGTCACGCAACGGGGTCAAGCATCGGGGTCAGGCATCGCCATCACTGCCCCAGGCCTGCTGCGCAGCCGGAAAACTCTTCGCGCAAGCGCGCACCGTCGGCATCCAGTGACGGTGCGGGCGGATAGACCGGAGGGTTCCATGCCAGCCCCCAGGGTAAGGCGGGTACGTCGACGCGCTCGCCTTTCACCAGCATCGGCACCGTCGTGAGTTGGGGATGCGCAACCAGGTCCTCCACGGTGTTGACCCTGCCATACGCGGTTTGCGCAGCGTCAAGCCGTGCCTCGAGCATGCTCGCCTCAAGGCCCGAAAACACTTCAGCCACCAGGCCGTCGACGAACTCACGGTGCTCGACGCGCAGCGCGTTGTTGCAGCAGCGGGGATCCTGTGCCAAGGCAGGCATCTCCAGCACCACTCGGCAGAAGTCCGCCCACTCGCGCTCATTCTGGATCGACAGGACGATGTCACGACCATCCGCGCTGCGGAATGCCCCATAGGGCGCGATGCTCGGATGCTTCAGCCCAAGCCGCTCGGGAGCTTTGCCTCCGTAGCGCGTCTGCAGGTAGGGCACGCTCATCAGTTCGGCCGCCGAGCCAAAGAGCGACACCTTTACCGTGCTGCCCTCTCCGCTGGCGTTGCGTTGCAGAAGGGCCTGCTGGATTCCGATCAGCGCGTTCATCCCTGCGGCGATGTCGCAGATCGACACCCCGATACGCCCCCAGGGACCTGGAGCGCCACTGACCGCGACCAACCCGCTTTCTGCCTGAACCAGCAGATCGTAGGCCTTGAGCCCCATCAGGGCGCCCGCATCGCCGTAGCCGCTGATGTCGCAGGTGATCAGGCGCCTAAACCGTTGCCGCAGGCTCTGCGAACCGATTCCCAAGCGCTCGCACGCCCCGGGCGCAAGGTTCTGAAGGAAGACATCTGCGTGTTCGAGCATCCGCAGCAAGACCTCGAGTTCGTCTGCGCGCTTGAGGTCGAGCGCAATCGATTCTTTGCCCCGATTGATCCATACCCAGTACGACGACTCACCGTGCACCGACCGGTCGTAGCCGCGGGCAAAGTCGCCATCAGGGCGCTCGACCTTGATCACCCTTGCCCCTGCATCGGCAAGGCGCGAGCTGCAGTACGGTGCCGCCACAGCCTGCTCCAGCGCGATCACCAGCACACCCTGCAGAGGACCGTGCGCGCCTGCCTCCCGTTCCGTGTCGAAATGCATATCACCTCCAGTGCCACAAGCCTGCATTGTGTGCCCGGTGAGTCCGAGGCCGTTTTCGAATGGCGCAAAAGTTTCCCTGCCACGCATGCAGCGCTGGCTCTTGAGCCTTGAACTGGTACCCGAGCAGCGACAGTCGCCGGGCCGCGGCCGGTACAGTGGTGAAGTGAGCCTCAGCGGCCTGCGCGAGATTCCCCAACGCGGCGGCCTTCACAAAAGGCGCCAGGGAATCAATGTCAGGATGCACGGTGAATCATCCGCGGCCAGGGTCGCCGCTGAGATAGACCGGGAGATCCATGATCGGCGGCCGATGCCCCGGAACCTGAAAGAACATGGCGGCCACATGGCCACGGTGGTGGCTGCCGTGCGTGACCAGGTGGAGCAACACCTCCCACTGCGTGATGCGGCTCGGACTACCACCGAGCAACACAAAGTCCACCGGCGCCTCGAGGCTCTGGGTACTCGCCGCGTCGTACCAGTTCACCAACCAGCCATCGACCACCCTCTGCTGTTCAGCAAGCACCGCAAGCCCAGGGTAGTCTGCAGCGTTCCTGGCGCTATAGCCGTTCGGACGCTGCTCGAGGTGCGCCTGCCAGAGTCGACTGTTCTGGTAGATGTGATGCAGGGTGTGGAGCATATTCTGAAAGAGGGACACCCGCAGCACATGCACCTCGCTTTCAGGCAAGACAGCCAGAGCGCCGTAGAGCCGGTGGTTGGCCCAACGGTTGTAGCGCACAAGCATGCGGTGTGGTGGCATACGGAAGCGATCCTCACGGGTGAGATCCCTTGTTCGGAGTCCTCT